>DASPSY010000014.1:0-22246 GCA_035623685.1 Gaiellaceae bacterium
GCTCTGTCGCGGAGGGATCTCGTCCACGGCGTCGGGGACGTACCGGCGGAGCAACTCGCGGAACTCGGCGTCGGCGCCGCTCGAGCCCTCGTCGGGGAGGAAGCGGTGTGAGAGCAGCGCGAGCAGGCCGTCCGGCCGGAGGAGCGATGCGGTCTTCCGCCATCCGACGGCCGGGTCGACCCAGTGGAAGGCCGTTGCAGAGAAGACGGCGTCGTACGCACCGGGCACCAGGTCGACCTCCTCGAACCGGCCGAGCAGGAACCGAACCCTTGCGTCGTCCGCGACGCGCCTTCGGGCCGCCGCGAGCATGTTCGGCCCCGGGTCGACGGCGTCGACCTCCAGGCCGCGCATGGCCAGCAGCTCGGTGAGCTTCCCGGTACCGGCGCCGATCTCCAGCACGTGCGCGCCGGCCTCGAGCGCACCACGTGCCAGCGCGGCGTCGACGAGGTCCGGCGGGTAGCCCGGACGAACCGCGTCGTAGTCCTCGGCGACGCCGTCGAAGACCTGACCGAGTCGAAGGCGGTCCTCCCGAGAACGCACGTCTGAAGACGATAGTCGCGACGGTCTACGCGCTCGCGCCGGAGTAGCGGCGCATGCCTACGTGCCAGAACCAGCGCGTGAAGGCGAAGACTGCGACCGCGAAGACGAGGGAGAGGAGGAGCGTCCCGCCGTGGAGCCGGGAGGTGAGGGCCTGTGCGGGCACCGTGACCGCGAACGCGATCGGCACGAGGAACGTCACGCTGAACCGCATCCACCCCGGGTAGACGCCGACCGGCCAGCGGCCGGTCTGATAGATGCCCTCGAACAGCTCGAGCACGTTCTCCATCCGCACCACCCAGAACGCGCCGGTCGTGATCACGAGCCAGAAGCAGTAGACGAGCACGCCGCCGGTCGCGAGCCCGATGGCGAACGCGAGCGCGTCCGTCGCTCCGATCGAGCTCTGGAGCCTGCTGATCCCGACTCCCATGACGATCACGCCCGAGATCACCTCGACGAGCTGCCAGATGTTGCACTGGCGCACGCTCACGAGCAGCTGCGAGTCCGCGGGCTTGGTGAGCGCGTAGTCGAGCGTGCCCTGCTGCACGTCGTCCATCAGTCGCTCCATGTTCGGCTGCACGAACGTGTGGATCACGCCGCCGAGCAGGATCTGAACGCCGAGCAGGGTCAACATCTCGGGCTCGCTCCACCCGTTCAGCTCGGTCGTGTGGGAGTAGACGAGCTTCAGGACGATCAGACCAGTCGCGACCTGGAGCAGCGCCTGGACGAGCTGGACGAGGAAGTTGACGCGGTACTGCAGGTCGTTGAGCACGCCGACCTTGAGGTAGAGCCAGGTGAGCCTGAGCGCGCTCACCCGCCCACCGCCGAGAAACGCTTGATCGCGGAGCGCCACGCGAGCCGGAAGAGCAGGAGCCCGATTCCGACCCAGAGGGCCTGCGCTGCGAGCCCGAGCAGGAGCGAGCGGGTCGACATGTCGCCGACGAGCGACTCGATCGGGAAGTAGAACGTCCACTTGAAGGGCAGGAAGGTCGCGAGCGTCTGGACCCAGCCGGGCATGAGCTGCAAGGGAACGAGTCGTCCCGAGAGCAGCAGCTCGAGGGTCATGTACAGGTCGAACATCGCACCGCCGCGTGTCGTCCAGAAGTTCAGCATCCCGATCGTCGACTGGAACATCGTGCGGACGAGGTACGCGCCCCAGATCGCGACGCAGAAGACCGCGATCTCGAGCGCCGTCGGATGCAGGTCCGGGTGGAAGAGTGCCGAGAGAACGATCGCGATCGGGATCCAGAGCCCGATCACGACGATCTTCCAGCCCGCGAAGTATGCGACGTCGTAGTGGAGCGGGTGCAGCGGTCGGAGCAGCTGGCCGCTGAGCTGGCCCTCGCGGATCCGAAACTCCCAGAACGGCGCGCCGAAGACGATGTTCATGTTGCGGACGAGCGTCCAGACGATGTAGTACGCGGCGAGCTGACCCGCGGTGAGCCCGTCGACCGTGCCGCCGCTCGAGTCCGCGATCGACGACCAGACGACGAGGTAGATCACGGGCTCGGCGACCATCCCGAGCATGTAGAAGTAGTTGGCGACGCGGTACTGGAGCTGCGTCTGGATCGCGGCGCGCATGGTCGCGAGGTAGAAGGCCGCGAGCGCGCGCAGCCTGGGCTCCCGGGCAGTGACGGTCGGGTCGCCGGCCGCGCGGGTGACGGCACTCATTCCGGGTCCTTGCTCGCGAACACGAGCTCGATCACGTCCTCGATCGGCGGGTCCTCGACCGTCAGGTCGGCAACCTCCTGCTCCGCGAGCAGCCGAGCCGTCACGCGCGGGGTGTCGGCCTTCGGCACGCGCAGCGTCACGCGGTCGCCGTCGCGCCCGAGGACCTCGCCGTATGCGCTGAGGTCGGCTGCACCGTTCGCGAGGTCGACCTCGATCGTCTTGTGTGCCGCGAACTGCTCCGCGAGAGCGGCGAGGGGGCCGTCGAACAGGATCCGTCCGTGGTGGACGACGATCACGCGCCGACAGAGCGCCTCCACGTCGGCCATGTAGTGGCTCGTGAGCAGGACCGTCGCCCCGTGGCGGACGTTGTACTCGGCGAGGAAGCTCCGGATCCGCTTCTGCATCGTCACGTCGAGCCCGATCGTCGGCTCGTCGAGGAAGAGGACGCGCGGCCGGTGCAGGAGCGCGCCGACGATCTCGACCTTCATCCGTTCACCGAGGGAGAGGTTGCGGACCGGCTTGCGGACGAGATCGCCGACGTCGAGCAGTTCCACGAGCTCGTCACGCGTCTCGACGAAGTCCTCGCGGGGCAGCCGGTAGATCGCCCGGTTCAGCTCGAACGAGTCGAGCGCCGGGAGGTCCCACTGGAGCTGGTTCCGGTTCCCCATCACGAGTGTGATCTGCCGCAGCAGCTCACGCTCGCGCCGGTGCGGCGTGAAGCCGAGCACGCGTGCGTCTCCACCCGTCGGGTGCAGCAGCCCGGAGAGCATCTTCAGCGTCGTCGTCTTGCCGGCGCCGTTCGGGCCCAAGAAGCCGACGACTTCTCCGGCCCCGATCTCGAACGAGACGGCTTCGACCGCGCGGACTTCCCTCCACGTCCGTGCGACGAGACCGCGCAACGCCGCTCCCAGCCCTGCTTCGCGCTCGGGAACCTTGAAGACCTTCGTCAGGCGATCGACGCCGATGACGGGATCAGGCAACGGTCGGAACCTCCTCCGGGGACGGAACTCGTCTGGGCTGGTTCGACGACGCGCTACACCACGCGGGTGAGTCTAGCGGCGCGCCGCACGGTCTCCTTCCGGCTCGCGCGTGCGTCGGGCAAGCTCCGGCTGTGCGGATCCTGCTCGTCTCGCAGCTCTATCCCGGCCCGGACGACCCGGACCTCGGCGTGTTCGTCCGCGACCTGGAGTCCGCGCTCGTCGCCCGTGGACACGTGATCGAGCGCGCGGTGCTCGACCGACGCAGCGGCGGCCGACGACGGTATCTCGAGCTCGCGCAGCGAACGCTGACGCGCGCACGCGCGTTTCGCCCTGACGTCGTCTACGCGCACTTCCTCGTCCCGACGGGTCTGATCGCGGCGCTCGCCGGGCGCGCGCCGCTCGTTGCGACCGCGCACGGGCGCGACGTCCGCAACGTCGGTGCGTACCCCGGCGTCCGCTCGGCGACGCGGCTCGTCGCGCGACGTGCGGTCGCGCTGATCGCCGTGTCCGACTACCTGCGCCGGGAGCTCGAGGCGAAGGTGCCCGAGGCGCGCGGCAAGACGGAGGTCGTGCCGTCCGGCGTCGATCTCGAGCGCTTCGTTCCGTCACCGGCGCCCGACGGCGAAATCCGGTTCCTCTGCATCGGCTCGTTGACGCAGAGGAAGAACGTGCTGCGCCTGGCGACCGCGTTCGAGCGCCTGGGCGACGGAACGCTGACGTTCGTCGGCGACGGTCCGCTTCGGGCGCAGCTCGAAGGGCGGCAGCGGATCGAGCTCGTCGGCACGGTCCCGCACGACGAGGTGGCCGGCAGGATCGCGGCTGCTCGGGTCGTGTGCCAGCCGAGCCTGATCGAGCCGCTCGGCCAGGCGCTCCTCGAGGCGATGGCGAGTGCGCGAACGGTGGTGGCGACGAGGATCGGCGGCGCGCCGGAGATCGTCGCCTCCGATGCCGGGCTGCTCGTCGACCCGGCGGACGAGCGCGCGATTGAAGCAGCTTTGCGGGCAGCAGCCACGTTCCCCTGCCCGAATTCCGCGGCGCGCGCTGCGGCGGAGCGCTTCGACGTCAGGCGGCAGGCGGAGACGGTGGAGGCGATTCTCTTGCGAGCCGCCGCAGGTCGGCCAGCCTGATCTCGACGAGGGGACGGATCGATTCCTCGAGCCCGGCCTCACGCGCCGCCGCGAGCGCCTGCTCGTAGCTCTCTCGCGCCTTCGCGGGATCGACGCCCTGCTTCAGGCGGTTGTCCCCGGTCACGAGCAGCTTCTGGATGCGTGCACGTGCGTCCTCGGGCTCCACGTCCGGAGGGTAACAACGCCCTCTCGCGAGCCTGCTCGGACGCGCGCGGAGTAGCGTGATGCCCCTTGCTACCCTGGCGCGGCGATGCTCCCGTTTCTCGCGGTCCTGCAGGTGTTGCTCTCGATCGCGCTCTGCGGTCTGATCCTCATGCACTCGGGTCGGGACGCAGGCCTCGGCGGGATGGGCTACACCCCGGCGTCGCAGGGCGGTACGCACATCGTCGAGCGGAACCTGACGCGGCTCACCGTCGTGATCGCGATCCTCTTCGCCGCCAACTGCGTCGCGCTCTTCCACTACTTGTAGTCGCGGCGCTCGTCGTCGCGGGCTGCGGCTCGCACGCCACGGCGACGCCGAGGTTCCAGCTGCGTGCAGGTCCCGCGTCTTCGATCCGAATCGCGCTCGCCGATCTGCGCTGGCCGCTCGACCCTGCGCTCGCGGCGAACCGCGACGAGACGACGCTCGCGCGCGCGGTCTACTCGACGCCTTTGCAGGTCGACGCCTCGGGTCGCGTCGTACCCGGCCTGTGCACCGGCTGGAGCTCCGCGAGCGGCTACCGGACCTGGCGCTTCACCGGCTGTCGCTCTGCCGCCGCGATCGCGGCCGAGTTGCGCCGAGTCGGGCGGCTGCGCGCATCGCCGGCGAACTGGATCTTCTCCTCCGCCCGGAGCATCGGCGTCCCGGCAACCGGCGTCGTCGAGGTGCGTCTGCGGGAGCCGTGGCGCAGGTTCCCGTACGCGATGACTGCCGTCGCGGCTGCGCCGCCAGGCGTGCCCGGCCCATTCCACGTCGTTCGTGCGACGCGCGGCCTCGTCGAGCTACGCGGACTCGGCAAGACGCTGGTCTTCCGCCACCTCGCGGGCGAGGCCGCGCTGCGCGCCTATCGCAACGGCGTCGTCGACGAAGCGCCGGTTCCGCTGGGCGACATCGGACGCTTTCGCGCGTACACGCACGAGCTGCGCGTCCGGCCGCTGCTCGCCCAGGACCTCGTCGTCTTCCGCCCCGGCGCGGTGCCGCTTCGCGTGCGTCGCGTCTACTGGCAGACGGCGAACCGCGACGACTACCAGGCGCTCGTCGCGGAGGACGGCGCCACGGCCGCGCTCGGGCTCGTCGGCACGCCGCCGAAGCAGGATCCGGCCGCGTTCCGACGCGCGGTCGGAGAGGTTCCGTCGCTCCCGAGCATGCGCGTGAGGATCGCGGTGCCGAACGACCCCACGCTCCACTACGGCGCCGGGCTACTGCTCGGCCAGTGGCGGGAGGTCGGGCTCGGGCCGCAACTGGTCCCGCAAGGGGCGCCTGCGGATGCGAGCTTCCGCCGGGTCCTCGCCGTCTATCCGCAGGACGAGGCGCTGCTCGGCGCGCTCGGACTGCCGGCGAGCCTCGGCTCGGTCGACCAGCAACCCGACTTCGACCACGTCGACGCCAACCTGCGACGCGACGCGACGATCATCCCCATCGCCTGGGTTGCAGACGCACGGCTCGTGTCGCCGTCGCTCTCGGGTTGGCAGGAGAGCGTCCTCGGCGACGTCGACTACACGCGCGTCGCGCGCTAGATCCCGGGCGCGCCGCCGATGCCCGTGATGTGGAACCGCGACGTCGCGAGCGCAGGCACGCGCGCGCCGTACACGTAGCGCGGACCGTAGAACTGGCTGGCGTTCACGAGCGAGACGTCGCGCGTCAGTCCGTGCACGTCGCGCAGGACCTCCGGCACCGAGACGGTGAAGCGTAGGTTCACGAGCGGCCCGGCGATCTTCCCGTCTCGGACGAGGAACGTGCCGTCTCGCGTCGTTCCGGTGACGACACCCTCGCGCGGGTCGACGACGCCGAGGTAGTGGAGACGCGTGATGTAGAGCCCGTCGCCGATGCGCTCTGCCAGCTCGTCGGTCGACTCGGCGTCGCCTCCGGTGAGCGAGAGCGCGGTCGCCATCGGACCGAGCTCGCCCTCACCCGCGGGAGGCGCGTGTCCGGTTGTCTGCACCCCGTTTCGCGAACGGTTCGCGGTCGCTCGGTCCCAGACGACGCCGCGCGCAACACCCGACGACACGAGCTCGACGCGTCGCTTCGGCACTCCTTCGAAGTCGAACGCCCGCGGCAGGCCATTCGGGTTGAGCGGGTCGTCGCTCAGCGTGATCTGCTCGTCGAAGACGGTCGTGCCGATCCGTCCCGAGAGGTAGCTGCGTTCTTCCAGCAGCCCGAGCCCGCCGAGCGAGTCGAAGGCGAAGTACTGGAGGAGCTCGGCGAGCGCGTACGGCTCGAGCACCGCTGCGTAGGAGCCGGGCTCGACTGCCTCGGCGTTCCGTGTGCGGTTCGCCTTCTCTGCCGCCTCGCGAGCCACGGCTCCCGGATCGATCTCGTCCGCCTGCCACGCCGTCGCCTCGGCGTAGCCGGAGCCGGTCTCGTCGGCGGCTACGACCAGCGCGACGGCGTCCGTCACGCGCTGCGAGACGTCCACGCCCGTCGACGAGGCGACAGCGAGCTCCGAGACGGCGCTCGTGAAGAAGCCGTAGACAGGCAGATCGGCCGCGGCGATCGCCTCGCTCGCGAGGCGTGCCTGGTCGTCCGGCCCGAGTCCGGCCGTGCGCTCGTCGAGGCCCTCGACCTCAGGAACGGGTGCAGGCTCCGCGAGGCCCGGGAAGTCGGGATCGACCGGCGCATTCGCCGCAGCGGCCCGTGCACGTGCGGCGACCGCGGCCAGTCCGTCAGCGTCGACGCGATTCGTCGTGGCCACCCCGACGCACCGGTCGTCGACGACGCGCAGCGTCACCTCGAGGTTGTCGATCAGCGTCGGCTGGTGCACCTCCGAGCCCGCGAACCGGACGAGCCCGGACCTCTCGGCGTGCGCGACCGCCTCCGCTTCGCAGTCGGCGGCCGCGAGGGCCGCGCGCGCGGCCTCGGCCGCGGTCACGCCGACACGCCCACGTGGACGTCGCGGAAGCGCGCAGGTACGGCTCCGTGCGAGACGTGCGCTCCCTGGCCGGGCTGGCCCTTCCCGCAGTTCGTCAGCCCGTAGAGCCGCCACGCGTCGCGGCCGGCGACGGCGTCAAGCCTCCCCCAGAACTCGGGCGTGATCCCGGTGTACGTCGCGTCGCGCAGCATCCGGCCGAGCTTGCCCTTCTTGATCTCCCAGGCGATCTGCGTCCCGAACTGGAAGTTGAGACGCTTGTCGTCGATCGACCAGCTCTTGTTCGTCTCCATGTAGACGCCGTCGTCGACGTCCGCGAGGAGATCGTCGAGCGAGCCCTCGTCCGGCTCGAGGTGGAGATTCGTCATGCGGACGAGCGGCATCCGGTTCCAGCTCTCCGCGCGCATCGATCCGCCGGCACCGGTGCCGATCCGTGCAGCCGTCTCGCGTGACGTGAGAAAGCCGGTCAGCACCCCGCGCTCGACGACCGGTTGCCGGCGTGCAGGCACGCCCTCGTCGTCGAACGCGAACGTGCCGAGCCCCCCTGCCGTCGTTGGATCCGCCGTGACGTTCATCTGCTCCGAGCCGTAGCGGAGCGAGCCGAGATCGCCGGGCTTCAGGAAGCTCGTGCCCGCATACGAGGCCTCGGTGCCGTAGATCCGGTCGAGCTCGGTCGGATGTCCGACCGATTCGTGCACCTGCAGCGCGGCCTGGTCACCGTCGATGACGAGCGTCGTCACGCGCTCGGGGCAGACGGGCGCGCGCAGGAGCGCCGCCGCCTGCTCGGCGACGCGCGGCGCTTCGCGGGCGAGCCCGAGCCGCTCGACCACCTCCCAGCCGCCCTGTTCGCTCGACCCGACGTGCGCGCTCGGGAAGCTGCGCAGCTGGAACACGCCGTCCCGTGCGGCTGCGCAGTCGATCCCGCCGCCGCATTCGATCAGCTCCTGCTCGACCTCGACGCCGTCCGAGGAGAGGAAGACCTTGTGCTCGCGCCGCGCGCGCACCATCGCCTGGCGGAGGACGACGTCGGCCCCCTTCAACGCGTCGTCGGCGAGGAGGCAGTGCGCCACCTTGTCGGCGATCGACACCTCGAACGGGTCGCGCTCGAGGGGCGTGCGATACGTCGCCGTCTGCGCCTCGACGGGAGCGAGCGCACGCCTACTCACGGTGCCGGTCGCGCGTGCGAACTCGTACGCGCGGACCGCTGCCGCGCGCGCCCCCTCCGCGTCGAGGCGCCGGTCGCACGCGAAGCCCCAGGCGCCGCCGACGAGTACGCGTACGCCGATCCCCTCGCTCTCCGAGTCGGTCAGCCCGTCGACTCGTCCGTTCTTCGTCGTGACCGACTGGTGGCGAACGATCACCGCGCGTGCGTCGACGTACGTCGCACCGGCCGTGACCGCCGCGTCGACGGCGGTTGCGCAGAGGTCACGCACGAGCAGGACACTAGCCGGAGCGTGGCGAGGGTCCGCGGCTAGAATGCGCTCCGCTCTCAGGCGCTGGTGGCGGAATTGGTAGACGCGCTAGGTTGAGGGCCTAGTGGCCTTAACAGGCCGTGGAGGTTCAAGTCCTCTCCAGCGCATCGCACGGCAGCGGCTCCGGTCGGTCGTTGCCTCCCTTGACGCCGTCCGCAGAAGTCCCTACCCTGTCGGCGAACACACGTTCGACCACCGACCTCGGGAGGCACGATGCTGACCGGACGCCAACAGGAGATCTGGGACTTCCTCGTCGAGTACGTCGATCGCCACGGCTATCCGCCGACCGTCCGGGAGATCGGCGAGGCCGTCGGTCTCGCGTCGCCCTCGACGGTCCATGCCCACCTTGCCAATCTCGAGCGCGCCGGCTTGCTCAAGCGCGATCCGACGAAGCCCCGTGCCCTCGAGCTCGTCGGTCGCGAACGTCGAGACGGACAGGGCGAGCGCATTGCTGACGTGGCGAAGCTGCCGCTCGTCGGTCAAATCGCGGCAGGCGGTCCGCTGCTCGCCGAGGAGAACATCGAGGACCACATCGCCGTTCCCGATCGGCTTCGAGGAGACTTCATCCTCCGAGTCCGGGGTGAGTCGATGATCAACGCCGGCATTCTCGACGGCGATCTGCTCGTCGTCCGACGCGCGCAGGACGCGCGCAACGGCGAGATCGTGGTGGCGCTCGCGGGAGACGACGAGTCCCACGACGAGGCGACGGTCAAGCGATTCTTCCGCGAGGATGGACGCGTCCGCCTGCAGCCCGAGAACGATTCGATGGAACCGATCTACGCACCGCAGGTCACGGTCCTCGGAACCGTGGTTGGAGTGTTCCGGGAGCTGTGAGCACCGTCGCTCCGATCCACCGGACGCTCGAGCAGGAGCTGCTCGCGCTCCTGCGCGGGGCGAGCCTCGAGTGTCTCGTCTGCGGCGAGTTCGTCCTGCACGCTGGCAGGATGATCACCTGCCCGGAGTGCAGCTCGACGCTGCGCGGCGAGGTCGGATCGGAGACCGCGGAGCTACACTGCGGGACGCAGGCCGGGTGACCGCGGGCCGCGCGAGCGGCTCGAGGAAAGTCCGGACACCGCAGGGCAGGATGCTGGGGCGACCCAGGCGGCGAAAGCCGACGGAAAGTGGCACAGAAAGGAGACCGCCGGCGGCGATTCTCCGGAGACGCCGAAGGCAAGGGTGAAAAGGTGGGGTAAGAGCCCACCAGCGTCGTGGCGACACGGCGGCTCGCCAAACCCCATCCGGTGCAAGGCGAACAGGTCCCGTTCTCAGGCGGCCCGCCGAGGGACCGGGTTGCTGCACGAGAGAGATGGTCACCCTCGACAGAATCCGGCTTACAGGCCTGCTGAAGAGAGAGCCCCGGCGACGGGGCTCTCTCCATCTCGGCGCTATGGTTCTGCGATGGCCGGCGACGATCGTCGAGCGGCACTGAGCGATGTCGCGCGCCTTGTCCCGGTGCTCGCAGTCGCCGCCGCCACCGGCTCGCTTCTCGGAGGCTGCGGCGGCGGAGGAGGAAGCGCGCTCGCGACGCGGACGGGCGTGACCGCCACGAGACCGAGCGTCACGGTTCCCACCGCACCGACCCAGACGGTGGCGCTGCCGACCACGACGGAATCGACCACCGAGCCGACCGAGCCGACGACGACCGAGACGACCACGACCACTCCCGAGACGACGACGAGGCCGCCGATCACGCTGACGACGGCCACAGTCGAGACGACGACGGTCGCCACCACGACCGTCGCGCCTCCGACGACGAGCGTCGAGTCGACGACGAGCGCGTCGACCACCACGGCAGTGGCCGTTGCGACGACGTCCTCCTCGAGCAGCACGCCGTGGGGCTGGATAGCCCTCGGCATCGGGTTGGCTGTAGCGGCCGTCGTCGGGATCGTCGTCTGGCGGCGCCAGAGCGCGGGAGCTCGCAGTTGGACGGCGAAGCACGAGGATCTCTCACGCCGCTGTCTCCTTGCCGTCGACGAGGTGCTCGCAAGCGGCTCGGTCGTCACGGGGAAGATCGAGGCGCTCGCGGCAGAGGCGCGATCGCTCGAGGCGAGCGCCCCGAACGATGCCGCGAGGGTCGACGCAGGCCGCCTGCGCGAGCGGCTCGACGAGCTCGCGAAGACCCTCGAGTCGGACCGAACCATGCGTCTCGCGTCGCCGCCGCCGAGAGAGGAGCAGCTCTCGTACTCGACGGCATTGATCCGTCAGCAGGTGGAGCAGCTCCAAGGTGTGCTACGGCCGCCACCCACTGCGCCGGGCACCGCGTAGGCTCGGCGACTGCCGGCGGAACGCTACGTCCGCAGGACGACTTCGAGCGCGGTTCCGATGCCGGGCTTCGAGGTGACGGTGAGGCCGCCCTCGATGCTGCCGGCGCGGGCGCGGATGTTCTTCAGGCCCTGTCCCGCAAGCGTTGCTTCGCCGTCGAACCCTTCACCGTCGTCGCGGATCGTCACGAAGCGTTCGCCGTCGATCCGCTGACCGATGTGCACTTCTGCGCGTGAAGCGTTCGCGTGCTTCCGCACGTTCCCGAGGCCCTCCTGGACGATGCGAAAGACCTCGATCTGCTCGTCGGGCGCGAGTCTGACGGAAGGGTCGATCTCGAGCTCGACCTCGAGCTCACCGTCGGCCGTGAGGAAGTCGACGTACCGCCGCAGCGCTGCATCGAACGGCGCGTTGCCGGAAGCAGAAGACAACGCGAGCACCGCGAAGCGCGCTTCCTGCTGCGCGGCTGCCGCCGCTTCCTGGAGGTCGGCGATCGTCTTTTCCTGCGGTGCGCCCGACTCGAGCATCGTGGCGAGCGTCGCGACTGCGAACAAGTACTGCGCAAGACCGTCGTGGATCTCGCGCGCGACGCGTGCGCGTTCCTCCGCGACGGCTCGACCGAACTCGGCGAAACGGATGGCGCGCCACGCACCGACCATCAGTACTGCGTACGCGATGACGCGCAGGAAATCGCCCTGCGAGACGAAGCCGGAGCCACGCACGGGCGTGAACAGGTACGTCATCGACGCGAACAGCATCAGCGTCGATCCGAGCGCGAGCCAGCGGTCGAGGTCCTCTCCATAGCGCTCGAAGCGAAGGGTGAAGCCGATCACTGCGATCAAATTGAGCAGTGCCTGCGCTGCGAGCGCGACGGTCAACGACAGCGACATCCGGGTGGAGCCGGCGACGGAGAGCGCGGGCAGGCCGTCGCCGTGCGCGTGGAGCAGCGCCCAGAAACAGACCAGCGCGATCAGCGCGAGTGCGCACACGTTGCGCAGGGCGCGCTTCCCGAGCTTCGTTCGTCCCCGCGTGAAGGGCGCGATCGCGATCAGGAGCCATGCGAGCAGGCGGCCGACGGTTCCCGCCCAACCCTCCGCGGGTTGGATCGGTCGCCCGCCGAGCAGCGGCGCGATCGAGAAGCCGGCTGCTGCGACTGCGGCGACGAAGAAGCCTGTCGAGAGCAGGAGATCGAGTCGGCGGCCCTCGACCGAGAAGCGAATGCCGGCGAGGACCGCGATCAGGCCGGCGGCGAGCGCGACCATGGTCTGCAGCACGAGGCGAAGCTGCGGCAGGTCCCACTGGGTTTGCAGGTTCTGGTGGACGACGAAGAGCGCAACGGAGGCGCCAAGCAGGCCGAAGAGGAGGATCTGGCCCCAGAGGAATGCCTGGAAATCGTCCCTGCCGTCGTGGCTCATGGTCACTCTTGTCGGCAGAGTGCAGGCCGCCGATAAGGGTTGAGACCCGATGGCAGAGCGAATTCTCCTCGTCGACGACCATCCGCTCACGCGGTCCGCGCTGGCTGCGCTCCTGCAGCAGCACGGCTTCGACGTCGTCGGCGAGGCCGCGGACGGCGAAGAGGCGATCCGCAAGGCAGGCGCCCTACAACCTGGGCTGATCCTGCTCGACCTGTCGATGCCCGGCCTCGACGGCCTGCGCGCACTCCCTCAGTTGCGCGATGCGGCTCCGAGTTGCGAGGTTGTCGTGCTCACCGCCTCCGGCACGGAGGAGAACCTGCTTGCGGCGATCCGGGCGGGAGCGGCAGGCTATCTGCTCAAGAGCGAGCCGCCTGAACGGATCGTCGAGTTCCTTCGCGGTGTCGCGAACGGCGAGGCCGCGCTGTCAGGGGTCGTGGCGCGCCGTCTGCTCGACCAGGTTCGCCAGGGAACGCGAAGCACCGGCGTTCCGGACTCGATCGCGGCCGTGCTCTCCGCGCGCGAGCTCGAGGTGCTGCTGTTGCTCGACGAGCACCTCGGCACCGACGAGATCGCGAAACGCCTGTACATCTCCGAGCACACGGTGCGCTCGCACGTAAAGAGCCTGTTGCGGAAGCTCGGCGTCTCGTCGCGGCGCGAGGCCCTCGAGGCACTCGCCGCGGCACGTCGCTGACCGCGTGCGCGACTCGTCAGCTCGTGAAGCCCTCGAGCGCGGCCGCGACGAGACGCGGAAGCGTAGCGAGGTTGTATCCGCCTTCGAGCACGGCGGCGACCCGCGGCGCGAGCGATGCGCAGCGGCGCGCGAGCTCGCGGAAGCCGTCGTCGGTCACGCGTGTGTCGACGAGGTAGATGTCCTCATCGACGTGCGCGTCGAAGCCGGCCGAGACGAGCACGAGCTCGGGCTGGAAGCTCTCGATGGAAGGCACGACGAGTCGATCCAGTGCGTCGATCCATTCATCGTCGCCGGTGCCTGCCGACATCGGGACGTTGATCGTCGTCGCGTCGCCCTCACCGTGGTCGCCGGTTCCTGGATAGATGCCGCGCTGATGCAGCGACGCGTAGAGCACCGAGGCGTCGCCGTCGAACACGTCCTGCGTCCCGTTGCCGTGATGCACGTCGAAGTCGACGATCGCGATCCGCTCCACGCCGTGGACGGCCTGCATGTGCCGCGCGGCGACGGCGACGTTGTTGATCAGGCAGAACCCCATCGCGGTCTGCGGCGGTGCGTGATGTCCCGGTGGCCGGACGAGCGCGAAGCCGCCGGTCTCCGCGGCCTCGATCGCCGCCCCCGCGCCGAGGAGAGCCGCCTCCCAGCTCGTCTCCGACGCGATCGTGTTCGGATAGTCGAACCACATCGGTTCTGTGAGTGACTCGAGGAGGTCGAGATAGTTCTGGTCGTGGACGCGCTCGAGCGCCGAGCGGGAAGCAGGCGCCGCGATGCGCGCGTCGGGAAACGCGTCGAGCAGCACGCCAATCCGCTCCGGTGCCTCGGGGTGCCCGAACGTCGGGTGAAGGCGGGCGAGCGCCGGGTGCGTCAGGACGTCGATCGGCGGACTGCGTCGGCGAGCGTGTCGAGATCGGCGCGGCTCTGGGCGCGGCCGACGAGATAGCAGAGCAACGGGGCGTTGGTGCGCGCGCCGCTGTCGTGTGCCGCGATGCGGGCGAGGTCGAGCAGCGTGTCCATCTCCTCCTCGCTCACCTCGAGCTGCGCCGGCTCGATGCCGGCCTGTGCAGCGATCGAGTCGCGCGCGCGGGTGAGCCACTCGTCCACGGCCCGATCCTACGCAGCCTCGAGAGCCGCCAAGCGCTCGGCCAGGGCATTGAGCTCGAGGGTGCGCGCGAAAGTCGACGCCTCCGCCCACGCAGGCGTCTGGTCGACGAGCGGCAAGAGCGGGGCGGAAGCGTCGAGCGTCGCCATTCGCCGGTACATGCGCAAGTCCTCCGCCTCGGCAGCGAAACGTCCTGCCTCGAGCGCGGCCTCCAGGGTGCCGTACTCGCCGAGAATGCTCGCCGCCGTCTTCGGCCCGACGCCTCGTGCCCCGGGCAGCCGGTCGGACGGATCGCCGCGCAGCGCGATGAAGTCCGGAACCTGCTCCGGTTCGACCCCGTATCGCTCGCGAACTTCTGCCGGGCCGACCCGTGTGAGCTCGCTGACCCCGCGCGTCGGCTGGAGGATCGTCGTCAGCTCGCTCGCCAGCTGGAACGAATCGCGGTCCGACGTCACGACGACCGACGTCCCCGACCGCTCCTCCTCCTGCCGGACGGCGGCGGCGAGGAAGTCGTCGGCCTCGTAGCCGGCCTCCTTGGCGGCGACGAACCCAAAGGAGCGGACGAGCTCGGGAAGGAGGTCGAGCTGCTCGAGCAGCTCGTCGTCGAACTGGCGTCCCGCCTGATAACCGGCGAAGAGCTGGTGCCGGTACGTCGGCGATGTCAGTGTGTCCCACCCGACGCAGACGGCACGCGGGCGCTCGCCCTCCCAGAGTCGGAGGAGGAAGTTGGCGAACCCGGACAGCGCGTTCCCCGGCCGCCCGCCCGCCCGGCGGACCGTCTTCGGAACTCCGTGATAGGCGCGGTGCGCGAGCGAGTCGCCGTCGATCACGAGCAGGGCGCCGGCGCTCACAGTCCCTCCTCGAGTCGCGCGATCTCCGCCATCAACCGTCTCGTTGCCTCCTGGGCGGCCTCCGAGGAATCCAACTCGCCCAGGTCGTCGACGCGGATCGGCTTGCCGTACCGGACCCGAAGCCGCTCGAGCCGGGACAACCTCCCCGTGCCGGCGATCGCCGCCGGTACGAGCGGCACGCCTGCCATCAGGGCGATTCTCGCCGCGCCCGTGTGTGCCCGGGCCTCGTAGCGCTTGCGCATGCCCTTTGCGCGGCGGGTGCCTTCGGGGAACATCACGACGACGTCCCCGTCCCGGACGAGACGGATTGCGGTCTGGATCGCCTCGACGTCACGCTCGCCGCGGCGCACGGGAAACGCGCCGCCCGCCGTGATCACGCGTCCCATCGGGAACCAGAAGAGCTCCGACTTCGCCATGAAGCGGAGGTACCGGTCGGGCCAGAGCAGCATCCCGAGCGGCCACGGGTCGAAGTTCGACGTGTGGTTCGCGGCGAGGACGAATCCGCCTTCCTGCGGGACGTTTTCCAATCCCTCGGCACGCAATCGGTAGAGCCCGCGCACGACCGGCCACGAGATCCCTCCCGCAACGAGATAGAAGGTGCTCGGCCGCACGCGGCCAAGTATCTCCGGTCATGCGAGCCTCGCTAAGGTGCTCCTGATGGGAAAGACGTTGATCATCGCGGAGAAGCCGTCCGTCGGGCGCGATCTCGCCTCGGCGCTGCCGGGTCCCTTCGCGCGCCGGAAGCTGGAGGACATCCAGCCGAAGCGGAAGCGCGCCAAGGCCTCCGCGGACCCCGAGACGCCGGAAGCGGCCGTCGAGGCGGCGAAGTCGACCACGCGCTCGCGCACGCGCGAGGAGGCCGTTTTCCTCGAATCCGACGACTACGTGATCACGTGGGCCGTCGGGCATCTCGTCCAGCTCGCCGAACCGGAGGACTACGACGAGAAGTGGAAGCGCTGGCGGATGGCCGACCTGCCGATCGTTCCGGGCGAGTTCAAGCTCGTCCCGCGGGACGCGAAGTCGAAGAAGCAGTTGAAGCTGATCGAGACGCTGCTGCTGCGAGAAGACGTGGACGACATCATCAACGCGTGCGACGCCGGTCGCGAGGGCGAGCTGATCTTCGCTTATGTGTACGAGTCGGTGTTCGGCGCATCCGCGGCGAGCGGCAACGGGCCGAAGCCGGTGCAACGACTCTGGATCTCGTCGCTGACGAAGCAGGCGATCCGCGAGGGATTCGAGCGGCTCCGGCCCGGCGAGCAGCTCCGCGATCTCGAGGCCGCCGCACGCTCACGCAGCGAGGCCGACTGGCTCGTCGGCATGAACGCGACCCGCGCCGCCACCATCCGGGGCCGCGCGTGGGTCGGCGGCGTCGTGTCGCTCGGCCGCGTGCAGACGCCGACGCTCGCGATGATCGTGAAGCGCGAGCGCGAGATCCAGGCGTTCGTCGCGGAGCCATACCGGCTCGTCCATGCGACGTTCGATCCGCGCTACACGGGCATGTGGTTCGAGGGCGACGAGACGCGCATCTTCGGCGACCTCGCTCGGGCGGAGCAGATCGTGGCCAAGGTCACGGGCAAGGACGGCGTCGTCGAATCGGTCGAGCGCAAGGAGCAGTCCGAGCGCGCGCCGCTGCTCTACGACCTCACCGCGCTCCAGCGCGATGCGAACCGCCGTTACAGCTTCTCCGCGCGACGAACGCTCCAGGCCGCGCAGTCGCTCTACGAAGGGAAGAAAGCGATCACGTACCCGCGCACGTCGTCCCGCTACCTGTCGGGGGACATGGCGTCCCAGCTGAAGCCGACGGCGGAGACGCTCCGCCCGATCGCCGACTATACGGTCGCCGCGGAGTACGTGCTCTCGCTCGAGCAGCTCCCGCTGGCGCGCGTGGTCAACGACGCGAAGGTCGATGACCACCACGCGATCATCCCGACCGACATCGACCACGACGTCGAGGACTTCACGCCGGATGAGCGGCGAGTGTTCGACCTGATCGCGCGCAGGTTCCTCGCCGTCTTTCATCCACCGGCTCGCTACGCACGCACAACCGTGATCACCGCCGTCGAGGAGGAGCACTTCCGCACGCGCGGGAAGGTGACGCTCGAGCCCGGCTGGCGAAGCGTCTACGGAGTCGAAGCGGACGCGGACAAACAGTCGGAGGACGAAGAGGCGGAAGGTGGTGAGATGCCGGCGCTCGAGCAGGGCCAGATCGTCCGCTGCGCCTCCGCAGAGTTCGAGGACAAGATGACGAAGCCGCCGCCTCGCTACACGGAGGCGACGCTGCTCTCGGCGATGGAGACCGCGGGCAAGCTCGTCGACGACGAGGAGCTTCGCGAGGCGATGAAGGACTCAGGGCTCGGCACGCCGGCCACGCGCGCGGAGACGATCGAGACGCTGATCCGCCGCGAGTACATCGAGCGCGTCGGCCGCGACCTCCAGGCGACGCCAAAAGGCGTGCAGGTGATCACCATGCTCGAGGAGCACAAGCTCACCTCGCCCGAGCTCACCGGCGATTGGGAGCACAAGCTCTCGGAGATCGAGCACGGCCGCGGGGACCGTCGGGCGTTCATGGACGGAATCGCCAGGTTCGCCAAGGAGACGGTCGACCAGATCGCGGCCCTGGACAAGGAGAAACTGCGCCCCGAACGAGCAGAGCTCGGCCCCTGTCCCCGCTGCGGGGCGGAGACCGGTGAGATCATCCGCGAGAACTCCAAGGCCTACGGTTGCACGAGCTGGAAGAGCCGGGAGGAGACGGGCTGCGGATTCGTGGTCTGGAAGCGGGTCGCGGGCCGCACGCTGACCCCGGAAATTGCGAGACAGCTGATCGAGGAACGTCGGACCCGGGAGGTATTGTCCGGCTTCCGCTCCCGGGGAGGCAAACCTTTTCGGGCGCGGCTCGTCTTGAACGACGAGGACAAGATCGAGTTCGAATTCCCCGTCCGGGCCCAATCCAAAGCCCCCGCAGCGGCGGAATAACAAGGAACCCGCTCTCGTTCGAGTCGCCAAGCATTTTCGGCGCGTTTCTCCCTGGAAAGGAGAGGGAATCCCGCCTACAGTGCGAAAGCCGGCCGAGCATCACAAAGTCCGCCTTGAAAGGACCCCTTGACACAGAACCAGCTTCACGAACTGCTTGACACGGACCAGGCGCGCCAGCTCGTCGAGGGCGCCGAGGAGCGTGGCTACCTCGAGGGCGCCGAGCTCGAGGCGTTCGCCCTCGAACACGAGCTGAACGACGACGACGTCGAGGAGCTGACCCGCGAGCTGGAGCGGATCGGCCTCGAGGTGCGCTCGGCAGCCGCCGCAGCCGAGGAGGAGAAGGCCGCCGAGAAGGCCGCCGAGGCCGCTGCGCAGGCGGAGACGCACGTGATCTCGGGCGCCGCGGACAGCCTCCAGCTGTTCCTCGCCGACGTCGGCCGACACAAGCTCTTGACCGCGGCCGAGGAGGTCACGCTCGCCAAGGCGATCGAGCGCGGCGATCCGGTTGCGAAGCGACGCATGATCGAGTCCAACCTCAGGCTGGTCGTCTCGATCGCCAAGGGCTATCGCGGGCTCGGCGTGCCGTTCCTCGACCTGATCCAGGAGGGGACGCTCGGGCTGAACCGAGCCGTGGAGAAGTTCGACTGGCGCCGTGGCTACAAGTTCTCGACGTACGCGACCTGGTGGATCCGCCAGTCCGTGCAACGTGCGGTTGCGAACCACGCGCGCACGATTCGCGTTCCGGTTCACGTCGTCGAACGGCAGCAGAAGCTGTCGCGGGCTGCGCGCCGGCTCGAGGTGGAGCTCGGCCGCGAGGCGACGAAGGACGAGCTCGCCGAGGCGACGGGGCTTCCGATCCAGCACGTGGACGAGGCGCTCGGCGCAGCGCAGGCATCCGTCTCGCTGAACCAGACGGTCGGCGCGGACGACGAGGGCGAGCTCGGCGACCTCTTCGCGGACCGCGAGGCTGCGGATCCGTTCGACGAGGCAGAGGAGTCGCTCCGACGTCAGGGCGTTCGTCGTGCGCTCGACGCTCTTCCCGAGCGCGAGCGGCGCATCCTCGAGCTCCGCTTTGGCTTCGAAGGCGAGCCGTGGACGCTCGAGGCGATCGGGCACGAGCTCGACCTCACGCGGGAGCGAGTGCGTCAGCTCGAGGGTCAGGCGCTCGCCCGGCTCTCGGCGCTTCGCGACCTGATCTCGCTCGCGGCGTAGCCTCCTCGGTCACCGCGCACGCTTTCACGCGGCACGCGCGTGCGGCGAGGGCCGTGCGCCCGCTCGAGCCTGCGCCGCCAGAGCCGCCGCCTGTCTGACGATCGCCTCGGTGGCCTCCAGCGCGACGACGCGCAGCTCGGGCGGGGGGCGTCGCAGGAAGGAGTCGACGACGAAGAGCTCCTCGGCCTCGGCTCCGGTGAGGAACGACAGCCCGTTCGAGGTCTCCGCGGCTCGCACCGCCGCAAGTGCCGTCGCGACTTCGAGTCGGGCGCCGTCGGTCGGCGGAAGCAATCGCGTCGTGACGATCCGTCCGCCGGTGACGAAGACAGCGCGCACGAAACCGTGCTCGGCGGCAGGCGTGAGCAGACAGATTCGCGCGCGACGAAGCCGGTCGAGTCTGGCGAGGCCGTCGAGGATGCGCTCGAGCGCCTTGATCCGGTCGCGGAGACGCGCTGCGTCCTCGAAACGCCGAGCCGTGGCGAGGTCGCGCAGGCGTCTACGCAGACGAGGTAGCGCGGTCGCCGGATCGGCGAGCTCGCCCTCGTCCGCGCCATCGAGCGCGCGGCAGGCGAGTCGCGCTCTCGTCCGGCTCGCGATCGGACCGAGGGCGGTCGGCTGCTGGGTGCACACGAGCGTCTGGCCGCGCCGCCGGAGGTACACGTACCGGTTCGGACGCGCGTTCTGCGTGTTTGCGGGCGGGCGCAGCTCGCGGATCAGTCTCAGCTCCTCGAGTGCAGCCTCGAACTCTGAGCCGGCGACGTGCCACTCGATCTCGTCCAACGCGGCGAGGGCGGCCTCGACCGCCGGACGCTGACGTTCGCTCCGGAAGTAGGACCGCAGCCGCGCTCTCAGATCTCGCGCGCGACCCACGTACAGCACGAGTCCGTTGCGATCCTTGAAGAGGTACACGCCGGGAGACGTCGGCGCGCCGAATGCGAGCGAGCGCTTCGCGTACACCTTGCGGACGCGCGGCGCTGCCAGGTCGACGAGGTCCGCGACCGTTCGTGCACCGCGCTCCTGCGCGAGTCCGATCAGCCGGATCAGGATCTCGGCGGTCGCGAGCGCGTCGGGAAGCGCACGGTGACACGGAGTCGCGCCCGTGCCGAAGAACTGGGCGAGCGAGGCGAGACCCGCGCGAGGCGTTCGCCCGTCCAGCAGCCTGCGCGCGAGGCCGACCGTGTCGACGACCGGTCCCGCGAGCCGTGCGCCGGTGAGCCGCTCGGTCTCACGGTCGAGGAAGGCGAGGTCGAACCGCGCGTTGTGGGCGACGAGCACGCCGGTGCCGGCGAAGCGGAGGAAGCGTCGCACGGCGTCGGCCGCGCTCGGAGCGCCGCGCAGCTGCGAGTCCCGCAGGCCGGTGAGCCGGCCGATCAGCGAGCCGATCGGCATGCGCGGATCGACGAGGGTCTCGAACTCGTCCGACGGCTCGAGGTCGACGACTCGGACGGCGCCGATCTCGCAGATCCGCGCCGTCTCGGGACGGAGACCGGTCGTCTCGAGATCGACGACGACGTACGTCGCTTGCTCGAGCAGGATGTCGGCGCCGAGCGGCTCGGCGAGGCCGACAGCGTCGCCGCGCCACGCCAGCCGCGCGTCGGCGTCCACGACGTCGTCGAGGAGCGACCTCGCCAGGCCGAGCGGGGCGGATCGGAGCGCGAACAGCCGACGAGCAGCCTCGTCGACGGCGACCGGCCCGCGGCGCTCCTCGACCAGCTCGACCAGTCGATCCGCCGCATCGAGCCGGAGCTGCACGCCCGAAAGCGTAGTCGAACATATGTTCGTGATCAAGCGAACGCTTGAGACAGTTCCGGCAAGGGCTTGGCGCTAACATCGCGCGACGCCCGGCGTCGGTACCGCTAGAGCCGCAGGCTTCGATTTGTCGACGGGATTTTCGACCGGAGAGGGGATGGTTTGGTGAAGCGTTCAGTGATGCTGGGGGCGCTCATCGTGGCCGTCGCGGCACTTGCCGCAGGCTGCGGCGGGAGCTCGAAGAGCAGCAGCTCGACGACCACGAGCAGCACGGCGGCCGGCGGCACGGGCGGCACGCTGATCACGCTCGCGAATGCAGCGCCGTCGGGGTCCCCGGACCCGCAGGTGAACTACACCCTGCAGGAGTGGCAGCTGCTGATCATCACCCACGACGGGCTGCTGGCGTTCAAGCGGGCCGGTGGGACCGAGGGCACGAAGCTCGTCCCGGATCTCGCAACGTCCATCCCGACTCCGACGAACGGCGGCAAGACGTACACGTTCACGCTCCGCAGCGGGATCAAGTTCTCGAACGGCCAGCCGCTGACCGGCAATGACGTCAAGGCGACGTTCGTGCGCCTCTTCAAGATCGGAGACAGCCCGAACGCCGGCACCTGGTACAACGTCATCGTCGGAGGCGATGCGTGTATCAAGGCGCCGAAGACATGCACGCTGAACAAGGGCATCGTCGTCGACGGCAACAAGGTGACGTTCCACCTGACGCGGCCCGACCCCGAGTTCTTCGACAAGCTCGCGGTGCCGTTCGCGTTCATCCTCCCGGCGAACACGCCGACGCACAACGTCAACATCCCGCCGCCCGGCACCGGCCCGTACAAGTGGGTCAAGTACTCGCCGACGACGCAGATCACGCTCGTCCGGAACCCGTACTTCCACGTGTGGTCGTCCGACGCGCAGCCGGCGGGCAATCCGGACTCGATCATCCAGAAGTTCGGCTTGACCGTCGAGGCCGAGTACACGCAGGTCGAGAACAACCAGGCGGACTGGGTCTTCGACCAGCCGCCGGCCGACCGGCTCAACGAGCTCGGCACGAAGTACACCGACCGGATCCACGTCAACCCGCTGACCGCGACGTACTACTTCGCGCTCAACACCCGGGTGCCGCCCTTCAACAACCTGAAGGCGCGCCAGGG
>DASPSY010000025.1:0-6314 GCA_035623685.1 Gaiellaceae bacterium
AGCACGACCAAGAGGCCCGCGCCGTTCGCCTACACGTTCCGCATCACCGCGATGACCGTGAGGAGCACGTTCACGGCGGGGTCGGCGACCGCAACGACGACCATGCATCTCGCTGCGCCTCCGAAACAGAAGACCTTGAGCTACCGGGGCCCCGAAGGCGGCGGCATGTCCAACGGGGTCGCCGAGACGGCCGTCCAGCTCACGGGAACCGCCAACTACACGGGCCTCGACCCGACCTGCGACGTGAGCGTGCCGGTCGTCGTGCCGAAGCCGGCCCAGGCGACGCTCATACTTGCGAACTCCAACGGTCCGGTCGTCGCCGGCTACCCGCCCGCCATCGACATGGAGATCGACCAGCTCGCCGTCGCGAGCACGTTACCGCCGAACAAGGGGGCGTGTGAGAACGGCGCTCTGAGGTTGTTCACCTTCGGCCACGGAGTCGACCCTGTCTCCGTGATCTCCCGTGCACGCTTCTCAATCAGCCCTCACGGCCATCAGGACGTCAGCTACCAGACCGGCTATCAGCTCAACACGGCGGTGCTGGACTGGACTGCCGTCGTGGTCGTCAAGAGGATCAAGTACAAACGGCTCAACTGCGCGCACAACCCGCTCTGCTGACGCCCGCGGCGCAGACGTGTCGACCCCCGCGGGTATCGCCAGCGGCATTTCCCTGCGCCAGTGTTCGGGAATGACGTCCGAACGTTGGGGTCATGCCACTGCTATGGCGTTCACTTCGACCAGCATGCCGGGCAGGGCAAAATCAGCGACGCCGAGCGCCGTCGAAGCCGGAGGTGCTGTGGTGTTGACGAACTCGTCTCTCACGCGAGCGTAGGTGCGAAGGTTGCTCATGTCGGTCATGAAGACGCCAACCTGGACGACGTTGTCGAAGGTCATTCCAGCCTGCTCGAGAACGCGGCCCATGTTCTCGAACGTCTGACGCGTCTGCGCCTCGAAATCGCCCTCGCCGACCACGGTCCCTTGCTCGTTGACCGGCACTTGTCCTGCCACGAAGAGCAGCGTCTTCGGGTCATCGATACGCCAGCCCTGCGAGAACCCGAACCTCTCCTGCCAGGTCGTGGGGTTCACCTGTTGCCTGTTCAACTCGACTCCTTCCCGTAGCGTCAGCCTCCGCGGACCCATGGCGCGTCGCCACCCGGTTGATCCCCTCGCCGACGACCGTCCGCCACTCTTCCGGATCGTCGGCGACCTCGTCGGGGAGTCAAGTTCGCTGCCGCTCGAACAACAGCTCGAACTCGTCGCGCTTGAACGATCGGAGCGTGACGCGAACTGGGGAGCCCACCTCATCAATCATCCCAGACTCGGCGCTCGCCACACCAGCCATCGTCGACGTGTCGTTCGTCGAAGCATCGAAGGTTCGAAACATGCAGTCCATTCGGTGCAAGAGCCGACTGCGGCGTTGCCAGCAGCAAGACGACATTCTCGACCTGGTTTCCGGGACGCTCCAAAACGACGAGCGCGTCGAGTTTTCAAGAGGTCGGCGAAAAGAAACCCCCTGGTTACAGGGGGTTTCTGATCGGGGCGCCGAGATTCGAACTCGGGACCTCCAGTCCCCCAGACTGGCGCGCTAACCAGGCTGCGCTACGCCCCGTGGCGAGCCAACTGTACCCGGCGACGACGGCGCTAGCGGCGGAGGCGCCGGTAGAGACGGTCGATCATCTCCGGCATGCGCTCGAGCTGCTCCGTGATCACACGGAGCCGGTACTCGCGGAAGTGCTCGGCCTCGACACCGAGCGCCGACGCGAGCGTGCGCATAACGTCGTCGGACGGCACCGGTCGATTGCCGTGCACGAGGTGGTTCAGGTAACCGGCGGACAGCTTCGTCCGATCCGCGAGCGATCGATACGTATGTCCGGTCTCGGCCATCAGCCGCTCGACGGTCGGACCGAACGGCTCGTCGCTGAACCGCCGACGACGCGCCATCAGGCCGGCGCCGCCAGACCACCAGCGAGCTCCGAGATCGGGACTCGCTCCTCCGTGCCGGTCGCACGGTCGCGGACGTCTACGGCACCGTCATCGAGCGTCTTCTTGCCGACGGTGACGCGAACCGGGCAGCCGATCAGGTCGGCGTCGGCGAACTTCTCGCCCGCGCGCTGGTCGCGATCGTCGAGGAGGACGTCGAGCCCCCCTTCGGCCAACGACGCGGCCGCCTCCTCGCCTTCCGCCTCCACACCGGGAAGGACGACGACGTGCGCGTCGTACGGGGTAACGGAACGCGGCCAGACGATCCCGTTGTCGTCGTGGTGCTGCTCGACGATCGCCGCCATGGTGCGGGCCGGCCCTATGCCGTAGCTGCCCATGACCAGCGGCTTCTCCTCACCGTCCTCGTCGAGGAACGTCGCCCCGAACGGCACGGAGTAGAACGTGCCGAGCTTGAAGATGTGGCCGAGCTCGATCGCCGTCTGCTCGAGCAGCTTTCCGCCGCACTCGGGACAGGCGTCGCCCGCGTTCGCCTGCCGGATGTCCGCGAAGCGCGGGTGGTAGTCGCGTCCGGCTTCGACACCCCTCAGATGCCAGCCGTCGCGGTTGGCGCCGGCCACGTACTGACCCTCGCGCAAGGTCTCGTCGGCGAGGATGTCGATGGTGACCGCGACAGGTCCGAGCGAGCCGCCGCCCGCGCCGAAGACCGCCCGGATCTCTTCCTCCGACATCGGCCGGTAGGCCGTGCCGAGCGCGGTCACGAGCTTCTCCTCGCTCAATCGGTCGTCGCCGCGGATCAGCGCGAGCACCGGTCTCTCGCCCGCCATGACCGGCATCGCCTTCGACGTCGCCGCCGAGTCGATGCCGAGGAACTCGGCCAGCGCCTCGATCGTCGTCACACCGGGCGTCTCCACTTCCTTCGGCCGCTGCAGCGACTCGGGGAACTCGGGCGCCTGCGGCATGCCCTGCGCGGCGTCGTAGTCGGCGAAGTAGTCGCCGTTCTCACAGCGGACGAGGGTGTTCTCGCCCGTCTCCGCCGGGGCCATGAATCCCGACGACTCGCGGCCACCCATGAACCCCGACTCAGCCACGACGTAGTACGCCTCGAGGCCGCAGCGTTCCAAGATCCGCTCGTAGGCGCCCTTGTGGGCGTCGAAGCTCCTGTCGAGCCCAGCCTCGTCGCGGTCGAACGAGTACGAGTCCTTCATGACGAACTCGCGCACGCGCAGGAGCCCGGCGCGTGGGCGCGGCTCGTCGCGCTCCTTCGTCGAGAAGTGGTACCAGATCTGCGGCAGCTGCTTGTACGACTGCAGCTCGCGCGCGTGGAACGTCATCGTCTCCTCATGCGAGAACGGCAGCACGAAGTCGCGCCCCGTACGGTCCTTCAACTTGAACACGATCTCGGCGCTGATGCGCCCGCTCAGCTCCCACAGCTCCGCGGGCGTCAGCACCGGCTCGAGCATCTCCTGCCCGCCGATCGCGTCGATCTCCTCACGAATGATCTGAACGACCTTCTGGTGCACGCGCCAGCCGAGCGGCAAGAACGTCCACAGACCTGCGCCGACCTGGCGGATGAAGCCGCCGCGCACGAGCAGCTTGTGACTCGCCGCCTCGGCGTCGGCCGGCGGGTCGCGCAGCGTCGGGAGAAACAGCTGTGAAGCCCGGGCGATCATCCGTTGTCAGGTGAGACTATTCGAGGGGGATCAGCGACGCTTCGGCCATCGCAAGCGCCGCGGGCTTCGCCATCTTGAGGCGCTTCGGACGTTGCATGCCGTCCTCGATCCAGCTGTCGATCTCGCGGAAGAGCTCGTCGATCAGGATGTCGGACGAAACCTTCTTGAGCACGCGGCCGTGCGCATACACGAAGCCGACGTCGCGCCCGCCCGCAATGCCGAAGTCCGCGTCCCCCGCCTCCCCCGGTCCGTTCACCGCACACCCGAGCACCGCCACCTCGAAGTGCTGCGGATACTCGTGGAGCCGCGCCTCGACCTGTTCTGCAAGCGTCTGCACCCCGACATTGTCGCGCCCGCAGGAGGGACAGGCGATCATGATCGGCCCGCGCTCCCGCAACCCGAGCGCCTTGAGGATCTCGTACGCGGTCTTCACCTCTTCGACCGGGTCGGCGGTGAGCGAGACGCGAATGGTGTCGCCGATCCCGTCGACGAGCAGCGCGCCCATGCCGACGGCGCTCTTGATCGACCCGGAGTACGGCGTTCCCGCCTCGGTCACGCCGAGGTGGAGCGGATACGGAACCTTTGCGGACAGCATCCGGTACGCACGGATCATCGTGGGCACGTGGCTCGACTTGACCGAGATCTTGAAGTCGTAGAAGCCGAGCGACTCGAGCAGTCGGACCTCCTCGAGCGCGGCCTCGACGAGCGCAGCTGCCTGATCCTGCTGCGCGAGCTCGGACAGGTGCTTCGGCAGCGATCCGGAGTTCGCGCCGATGCGCATGGGGATGCCCGCGCCCTGCGCCGCGCGGACGACCTCGGCGACCTTGTCGGAGCCGCCGATATTGCCCGGGTTGATACGCACTGCCGCGACACCAGCGTCGATCGCCTTCAGCGCGAGACTCGCGTTGAAGTGGATGTCGGCGATCACCGGAATCGGCGAGAGGCGGACGATCCGCGTCAGCGCCTCCGCGTCTTCCGTCTTCGGCACCGCGCAGCGGACGATCTCGCAGCCCGCAGAGGCCAGAGCCGCGATCTGCGCGGTCGTCGCCTCCACGTCGTGCGTCTTCGTCAGCGTCATCGACTGGACGACGACCGGCGCCCCGCCGCCGATCTTGACGCCGCCGACCCAGATCTGACGCTCGCTGGCCATCGGCGCAAGTGTAGGAAAAGCGGCTAGCCGCCGGTCAGTCGGCTGATGTCGTTCGAG
This sequence comes from Gaiellaceae bacterium, assembly GCA_035623685.1. GTDB lineage: Bacteria > Actinomycetota > Thermoleophilia > Gaiellales > Gaiellaceae > 3-1-20CM-4-69-9. The sequence goes on from DASPSY010000025.1 coordinate 4,819, forward strand.
AGCCCGATGAACATCAGGATCAGGAACAGCGCGATCCCGACGGCGGAGACGCGCTCGTAGATCTCGCGTGCGACCGCCTTCCGGCGCACGCCTTCGATCAGCGAGAAGAGGATGTGGCCGCCGTCGAGCGGCAGCAGCGGTAACAGGTTGAGCAGGGCGAGCGAGAGGCTGATCAGGCCGAGGATCTGGAGGAAGAGCGAGAAGTCGACCCCGACCGCCTGGCTCGAGTAGTCGACGATCCCGACGGTGCTCGAGACATCCTTTCGGCCTGCGCCCGTCACCAGGCGCGGCAGGAAGGCGAGCGTGGCCGAGGTCGCGGCCCAGGCGTCGCGTCCGCTCTGGGCGAACGCAGAGGTCAGCGAGAGGCGTTCCTTCGGCGCCGTGGGATAGAAGCCGAGGATGTAACGACCCTGCTCCTTCACCGGCCGGACCGGGCCGCGTACGACGAAGCGGTTGTTGCGCAGCACCGTCACCTTCAACGGGTGACCCGCGCTCGCGCGGATCGCGGTGGCGATCTCGTCGAAGGTCGCGACCGGCAGTCCGTTGATCTTCTCGATCGTGTCGCCCGGCCGGAGCCCGATCCTGGCGGCGGGCTTGCCGGGCTCGACCCGCTGGACGGTCGGCGTGGGACTGCCAGGCGTTCCGATCATGTACGCGATCGCGGGGAGCAGCAGGGCGAGCAAGATGTTCATGCCCGGCCCAGCGAAGATCACGGCCACGCGCTTCGACGTGCGCTGCCGCCAGTAGGCGTCCGGCCCGAGCCCGTCTGCGAGCTCGCTGAGGCCGCGGCGCGCGGACCGCTCCGCCGACGAGGTGAGTGTCGCCTCGTCGACGACGCGCTCCAACTCGGGAAGTCGTTCGCGCGCGCCGTCGAGGTCCGAGCGTTCGAGCGCCTGCTTCACGCGCGCGACCTTCGGGAAGATCTGCGGCGCCTCGGCAAGCGCCGGCCCGAACAGGACGTCGAGATCGCCCGCGGCAGGGCGGTGCATCCCGGGGATCTTCACGTAGCCCCCGAGCGGAATGGCGCCGATGCCGTACTCGATGCCCTTACGCTTCACCTTCGCGACTGCCGGCGGGAAGCCGAGGTAGAAGCGCCGCGGGCGCATGCCGACCGAGCGCGCCATGAAGAAGTGTCCCGCCTCGTGGGCGAGGACGAGCAGCGCGAGGCCGACGATCGCGATGGTGATGTTCACGCGGGAGCGAGGCTCCTCTCTGCAAGGGCACGTGCCTCGGTGTCCGCTTCGACGAGCTCGTCAAGGGTCCTCGCTGGCTCGCCCGAGACCGCACCGAGTGTGTCGCCGACGACCTCGGCGATCCCCAGGAACGGCAGGCGTCCGTCCAGGAACGCCTCGACGGCGACCTCGTTCGCAGCGTTGTAGGCGCACGGGGCGGTACCCCCGCGCTCCCCCGCCTCGCGGGCGAGGGCGAGCAGCGTGAACGTCTCGAGGTCCGGCTCGTGGAACTCGAGCGTCAGGCCGGCGGCGAGGTCGAGCTCG
>DASPSY010000049.1:0-54651 GCA_035623685.1 Gaiellaceae bacterium
CCTCTTCGGGCTCGAACGTGACGAGGAGTCCCTCGCCCTCGACGATGCGCACCTGGTCGGAGCTGACGCGGCCGTTCGCAGTTCCCACGCCCCCGGAGAGTCGCTTGCACGTGGTGCAGTGGCAGAAGGTGAAGCGCGCGAGTGGGCCGCTCACCTCGAAGCGGACGCCGCCGCAGAGACAGCTGCCGTGGAGCACGCTCACGCTGCGAGACTAGCGCGGATGCTGTCGTCCGACAGCCGGTGAACGAAACGGAGGCGCACGTGTCCTTCATCCTCACCAGGATTCACGTCGGGGACTACGATCGTTGGAAGCCGCAGTTCGACCAGGACCGTCCTCGTGCGCGCGAAGCGGCGACGAACTACCGCGTCTTTCGAAATGCGGGCGACCCGAACGAGGTCTTCATCCTGATCGAGTTCGAGTCACAGGAGGACGCTCAAACGGCGCGCGAGCGCCTCGTCGTCTCGGGTGTACTCGATCGCTTCGAGGACATGACAGGGCCGACGATCCTCGAGGTCGCAGAGACGGTCACGCGCTGACACCCGGTAGGCGGGAGGCCGGGGCTATCCTTGGGGTCGTGGCGACCAACGGCAACGTGACGGCAAAGGACTTCAAGACCGACCAGGAGGTCCGCTGGTGCCCGGGCTGCGGCGACTACGCCATCCTTGCCGCGCTCCAGTCGTTCATGCCTGAGCTCGGCGTCCCGAAGGAGAAGATCGTCTTCATCTCGGGGATCGGCTGTGCCGCGCGCTTCCCGTACTACATGGAGACGTACGGGATGCACTCGATCCACGGACGCGCACCTGCGATCGCGACCGGTCTCGCAACGTCGCGGCCCGATCTGTTCGTATGGGTCGTGACCGGCGACGGCGATGCGCTGTCGATCGGCGGCAATCACCTGATCCACGCGCTTCGCCGCAACGTCAACATCAAGATCCTGCTGTTCAACAACGAGATCTACGGACTGACGAAGGGTCAGTACTCCCCCACGAGCCCGGTCGGCACGCGAACGAAGTCGACGCCGATGGGAAGCCTCGACTATCCGTTCAATCCGCTCTCGCTCGCGATCGGCACCGATGCGACCTTTGTCGCGCGGGCGATCGACACGGACCGTGCTCACTTGACCGACGTGCTCCGTGCCGCTGCTGCGCACAGAGGCAGCGCGTTCATCGAGATCTTCCAGAACTGCAACATCTACAACGACGGCGCGTTCGACTTCGTGCGAGACGACAAGACCAACAGGATCTATCTCGAGCACGGCGAGCCGATCCGTTTCGGCGAGGACGGTGAGAAGGGCGTGCGCCAGCGCATGGACGGCAGCGTCGAGGTCGTCGGCGTGACGGACGTGTCCGAGCTGCTCGTCCACGATGCGCACCATGCCGAGCCGAGCGCCGCCTTCGCGCTCAGTCGGTTGACGAGGGAGACGTGCGGAGCGACGCCGATCGGCGTGTTCAGAGACGTCGAGCGTGGTGTCTACGACGAGCTGATGGCGGAACAGTTGCGCGCCGCGCGGGAGCAGGACGGGGCCGATCTCTCGTCACTGCTCCACGCGGGCGACACGTGGCGGATCTAGCCCAGCGCTAGAAGCCGCCCGTTCCGATCGGCGTCCCGAGTCCCGTCGGTCCGTCGTAGCCGGACTTCGCGGTGCAGAGGTAGCTCCCGCTGCAACTGCCGTTGCTCCCCGACGTCACGTCGTAGAGCGAGCCGCTGTGTGCGTACGGATACGAGGCGGCCGAGGTTCCGCCGCCGCCGTTGCCTGCGAGCGCATAGACCCCCGCGATCAGCGGCGCGGCGAGGCTCGTGCCGCCGACCTGATACCAGCCGGTCGTGCAGTTGAAGCGGAGGAACGTGCAGTACGGCGTCGTGTCGATCACCGCCGCGCCGGTGTTCGGATCGGCGTCGGCGGACACGTCCGCGACCGTGCGTCGCGCGCAGCTCGGGTCCTGCTGCCAGGACGGCTTCGTCTCGTAGCGGCTGCAGCCGCTGCCTGCGTCGCTCCACGCGGTCTCGCTTGCACGCATGTTGTTCGAGTTGAGGTTCAGCGTCGTGCCGCCGACCGCGGTCACATAGCGCGACGCGGCCGGATACTCGACGCCGTAGCCGTTGTCGCCGGACGACACGGTGATCGGCACGGACCTGTTGAAGTGCGGGTCGTAGGAGCTCGTCTCGCTCGACGACTCGCTTCCACCCCACGAGTTCGAGACGACGGTGGCGTGCGACGTGGCGTAGTCCTCGGCCGTCAGGAGGTTCGAGAAGCTGCTCGAGCTCGCTTCGACGAGGAGGATGTGGCAGTTCGGGCAGACGGCGTGCGCAATCTCGATGTCGAGCGAGATCTCGAGCGCCCAGCCGCCGTTGCTCGCCGGATAGCTCGTGCCTCCCGTCTGGTTGACCTTCTTGAAGCAGCCGTTCGCCGTCGTGCACGCGGGGAGACCTTCGGTCGAGCTGTAGGTGCCGAGATCCTTCTCCGCGTTCGGGCCGTCGTACGCGTCAACGATCCCGATCGTCTGGCCGATGCCGCCGCTCGCTGCGGCGTTTGAGAGGCCGTACGCGGTCTGGAACTGGGTCGGCCCGTAGCCGACAGGCCCGGTGGAGGCGTTGGGCTTGCCGTTCGCGTCGGTGACGACACGAGCCTCACAGCTTCCCGTGGCACCCGTCGGGAGCCCGCACACGAGGCGGTTCGGCAGGTTCCGGATCGGTGGGCGGTTCGCGTGGGCCGCTCCTGTCGCAGCGGGCGCTCCGAGCGCCGTCGCCAGGACCAGCAACAGTCCAACAGTCGCGTACCGATGCATGAGCGGCCTCCTTTAGGCGTTACGGCTGCCGGCGAGTCTCCGGCAGCAACTCGTCATTGTCAAACGTGAGCCGGACGGCCACAACCCTCCTACAATCGGCCTCGCCAGCGATCCGAGAAACGGGGGACATCCATGTCGTCGAATCCGCCCGAAGGCTATCCGCGCATCTGTCCGTACCTCTTCTACGAAGACGCCGATGGAGCGATCGACTTTCTCGTCCGCGCGTTTGGCTTCACCGAGCGTATGCGCATGTTGGACGGCGACGGACGCGTGACGCACGCCGAGCTCGAGCTCGGCGATGGCGTGGTCATGCTCGGCACGCCTCCCGACTTCCAGCGCGGCCGAGACACCGGTCTCGTCCACGTCTACGTCGACGATGTCGACGCGCACTGCGTGCGCGCGCATGAGGCAGGCGCGGAGATCACACGCGAGCTCGCCGACCAGGACTACGGCGACCGCAACTACGGCGCGAGGGATCCGGAAGGTCACTCCTGGTGGTTCGCCCAGCATGTACGGGATGTCCCGACGGAAGAGCTCGCGTCGGCCTCATGACGGTTCGTCGAGTCTCGATGGTCGTGTTCGGCTAGCCTCGTCCAACGTGTCCGGCCGCACCGCGCGTTGGAGTCGAGCGACGTCGATTCCGGCTCGCTTGCTCGTCGTCTCGCTCGTCGTGCTCGTCGCAGCCGTCTGGTCGACCGCGACAGTGGATGCGCGCATCGCGCCCCGTGTCACGACATCGGGCGCGGCGGGGGCGGCGTGCGAGGAGATCGCAGGCTCGCCGCCGAAGACGTCGACGCTCACGCTCACCGTGTCGGGTCGCAGGCGAATCGCCGTCGTGCACCTGCCGAGTGGCTACACAGGCCTCAACAAGATTCCGCTCGTCCTGAACATGCACGGGACCGCGTCCACGGCGGCCGAGCAGGAGCAGTTCACCGCGATGGACAAGACTGCGGACGAGCACGACTTCCTCGTCGTCTACCCGCAGGCGGTGATCGCGTCCGGGACGGGCTTCGCCTGGAACGTGCCGGACGAGCCGCTGCTCGACGGCGACGCAGTGCCGAAGAACGCGGCCAACGACGTCGCCTTCCTCGTGAGCCTCGTGCAGACGCTGAAGAAGCGCTACTGCATCGACGCGAAGCGCGTGTACGCGACCGGTTTCTCGGGCGGCGCGCGGATGGCGAGCCAGCTCGGCTGCGCGCTTCCGAAGACGATCGCGGCGGTCGCTCCCGTGAGCGGCCTGCGCTACCCGGCGGCGTGCCGTGGCACGCGGCCCGTCCCCGTCGTCTCGATGCACGGGACCGCGGATCCGGTCGATCCGTACGACGGCGACGGTGCTGCGTACTGGACGTACGGCGTCCCCACGGCGGCGCGACGCTGGGCCGTCCACAACCGGTGCGCGGCCAAGGCTGCAGTGTCCAGCCCTACGGGAGGAGTCGAGCTGACGGCGTACGGCCGCTGCAAGCGCGGTGCGTCGGTCGAGCTGTACACGATCGCGGGCGAGGGACACACATGGCCCGACGGACCGAGCCTGCCGGCAGCGCTGCTGCGCGTGCTGGGGCCGCAGTCGAACGCGCTCGACGCGAACGAGGTGATCTGGCGCTTCTTCGCCGCGCATCCGCTGCGCTGACAGGCACCTTCGCTGATAATGGTCGTGTGCGTCTCACTCATCGAGACCAGGAGCGAACAGACCCACTGGCCGAGAGCGACTGCTACGACCACACGTATCGCGAGCACGTCTCCGGCCACGTCGACGTCTTCCCGCTCGAGAGCGGCGAGCCGGAGAGGGAGATCGTCATTCCCGACGACGTGGTGACGACGGGCCACGTCACCACCGAGCAGCTGAAACACCAGTTCGAGGAACGGCTCGCCGCGCGTCGACGTTCGACCTCGCGGCGCTAGCCCCTGCCGCTGTTGTGGACGAGGCGGCCCCGCCGATGAGCGGGCCCGGGGCCGCCTCGCGTGAGGGACGAACGGGAGCCGCGACTGCGGGTTCCCCGGCCCAGGGCTGCGGCACCCCTGGCCTCGTCCGTCCTCGTCGTTGTTGTTTGTCATCGGCGGCGTAGGTCCTTCGGCCTACCCCCATTGGGGGGAGTCTTTGAACCGGTAAACGGCTCGCTAGAGCCGTTCCGCCGTCACAGCGGCTGTTCGGGGACGGGCTCGCCGCCCACGTCGGCATGGGCCAGGGCGACGCTCTCCGACGCTCGCACCGGCGTGACGAACATCGCGAGTCCCACCCCGACGAGAGCGACGGCCCCGCTGACGGCGAATGCGATCTCGTAGCCGCTCGACGCCGGAACCGAGGTTCGCCCGATCGTGTGGGCGACGAGCAGTGCGGCACCGACCTCGCCGCCGATCACACCGCCGATCGTCCTCATTACCGTGTTCATCCCGGTCGCGACGCCCGTCTCCGTCGCACGCACGGCCTGAGTGATCAGAGCGGCCATCGCCGCGAACGCAAAGCCGACGCCGATACCGAGCAACGGCATCGCGGCGAGTACCTGCCGCGGATGATCGTTGAAGAACGCCAGCATGCCGGCCGCGATGCCGACGAGCAGCATCCCGAACGCGAGCGGCCACTTCCAGCCCGTTCGACGCGCGATCAGGCCCGCTGCCGGACCGGCGAACAGCAGGAAGATCGTGCTCGGCAGGAGATAGAGACCGCCCTTCGTCGCGCTCGCGTCGAAGCCGTAATCCACGAGCGATGCGGTCGACGATGCGAGGCCGCGTGGCGTCTCGACGAAGTTCGGGATGAGCACGAACGAGCCGAACATCGCGAACCCTGCGGCGACTGCGGTCAGGTTCGTGAACAGCACCGTTCGGCCACCCATCATCCGCATGTCGACCATCGGCTCGGCCGCACGAAGCTCGGCGAGCACCCAGGCCACGAGTCCGACCGCGCTCGCGACGAAGAGGAGCGAGATCCGCGTCGACGCCCAGCCCCACTCCTCGCCTTCGGTGAGCGCGACCAGCAGGGCGACGAGGCTGAGCGAAAGCAGCGTGGCGCCTCGGATGTCCATCCGCGACGGCGACCTGATCGGGGACTCGGGCACGAATCGCCACACGAGCACCGCCGCGATCGCGATCGGGACGGCGCCGACGACGAACAGCCAGCGCCAGGAGAGGTTGTCGACGATCAATCCGGAGAGCACGATCCCGAGTCCGCCGCCGACGCCGAACACCGCAGAGATCAAGCCGATCGCCACGCCGACCTTCTCGCGCGGGAACTCGTCGCGGATGATCCCGTAGCTGAGCGGGAAGATGGCGCCTGCGGCGCCCTGAACTGCGCGGAAGGCGATCAGCGACCAGATGTTCCACGCGAACGCCGCACCTGCGCAGCCGACGAAGAAGACCACGAGCGACGCGACGAGCACTCGCTCCTTGCCGTGCTGGTCGCCGAGCTTGCCCAGGAGCGGTGTCGCCACGGACGAGACGAGCAGGAAGCCGGTGAAGACCCACGTCACCCAGGTCGTCGACGTCTGCAGGTCGCGCTGGAGCGCAGGCAGTGCAGGGAGGACCATCGTCTGCTGGAGCGCATACGCGGTGCCGGCGGTCGCGAGGATCGCGAGCGTGGCGTTGTAGTGCAGCCGATCGCTCGCCATGCGTCGCAGCGTATCGGCGTGAGCCGGGGCTGCGGCCGCGGCTGTGCAGAGAAGGTGGCGCGGCCTAGCTGCTGCTGCCGGCGACGTCGACGTCGACCGCGACGATCGCGTCGGGTCGGACGAACCGACCGCCGACCGAGGGCCATTCGCCCTGGTCGCACACCTTCATCAGCTCGCGCGCGCGTTGCTCGGCAGCCTGGAGTTCGCCGAACGAGCCCGCGGCGATTCGCTCGCCGTTCGACAGGACGAGGAAGACCACCGCCGCAACCTGTTTCGCGGAATCGGTGTGCGGAGTGACCGCCGTCGACTCGGACGTCTGATCGGGTTCGTGAGACGACGAATCGAACCCGGTCGGCGCGTCCGAACCGACGGGCTCGGGCGCGCGCAGCGGCGTGGACACATTCTCCGCGGCGGCTTCGGGCTTCGGTGCGACGTCGTCCTCTTCCGGGCCGACCGGCTGTTGCGGTTCCGGTGTCGCGGTGACGGCGGTCTCCGGTGCCGGGACGTTCGCTGCGGCGAGCCGGAGCGCCGGCTCGACGGGAGCCTCCGTCTCGGGCTCGGTCGGCGTCTCCGCGTGCACCTGCTCCTGCTCCTCGACCTCTTCTTCCGTCTGCTGCTCCTCGCTCGGCGACTCGGCCTGCTTGGCAGTCGCCTCGGTGCCGGTCAGCTTCGCGAGGTCCTCGGCGCTGATGCGTCCGCCCTCGACGGCGAGCTCGGCGAACGTGCGGCCGGTCTCGGCCTCCTCGCGCATCGTCGTCGCGACGTCGTCCGGCGTCATCAGCCCGAGCCGCACGACCTGTGCCTCGAGCGGCAGGGACTGCGGGGGATTGGCAGCCTCGTTGACGGGAGCCGGCTGAATGGACTGACCCACCGGCTGCGCCAGCTGTGCCGGAGGCTGAGCCAGGGGCGCCACCGGCGGAACGGGCTGGGCGGGAGGCTGGACGGACTGAGGGGCGGGAAGCTGAGCAGCCGGCGGCGCCGGCGGTCGGACCACGGGGGCGCCCGGGCTCAAGGGAGGCTCGCGAATCAGCCCTTGAGCCGAAGGCGACGCAGACGAGGACACGTTCATTTGGGACTCCTTACAGCCGCAGTGAAACTCTCCACGGGAGGCATCGGCCGCGAGGGCGGGTGGCTTGAGGGTCGTGTGGAAAACCTCAGGCGGCGACTCGCTCTCGGGCCTGCGTCAGCGGTCGGCGTCCCGCGTGCTCTCGGATGAGCAGGCGGGCGACGACGGCGGTTCCGGCCAGGGCGGCGAGCCCGGAGACGAGGAATGCCAGCGTCGTGCCGCCGACGTGCACCAGCCAGCCCGCGAACAGCCCGCCGAAGGAGCCGGTGCCCGCGTAGGCAAAGAGGTAGAGGCCGAGCACGCGGCCGCGGAGGTGGTCGGGCGCCGAGAGCTGGACGATCGAGTTCGAGTTCGACGACCACGTCGTGAAGCTCACGCCCGCGAGTACCAGCAGCAGACACGAAAGCCAGATCGAGCGCTCCGCCGCGAGCAGCACCTGCGAGCCGCCGAAGCCTAGGGCGCCGATCAGCATGAACGAACGGCGCGCGCGTCCCTGGCCCGCGGCGACCAGCCCGCCGGCGAGCGCGCCGAACCCGAACGACGCCGACAGCAGCCCGAAGGTGATCGAGTGGGAGTGGAGCGTCTGGCGGGCGAGCACCGGGAGGAGGACGTTGAAGTTCAGCGACATCGTCGCGATCACGAGCACGAGCCCGAGGACGAGGACGAGCTCGCGTGAGCGGTAGACGTAGGAGAGTCCCTCGCGGATCCCTCCGATCAGCCGCGGCCGCCGCGAGGCCTCGATCGGGAAGAACTCGGACGGTCGCATCATGATCAGCCCTGCGAGCACGGCGAGGAAGCTGACAGCGTTGATCGCGAAGCAGATACCCACGCCGAACGCCGCGATCAGCACGCCGGCGAGTCCCGGCCCGTAGATCCGCGACGCGTTGAAGACGCTCGAGTTCAGCGCGACGGCGTTCTGCAGGGTGTCGCGCCCCACCATCCTGTACGTCAGCTGCTGGCGCGCCGGTGAGTCGATCACCTGAACGAGGCCGCCGAGCAGCGCGGCGACGTAGACCTCCCAGGGCTCGACGACACCGGAGAGCGTGACCGCCGCCAGCGCGGCAGCGATCACCATGAACGCGGTCTGTGTCGCCTTGACGATCTTGTGGGAGTCCAGCCGGTCGACGACGACGCCTGCGACCAGGCTGAAGAGCGTGAACGGCAGGAACTGCGCGAAGGCGAGCATGCCGACCGCGAGCGCCGAGTGGGTCAGCGTCAGGATCAGCCATGCCTGAGCGGCACGCTGGATCCACGTGCCGGGGAGCGAGACGGACTGACCGAGGAAGAAGAGGCGGTAGTTGCGGTACTTCCTGACGCTGAGGAACGCGCGTGTGTTGAAGCGGAGCAAAGCCCGGGTCACGCGGCCTCCGCGTCGAGGAGGTGCCTGAGTGGCTCGAGGGCCGCCTCGACCGCCTCGATCTCGCCGGGGGCGAGCAGCTGCAGCCTGGCGGCGAGCCACGCGGTCCGCTTGCTCCTGACCGACCGGAGCACCCTCTGTGCCGCAGGGGTCAGCGTCAAGCCGACACGCCGGCGGTCGTCGCCGATCGGTCCACGCACGAGCAGGCCCGCCTCCTCCATGCGCCGGGCGAACTTCGACACCGCCGGGACGGAGATGCGCTCGCGCGCGGCGAGCTCGCGGATGGCGATGCCCGGCGCCTGGCCGATCTGGTTGAGCAGCGCGACCTGCCCGCTGGTGACGCCGAGCGAGTGGATCTCCCGACGCAGCTCGCGATTGAGCTTGAGCAGGACGGGACGCAGCCTGCTGGCCAGCTCGGTCGTATCCGGGGCGAGGACGGTGGTCATTCGTTAACCAGGTTAACGAATCGGCAGCCCTTGCCGCCACCTCGATCCCTCGTTCGCCGTGACCTGCTGCCTGGCTGCAGCGGGCAGAATCAGGCTCGATGCCGAGGAATCCGCTCGAGGACGTCGCCCGCGGGCTCCGCGTGCTCGGCGAACGGATCACCGCCGGCGGCGAGGCGCCGGAGTGGCTGACGGAGCCGATCGCGGAGGCGCTGCGTCGGCCGGAGCCGGCGGTCCCGCTTGCGGCGCTCCAGACGGAGCTGGACTCCCTGACCGGGCTCGAGACCGTGAAGGAGCAGGTGCACACGCTGCTCGCCTTCCTCCAGGTGCAGGCGGAGCGCGAGCGTCAGGGACTGCCGGAGGTCGCGACGTCGCAGCACCTCGTGTTCCTCGGGAACCCCGGCACGGGGAAGACGACGGTGGCACGTCTGCTGGCGCAGATGTACCGCGCCATCGGCCTGCTCTCGCGCGGGCACCTGGTGGAGGTCGACCGCGCCGGGCTCGTCGGGCAGTACGTCGGGACGACGGCGATCAAGACCGACCGCGCGATTCGCCGTGCGCTCGACGGTGTCCTGTTCATCGATGAGGCCTACGCGCTCGCGCGCGGGGACGAGCGGCAGGACTTCGGGCCGGAAGCCGTCGAGACGCTCCTGAAGCGGATGGAGGACTACCGCCATCGCCTGGTCGTGATCGTCGCCGGCTACCCGCGGCTGATGGAGCAGTTCCTCGACTCGAATCCCGGGCTTCGCTCACGGTTCTCGCGAGAGCTCACGTTCCCGGACTACTCCACCGACGAGCTGGTGGCGATCACGCACACGTTCGCGCGCGACAACGAATACGCGATCGACGCGGCCTCGGACACCGAGCTGCGTGGCATCCTCTCGGGTGCGGCACGGAGCGAGCGCTTCGGAAACGCGCGCTTCGCGCGCACGCTGTTCGAGCAGGCCGTCAACGCACAGGCGCTCCGGCTCGCGGGAGGCGGCGGAGCAGCGCTCGGCGACGTAGACCGGAACGACCTGATGGCGCTGCGAGCCGAGGACTTCGGTGCCGCCGCGCGCGCTCTCGGTGAGGAGACGCGTCAGAGCGGGTCGAAGTCGTTCTTCCGCCGCCGGCGAGCCTGACGGCGGAAACGCCGGCGGGCTAGCCCTGCCAGGAGGAGACGAGCAGGAGGATCGCGGCAACGCCCGCCGCCGCGACGATCACGAGGTTCGCGACGAGCAACAGGCTCAGGCCACGGCTTCTCCGCGTCGACGTCCCGTCGGGACGTTCGCGTACGTCGTCGACGATGCTCGCAAGGGCGCTCGTGATGAACTGATTGAGGCTGACGCCCTCACGGTCCGCGGCTTCTGCGAGCTCGCTGTGCAGCGACTCTGGCATGCGGAGCAGCAGACGCCCACTGTGAGAGCGTTCTCTGCGGGTCTCCTGCTGTGACGGCTTCGTCATGGCACTGCTCGAGGCCACGCTCCGAGTTTAGGTGGTCCGTTCCGTCGCCACAAATCTGCTTCGGCGCTCCCGCGAGCGCCGCGCGCATCTTCGCAAGGGCTCCGGCGATCACACGCGACGCGTGACTCTGCGACATGCCGAGCTTCATCGCCACCTCGCGATGGCTCAGCCCGGCGAAGTAGCAGAGGACGAGGGCGCGCCGCTCGCGCGAGTCCAGCGCACTCAGCCCTTCACGCACGAGCGCGCGGTCCTCGCCTGCGGCGAGCCCGACGTCGTCGAGCCCGGTCTCGGGTCCGTATGCGTCGACGGAGAGGGACAGCGGTGCCTCGGCCCGCTCGGCGTCGACGGCCCGCGCGAGATCGACCGAGACTGCAGCGGAGAGCTCCGACCAGGTCGGTGGGCGCTGCAGCCGTGCGGCGAGCTCGTTGCGAGCGGAGCGCAGCTCGCTGCGCGCCTCCTGGTCACGGCGCGGGACGCGAATAACCGCGGCGCGGTCGCGGAGGTGTCGCTTGATCTCGCCGACGATCGTTGGGATGGCGAAGACGCGCAGATCGATGCCGCGCTCCGGATCGAACCGATCGACGGCATTGATCAGTCCGATCGCTCCCACCTGCACGAGATCGTCGAGCCGCTCGCCGCGGTTCGCGTACCGCCGCGCGATCGCCGTGACGAGTGGCAGGTGGAGCTCGATCAGCCGGTCACGCTCGGCTCTTCGCGGCGCGTCGACGAGATCGTCGTGCAGTTGCTGAGGGCACACGGAGGCGGCAAGACCCATGACGCACTTTCGACTCTACTTCATTCCGATTGCATTGCAACGAGGAATGACTTCATCGCGGGGTCAACCTCATTGCGATTGGGTATTAGGAATAGTGGAGAGCAGTGGACGAAGTGTTCGGTCAAAGTGCGGCTCGACCCGCTTCCGGATCCGGCTCACGCTTCTGGCGCGGCGGGCTTCGTGTCGCGCTCGCCACCGCCGGAGTCGCGCTTCTCCTTCCCGCGAGCCCCGCGTTCGCGGACGACAGCCCACCGCCGGTGCCGGTGTCGTCGGGAGCCGCCGTCGATCCCGCGGATCAGGCTGCATCGGCCGCGACGGCGGTGGCACAGCAGGCGACGCCGAGCAACGTCAGCGTCTCCGTTCGCATCCTCAGCCCGGGCGACGACGGGACCGTTAGCCAGTCGGACACCGCGCAGGCAGCGGGCGATGCGGCTTCAGCAGCCGCCTCGGCGCCGTCGGCCAGTGCCGGCGCGGATCAGTCGACGCCGACGAACGTCTCGGTCTCGATTCGGGTCGGGAGTCCGGGCGACGACGGCTCCGTCACGCAGTCCAATGGCGTAGTAGCAGGCGGTGACACCGTGATATCAGCGCCTGATCCAGCGCCGTCGACGACCCCGACCGACGGGTCGTCTGCCGCAAGCGCACCGGCGACCCCGAGCTCGAGCGACTCGACTGCGACGCAGTACCAGTCGAATACTCCGCAGTATCAACAGAGTGGAAATGATCCATCGGCAATTTCGACGGCATTGCCGGATCAGTCGTCAGATTCGACGTCTGGATCTTCGTCGCAAACGCAACCAGACGCCTCGCAGCAACCTCCGCAGAACTGGACGTGGAACTGGACGTGGACCTGCTCCGACTCGGGCGCTCCACTGGTGCCCCAGAACGTCACGCCGCCCGTGTCGTCGTGGACGTGGAACTGGTCGTGGCAGACCGGGTGCACCGACCCAGCCGCGACGCAGCCACCTGCCGCGCAGCCCACGTCGCCCACGCCTCCTGCGAGTGGATCGTCGAGCGGATCGCCGACCGTCCCACCGCCGAGTAGTGCGCCGACGGCGAGCAAGCCGCCGGCGTCGGCGCACAACGGGAACGCCTCGACTCCGTCGGCGCCGCAGTATCAGCAGACCGCGCCGCAGTATCAGCCGGTTGCCCCGACGAGCGCCGACACGCTCGTCTCGTCGATCACCTCCGCGACGATCAGCGCGGTCGCCGCCGGCGCCGCCTCGATCCCGACCGCGACCGCCGCGACGACAGCGACGGATCCGACCGGGCTCGTCCCGAGCACGCCAGCGCTTCCGCTGACGTTGCCGCCGCTCGTGGTTCCCCCGCTCGTCGTGCCCGCGACGCCCGCGACGATCTCCCAGCCGGTCGAGATCGCGGGCATGACGATCCTGACGGCTCCCGACCCTGTGGCTCGCGCCCAGGCCCCGCCGGTCCGTGTCGCGCGTCGAACGGCAGCGCGACCGCAGCCCTCGATCCTCCCGAGCTTCGTCCCGGCAGACCCCGCCGCGACGCAGGCCGAGGCCCCGAGGCGCGACACGGCGGCGGGGCGGACGAGCACCGCGAGCGGCGACGATCTCGGCGGCCTCCACCACTGGCCCATCCCCAACCTTCCTGACACGCCCAACTCCGCCGGCTCCGCCTCGGGCGCCGGCGGCGGGATCACGCTTCTCCTCCTCGTCTTGTTCGCGGCGGCGAACGCCGCGCAGCTTTCAGTCCCACATTGGCGCAGCTGGCGCGTACGGCTCAACCGGGACGAGCCGCACGTCACTCCGCTCGCCAAGCCACGCGACCGACCGGGCTAGTCGCCGTCCCCGTCGATGTCCATCGGATCCCCGACGCCGGGTCGGGGTCCATCGGAACTGAAGGAGTGAGTCAATGAAGCACACGCTTCTTGCGCTGACTCTGAGCCTGTTCCTACTCGCGATGTGGGGAGTGGGGACAGCGGCGGCGGGGAGCAGCAACTCGCCCGTGCAAGCGATCGGACAGTCGAGCTCGAACGACCAGTCCGGAGCAGCACTGTCAGCAGCAGCGCAGCAACAACCCCAAAACCAGAACATCTCCGTGCGGGTCCTGAGCCCGGGCGATGACGGGTCGGTCTCCCAGACCAACTCGGCAACGTCCACCGCAACGGCCTCGAACGCCAACGCCACGACGCAGAACGCGACTCAGGCGCAGGCGGGCACGGGATGTGGCTGCAGCTCGCCGGCGCAGGCCGCGACGCAGCTGGCTGGGAGTGGTCAAGGCGCGGACGCACTGTCCGCGGCCGAGCAGCTCGCCGCGTCCAACGGCAGCGCGCCGACAGGCGTCGCGAGTCCGAGCGTCGGCAGTGGAAGTCCGACCTCCCAGTCGAACGCCGACGGCTCGTCGGCAAACTCGGGCAACACGAACGGCGCCGGCCAGACTGCGAATCAGTCGCAGAGCGGCGGGGCCGGAATCCAAGCCGCCGATCAAGAGGCGGACAACCATCAGGCTGCGCTCGCGGCCTCTGGTGCGACACAGAGCAATCCTCAGAACTCGAACATCTCCGTTCGCGTCCTGAGCCCCGGCAACGACGGCCCTGTCTCGCAGACCAACTCGGCGACCTCGAACGCGACCGCGTCGAACGGCAACTCGACGACGCAGAACGCCGGCCAGACCACCACGGGTGGCTCCGGATCCGGCATCCAGGCCGCGAAGCAGGACGCCTCGAACGACCAACAGGCCGCAGCGGTCTCGGCTGCGAAGCAGGACGACCCATCGAACAACAACATCTCGGTGCGCGTCCTGAGCCCTGGCTCTGACGGTCCGGTCACACAGGCCAACACGGTCAACTCGACCGCGAACGCAACCAACACGAACACAACGAACCAGTCGGCGACGCAGACCGATCCCTCGTCTTCGTCGTGTGGCTGCGGCTCGAGTTCGCCCATCCAGGCGGCGATCCAGTCCGCGAGCAACCACCAGTCCTCTGGTGCGCTGTCCGCTGCCGCCCAGAAGGATGCGAGCAACAGCAACGACCCGGTCCGTGTCCTCAGTCCCGGAGGCAACGGACCCGTCACGCAGCAGAACACCGTCAAATCGACGGCCGGATCGACCAACACGAACACCACCGGTCAGACCGCGACACAGGCCTCGTCCGGAAGTGGAAGCCCGATCCAGGTCGTCGGCCAGAACGCAGACAACAAACAGTGGGGTGCCGCGCTCTCGGCGGCAGTCCAGACGGGTGCGAGCAACACCAACGATCCGGTCCGGGTCCTCAGCTGGGGCTCGGACGGACCGGTGAGCCAGACGAACGCGGCGAACTCCACCGCCACGTCGTCGAACTCGAATGCCGCAACCCAGAACGCCACTCAGACCGCAGCCGGTAGTCGGTGCGGTTGCGGAGGAACGCCGATCCAGGCCATCGGCCAGCTCTCCAAGAGCTCGCAGAAGGGCCTGGGGGCGTCGTTCGTCCTCCAGAGCTTCGGCTCGAAGCCGTCGCGGTGCGGCTGCGGGTCGAGCAGTGGCGGAAACGTCAACGACCCGAAGCGGGTCCTGAGCCCGGGCGGGGACGGCCCCGTCGCCCAGAGCAACACGGCGACGTCGACCGGCACCTCGTCGAACTCGAACAGTACGGGTCAGTCCGCAGCACAGACCGCGGGAGCCAGCAAGTGTGGTTGTGGCTCCCCGATCCAGGCGATCGGGCAGGAAGGGCTGAACCACCAGTTCGGCCTCGGCCTGTCGGCCGCGCTGCAGTTCGGCGCGTCCAATGCCAACGACCCGACGCGCGTGCTGAGCTTCGGTGGACTCGGCTCCCTTAGCCAAGGCAACGGCGCCACGTCCACGGGCTCGTCCACGAACACGAACGGGCTGGGCCAGAGCGGCGCCCAGATGGCATGAGGAGGTGTTGAAACCCGGCTGATCCACGAGAACCCCGGGCCGGCTCGCCGCAAGCCGGCCCGGGGCTGCCATTGACACATGCGTCCGAACCGAGCTACGTTCGAAACCAAGCGATCGCAACGTCGGAAGGGGTCCATGACCCTGTCAGGGAGAGCTCCAACGTTGCTGCGGCGACGGGGTCCGTCTTCTGAGGCTCGTCCGCCGGGCTGGACCCGAGGCCGTCGGATCGCCGTTCTCGCGGTGTCGTGTGCGGCGTTCGCCGCGTTCGCGGGTGCAGCGGCAGCGGAGACGCCCACGACGCCCACGACCCCGACGAGCCCGTCGTTCAAGCCCGACCCCTACATCCCGAAGACGCCGCCGCCCGCGCCGACGACGCACTACGTCGCGCCGAGTGCGCCGGTGTCGGCGCCTGCGCCGGTCGTCGTGCGGCAGCCGACGGTCACGCACGTGGTCACGGCGACGACGAAGCCGAAGCCGCGCGTCCACCATCGCGTCGTGAGAAAGCGGGCGTCGATCGGGAGAGTCACGCCGAGGCGGCTCGACCTCGCCTCCCTCACGGCGCCGATCGCAGTGCTCGGAGTCCACGACCGGCACGTGCCGCGCCGCGCCGCGCTCGCGTTCGCGTTGCTCGTCGTCCTCAGCGCGACGCTGGTCGCACTGACGATGCGCGCCGAGCGCGTGACGAGGAGCGCGTCGTGAAGACGAGGACGACCGTCGCCGCGATCCTCCTTGCACTCGTCGTCGCGACGGTGCCCCAAGCCGCCTCGGCAGCGTCGTTCTCCGCGACGTGCAACGGCGGCGGCTGCTCGGGCGGCTGGTACCGCTCGACCGTCACGGTCACGTTCCACTACGCGCCCGACGCAGGCAAGACGGTTGCGTCGGCCAGCGGGTGCGGACCAAATGTCGTGAACACCGACACGCGCGGAAAGACGTTCGTCTGCACGATCAACTACACCGGAGGCGGCGGCGCCTTCTCCGGGCCCGTCACGATCAAGCGCGACGCGACGCCGCCGAGCGTCTCGGCGTCACCCGACCGCGGGCCGGACGCGAACGGCTGGTACAACCACCCGGTCCACGTCGCCTTCAGCGGCACCGACGCGACGTCCGGTGTCGCGTCGTGCACGTCCGCGGACTACAAGGGGCCCGACAGCGCCACCGCGAGCGTGACCGGCTCGTGCACGGACAACGCCGGCAATACGGCGTCCGTCTCGTTCGCGTTGAAGTACGACTCGACGCCGCCGAAGCTGACGAACGTCCTCGTCACGCCGGGCGACGGATTCGTCGACCTGAAGTGGAAGGCGTCGAAGGACACGACGTCGATCCAGGTCGTGCGTACTCCGGGGACGGCCGGCGCAGATCCATCGACCGTGTACACGGGCCTTGCCTCGGGCTACGACGACAAGGCCGTTACGAACAAGGTCAAGTACTCGTACACGATCACCGCCGTCGACGAGGCCGGGAACACCGCGACGAAGACGATCGCCGCAGTGCCTGCGTCAGCGCTGTTCACGCCTCTGCAGGGCGCCACCGTGAAGTCGAGGCCGATGCTGACGTGGAAGCGGGTGCCGCGCGCGACCTACTACAACGTTCAGATCTACCGCGGCAGTCGGCAGGTGCTGAGCAGCTGGCCGCTCAAGGCGCGCTTCCGCGTGCCTGCCACGTGGACGTTTCACGGCAAGCGCCAGCGGCTGACGCCGGGTGTCTACCAGTGGGGTGTCTTCCCGGGCTTCGGGCGCCGGACGCAGCACCGGTTCGGCACGCTGCTCGGCCACAGCGAGTTCGTCGTCAAAGGCTGAGGGAGGAACGACGGCGGTCGCCTAGGATCGTCGGCGTGACGGAGACACCGGATCTCCTCGCCTCCGATGCCGACCGCACTCGCGTCGCCGGAGAGCTTCGTCAGCACTACGAGGCCGGCCGACTGACGCTGGACGAGTTCCAGGGTCGTCTCGACGAGGCTCATGCCGCTCGCACGGATGCGCAGCTCGACCACGCGCTCCGACAGCTGCCCGATGCGAAGCTCCCGACCGTCAGTCCGCGGGACACTCGCTGGCGCTCGCTCGCGCTGCAGTATGCGCTCGTCAACCTCGTCGCGGTCGCCGTCTGGCTCGCCACCGGAGCGCAGATCCACGACTTCTGGCCGAAGTGGGTCCTGCTCGTGACGCTGATCATGTTTCTGCGCCGCGTGTTCCGCCCACGCCGTCGTCCGCGCCAGCTCCCACCGCCGACGGATTCGACCAGCTAGGCGAGCGCGTTCGCCGTCAGCCGCTGGAAATGGGCGATCAGCGGCTCGCTCGCGGACATCAGCCGCCCCTCGCCGATCGCACCGGCGCGCATGCCCCGCTGCACGCCTTCGATCAGTATCGAGTCCTCCATGCCGACCTGGTTGTCGAGCTCCAACAGCTCGTCGATCCACGCCTGGTCGACGTCCGCTCCGAAGAAGTAGTCGAGGAAGCGCGCCGTCCGCTCGGGACCGCCGGGGAGAATCGGGCCGCACGAGAGATTCGGCTCGCCGGGAAACACGTTCAGTCCGAAGTTGGGCCACACGAAGTGGAACTGGCTGCCGCCGATCTCTCGGCCCGTGTACGCGGGTCCGCCGTTCTCACGCACCTGGCCGAACTGGCTGGACGTGAGCCCGCTCGTCTGGAGCCGATATGCGTCCGGGTGGACGTCGACGACCTTGCTGAAGCTCGGATGGGCAACGGGGCAGTGGTAGCACTCGAGGAAGTTCTCGCACGCGACCTTCCAGTTCGCTGCGAGCTCCCACTCGACGCGGAAGTGGTGCACCAGCGAGTCGACGTCGATCGCCTCGGCGAGCAGCGCCGGCACCTCGCCGAGGGACTCCTGCAGCGGAGCGGCGTCGACGTCGGGATTGACGAAGACGAACGGGCCCCACCGGTCGACCGCGACCGTGACCAGACCGAGCTCCGCGCGGTCGAAGCCCTGCTCGCGTTCGGAACGCGGTGCGGTGATCAGCTCGCCGTCGAGGCCGTACGTCCAGGCGTGGTAGCCGCACTGGAGCGTCTCGCGCCGGCCCACGCCCTGCGCGACGGCGTGGCCGCGGTGCCGGCAGACGTTGACGAACGCGCGCAACTCGTCGTCGCGCGTGCGCGTAACGACGATCGGGATCTCGCCCGCGGTCGAGGTGAAGTACGACGCAGGCTCGCTCGCCTGGCCGACGTGGCCGACGTATTGCCACGTGCGCGCGAAGATCCGCTCCGACTCGAGCCGCAGGAGCGCAGGGTCCGAGTACCAGCTCCAGGGCAGTGTCTGCTTCATCTAGAGAACTGTATGTAGGGTCCCGAACCATGGCGACCATCAAGAAACGAGCGGCGTCTCCACGGTTCGACCGCTACGCAGCCTTTCGTCGATTCTCGGCCGGGCTCGCGTTCACGCCGGACGGCAGGGACGTCCTCTTCGTGAGCAACATGTCGGGGCAGTTCAACCTCTGGCGCGTGTCCGTCGACGGCGGTTGGCCGGAGCAGCTGACGCCGTTCACGGACGAGACCGTGCGTCTGATCGGCGTCTCTCCGCGCGACGGCACGATCGCGCTCTGCGCGGATCACGACGGCGACGAGTTTCACCAGATCTATCTCATCGACCCCGCCGAGGGCTGGCCGGAGCAGATCACCGACGACCCGCAGGTCCAGCACTACGTTGCGCCGGGCGCGTTCTCGCCGGATGGGACGCAGCTCGCGTACGCTGCGAACGCGCGCACACCCACGGACATGGAGACGTGGATCCGCGATCTCGATTCCGGCGAGGTTCGAAGCGTGTTCGGCGAGGGCAAGTTCTCGTTTCCGGCCGGCTGGTCGCCCGACGGCACGAAGCTGCTCGTGGCAGACGTCCGGTCCAACAGCGACACGTCGCTGCATCTCGTCGATCTCGACTCCGGCGACGCTCCGGAGGTGACGCCACACGACGAGGAAGGCCAGTACGTCCCCGGACCGTGGGCCGAGGACGGCTCCGGCTTCTACCTCGTGACCGACGAGGGACGTGAGTTCAGAGGGCTCGCGTTCTACGACCTCGATGCCGGCAGCTGGGACTGGGTCGACGCGCCGGAGGCAGACATCGACGAAGTGGCGCTGTCGGACGACGGGCATGTGCTCGCCTATCTCGTCAACGAGGACGGCTACGACAGGCTGCGCGTGCGCGACCTCGCGGCCGGCGCCGACTTGCCCGAGCCCGAGCTGCCACACGGTGCGCGTCCGCATCTGACCGGTTTCCAGCCGCCGGTAGCGCTTTCGCGTGACGGCTCGAGCGCGGCCGTGATCCTCTCCTCGCCGAAACGTCCGCCGGAGGTATGGATCGTCGACACGAGGACGGGACGCGCGCGAGCGGTGACCGAGAGTCGCATCGGCGTCCCGCACGAGGAGGCGCTCGTCGACATCGACTTGATCTCCTACACGAGCTTCGACGGTCGCGAGATACCGGCGTGGCTCTACCGGCCGCACGTCGACGGACACGTGCCGGTCGTGCTGTCGATCCACGGCGGTCCCGAGGCTCAGGAACGCCCGATCTACTCGCCGATCTACCAGTACCTGCTCAGCCGTGGCATCGCCGTGCTCGCGACGAACATCCGCGGCTCGACCGGCTACGGCAAGTCGTATCAGCGTCTCGTCCAGCGCGACTGGGGCGGTGGCGACATGAAGGACTGGGAGCACGCGGTCAGGTGGCTGCACGAGCAGGACTGGGTCGATCCGGACCGGATCGGCGTGTACGGCGGCTCGTACGGCGGCTTCGCCGTGCTGACGTGCGTCACGCGCCTGCCCGACTACTGGGCCGCGGCCGTCGACATCTTCGGCCCGTCGAATCTCCTGACGTTCGCAAAAGCGGTTCCGCCGACGTGGAAACGGATGATGAAGCGCTTCGTCGGCGATCCCGACGAGGACGCGGAGATGCTGCAGGAGCGCTCGCCGCTGACCTACATCGACAACGTGAGGGCGCCGCTGCTCGTTATCCAAGGCGCGAAGGATCCGCGCGTCGTCAAGCCCGAGTCGGACCAGCTCGTCGAGAAGCTCGAGGCGCTGGGCCGCGAGGTCGAGTACGTCGTCTTCGAGGACGAAGGGCACGGCTTCACCAAGCGGCAGAACGAGCTGAAGGCGTTCCAGCTCGCGGCCGACTGGCTCGAGCAGCACCTCGTCGAGGCCGACTGACCAGCCGCGGGAGCTAACGGACTCCTAACAAACGCGTGTCGGCCGCGTCAGAGAAGGTCGTCCGGGCAAGACCGCAGCCTAGAATCGAGGGAGATGGAACCGACCGAGGCGGCTCGTGTGGAGCAGTCGGATCGTGTCGCGGCCGCCGCGCGTCTCGCCGACCGTTTCCTCGACAACATCGAGTCGGTCGTCCACGGCAAGCGCGAGGAGATCAAGCTCGTGCTCGCCGCTTTCGTCTGCGGCGGTCACGTCCTCTTCGAAGACGTCCCGGGAACGGCGAAGACCGTGCTCGCCCGCGCGATCGCGCAGTCGATCGACGGCGCGACGCCCTCGAGGATCCAGTGCACGCCGGACCTGCAGCCGACGGACGTCACCGGCCTCTCGGTCTTCAACCAGAAGGATCGGGACTTCGAGTTCCGGACCGGGCCGATCTTCGCGAACGTCGTCCTCGTCGACGAGATCAACCGCGCGATGCCGAAGACGCAGTCGGCCTTGCTCGAGGCGATGGCCGAGCAGCAGGTCACAGTCGACGGCGAGACCCGCGTGCTGCCCGATCCCTTTCTGTTGCTCGCAACGGAGAACCCGATCGAGTACGAGGGCACGTTCCCGTTGCCGGAGGCGCAGCTCGACCGGTTCTTCCTGAAGATGGCGCTCGGCTATCCGGATGCTGACGATGAGCGGCGCATCATCGCCGAGCAGCGCACTGGCCATCCGTTGCGTCTGCTCGAGCCGGTGCTCACGGTCGAGGACGTTCAGCAGCTGAAGCGTGCAGCGCAGGCCGTCTACGTCGACGAGCTGATCCAACGCTGGATCGTCGACCTCGTTCGCGTGACGCGTGAGCACGAGTACGTCGCGATCGGTTCGTCGGTCCGCGGATCGCTCGCGCTCGAGCGCGCAGCTCGAGGCTGGGCGCTGTTGAACGACCGCGCCTTCGTCGTGCCCGCCGACGTCGAGCGGCTCTTCATTCCGGTGCTGCTACACCGGATCGTCTTCCGGCCGATCTTCCTCGCCGAGGCACGGCACACCGGCTGGCACGAGGCCGCCGAGTCGTTCAAGGCGTCGTGTCTCGAGCTCGCGCCGAAGCCCGCCGCGGATCTCGACGGCGCGGTCGTCCCGCTCAACTAGTTCTCAACCGTCAGGCGACCGCTCCGGTCTTAACCGGCTCTTAGCCGCCCGTGCTTCAGTTTCAGTCGGTGTTCTACCTCCGCTATCTCCGGAGCGAGCTCGTTCGCCGGAAGGGGAGGACGATCCTCACCGTGCTCGGCCTCGGGCTTGGGGTCGCGCTCGTGATCGCGATCGCCGGACTGACGCGCGGGCTGAACAGAGCGCAGAAGTCCGCGCTCGACCCGCTCTCGAGCATCGGCACGGACCTGACGGTGACGCGCGGGGCGACGACCGGAGCACAGAGCGGCGGTCCCGGCGGCGGGTTCGGCGGCGGCGATCGCCAGATCATCGCCGCCAATCAGTCCGTGCTCACCGATCTCTCGAAGCTCGGCAAGCCGGGCCAGCACTTCGTCCACGACTTCTTCCTGCCCGGAACGCAGCTCACCTACTCGCAGAGCCAGGTGCAGAAGAGCGTGGTCGCGCTTCCGGGGGTCGCCGCATCTGCGCAAGGCCTGACGCTGATCGCCGAGCACCAGCAGGGCGTCGTCCCGAAGATCGTCGCGCAGGTCCGGACGCCGAGCCGGTCCTTCCGAATCCAGCGGAACTTCAAGCCGCCCACCCAGGCCGAGCTCGCGCAGATCCGGGCCTGCTTTGCGAAGGCGCGCGCGGCCGCGGGTGGTGGGAGCAGCGGGAACGGCGGCGGCGGCGGCTTCGGCGGCGGCGGGGGCGGAGGCGGCGGTCCCGGCGGCTTCGGCTTCGGCGGCGGCGCGTTCTCGAAGTGCCTGCCGGCCAGGTTCCGTCGGTTCCGCGCCACCTTCAGGACGCCGAGCCAGACGTTTCGCCAGATCCTGAACCCGCCGCAGACGAACATCACGACGCAGCCGTACACGATCGCCGGCGTCGACACGACGCAGCCGGAGATCGCGCTCGTCACGCCCGCACAGGTGACGAAGGGGAGCTACTTCCCGACGAGCGGCGGCGAGACCGCGCTCATCTCCACGAGCTACGCGCGAAACCACAAGCTCAAGGTCGGATCGACACTGACGCTGAACGGCACGACCTTCCACGTCATCGGGATCGTCCAGCCGCCGCTCGGCGGCCAGACCGCTGACGTCTACCTCCCGCTCGCGCAGCTGCAGAAGCTCGCGAACCTCAAGGGGCTCGCCAACGTCACGCTCGTCCGCGCGAAGAGCAGCTCGTCGGTCGGCGCGGTGCAGCAGGAGATCTCCCGGACGCTGCCGGGTGCGCAAGTC
Source organism: Gaiellaceae bacterium (assembly GCA_035623685.1). Lineage (GTDB taxonomy): Bacteria > Actinomycetota > Thermoleophilia > Gaiellales > Gaiellaceae > 3-1-20CM-4-69-9. The sequence continues at coordinate 22,842 of DASPSY010000049.1, forward strand.
GCAAGCGCGAAGCAGGTCGCGGACCGCATCAGCGGCTCGCTCGTCAACGCGTCGAACCTCTCCCACAGCCTCGGGCTCGCGCTCTCGATCCTCGCGGCGTGCGCCGCGTTCCTGCTCGCTGCCTTGCTGACCCTGTCGTCCGTCGGAAAGCGCGTTCGCGAGCTCGGCACGCTCAAGGCGCTCGGCTGGACACAGCGGCTCGTCGTTCGGCAGATCGTCGGCGAATCGCTCGCGCAGGGGATCGCAGGCGGCCTGATCGGCATCGTGCTCGGCGTCGTCCTCGCCCTGATCGTTTCCGCGTTCGGGCCGACGCTCTCCGCGAGCTCCGTCGTCGGCGGCAGCGGGGCGCTGTTCGGCCTCGGCGCCGCGCACACGGCGACGAAGGTCGTGACGCTCTCCGCTCCGGTGACCGTCTGGATCCTGCTCGCCGGTCTCTTGCTCGCGGTGCTCGGCGGCCTGCTCGCCGGAGCGACGGGGGCGTTCCGGGCGGCACGACTGCGACCCGCCGATGCATTGAGGCAGTACGAATGAGCGAGGCTCTCTACGAGGTAAGCAACGCGACGCGCTTCTTCAAGCGCGGCGACCAGGTGGTCCGCGCGCTCGACGGGATCGACCTGACGATCACCCCAGGCGAGCTGCTCGCGCTCGAAGGTCCGAGCGGCTCGGGCAAGACGACGCTGCTCCAGCTGCTGGGCGCACTCGACCGGCCGAGCGAGGGCAGCGTCTTCTTCGAGGGGCGAAACCTTGCCGAGCTGCCCGACGGGGAGCTCGCGCGTCTGCGCCTCGACGCGTTCGGCTTCGTCTTCCAGCAGTTCAACCTGATCCCGACGCTGTCCGCGCTCGAGAACGTCGAGGCGGCGCTTGCTCCACAGGATCCTCCGGACGAGCTGCTGCGGAAACGGGCGCTCGCGCTGCTCGACGAGGTCGGGCTCGGCGAGCGCGTCGATCACGTACCGGCCCAGCTCTCCGGCGGCGAGCAGCAGCGCGTCGCGATCGCGCGCGCGCTCGTCGTCGAACCGCGAGTGATCCTGGCGGACGAGCCGACCGGAAACCTCGACACGCGCAGCGGCGGCGACGTGATCGAGCTGCTGACGAGCCTCGCCGCACGGCGCGGGACGACGGTCGTCGTCGCGACGCACGATCTCGAGCTCGCCGCCCGTGCGCCCCGCCGGCTCTCGATGAGAGACGGTCGCGTCGTCGCCGAGCACGGCTCCGAGGGCGCCGTACTCACGGCCGCGCGCGACGAGCGCGCTGCCGGCTCCGCTATTTGACGTTTGGCGACAGGTGAGCCAGAGTCGCCGGGAATGACGGCGATCAAGGCCTACGCCAACAGCGACCACGCCTACGTCGTCTGGCAGCTCGATGCGCGCGTACCCGACTGCCGCGGGTTCGCACTGCACCGCCGGATGTCCGGGCACGGCGACGACGTGCTCGACAGCTGGGTGGGGTTCGCCGGGGACACCGCGCCACCGGGGACGAAGAAGCCGAGCACGGAGTGGCCGATCCAGAAGTTCATGTGGTCGGACTACGACGTCCAGTTCGGGAAGAAGGTCTCCTACCGCGCCGTGCCGATGATCGGCACGACGAAGGACGCGCTGCACGCGGACGACGCGCACGCGACCGACTGGAGCGAGCCGGTGACCGCCGGTGCGAGCGTCGGTCGCGGCATGCACGCCTACTTCAACCGCGGCATCGTCGCGACCCAGTGGCTCGCGCGACAGCTGAAGGAGCTCGGCGGCGCGCCGGGCACCGCGCTTCAGCAGATCATCTCGACGCCGGGCAACCGCGTCCGCAACTTCCTCGGCGGCGCGATCATCCGTGAGCTGACGCGACTGCTCGAGCAGGTGAAGGCGGACGGCACGGAGGTCTATGCCGCGCTCTACGAGCTCGACGACCCGGAGCTGCTCGACGCGCTCAAGGCCCTCGAGGGGAAGGCGAACGTCGTGCTCGCGAACGGCGCCGACCTCCCCGACGAGAACAAGGCCTCGCGTCAGGAGCTGAAGGACGCGGGCGTCAACGTCGTCGACCGGCTCGTCAGCTCACGCCACTTCGCACACAACAAGTACCTCGTGCTCTGCGACCAGGCGGGCGCGCCTCGGGCGGTGTGGACCGGGAGCACGAACTGGACGAAGACCGGCCTCTGCACGCAGGCGAACAACGCGCTGCTGATCGAGGACGCGACGATCGCGAGTTGGTACCGATCCGACTGGGACGCGCTCGAGGCTGCCGGCAGCAGCTATCCGACCGAGCTGCTCGACACCGACGATCAACCTCACTCCGAGGGCGGCAGCAGCACCTCGCATCACGTCTGGTTCGCGCCGGTTCGGGACCTCGTCGACCTCGAGGATGCGCGTGCGCGAATCAACGACGCGCGGGAGGGAATCGTCTTCCTCATGTTCAACCCTGGGCCGACGGGGACGCTGCTCAACGACATCGTCGAGCGGACGGCGACCGCCTCGCCGACGTACGACCCGGACCTCTACATCCACGGCGTCCTCAACCAGGACCCGAGCACCGAGAAGCATCCGATCATCGGGCTCTTCCACCGCGGCACGTATACGGAGGCGGACATCGAGGTCGTGCTTCCCGCTGCGATCGACACCGACTTCGGCTTCTGGATCAAGGAGCTCGAGAAGCTGCCGCGCTCTCACGCGATGGTGCACAGCAAGTGCATCGTGCTCGACCCGTTCGGCGGGAGGCCCGTCGTGATGACGGGCTCGCACAACATGGGGCCGAAAGCGAGCGCCCAGAACGACGAGAACCTCGTCATCGTCGAGGGGATGCCGAAGCTCGCCGCCGCGTATGCGGTCAACATCATGGGTGTCTACAACCAGTACCGGTGGCGCTATCGCCAGCTGCAGGCGACGAAGGAGAAGGCGGGCCATGCGACCGTCACGGCAGCTGCGGGCGCCGAGCCGACGTGGGCCGGTCTCCAGGACGGCGACGCCTGGCAGAACGAGTACTTCAAGGGGAGCAAGGCCCGCGAGCTGCGCTTCTGGCTCGGCCAAGACTCGGCTGCCTGATCCCGCAGCGACGCGCCGCGAGGGATTGTAAGGTCTCCCTTACGTGATCTCGGGCAGGCGAGGTCGGGGCGACGAAAGGGGCTGTGATGCGCTTCACGCGGTTGCTGGTGCTGCTGGTGCTTGTAGCGGGTGTGTTCGTCGGCGTCGCGCGGGCACTCGACTTCGACGACAACTCGGAAGAGGCGCCGGCCGGCGAGGTGGGTGAGGTCTACCGGTTCGTGATCGGCGGCAACCAGGGCTGCATTCCGTACCACTTCATCCTCCAGCAAGGCTCGCTGCCACCGGGCCTGACGATGACGACGCTCGACTACAAGCATGTCGTGATCGGCGGGACGCCGACCGAGGCCGGTGTCTGGAACGCCTACATCGCGTTGCACGACGACCCGGAGTGCCCCGACAGCACGCAGCAGTTCTTCTCGTTCAAGATCGGCTCCCGGACGTACGGGATCACGACTCCGTCTCTGGCACCCACGGCCGCGGGCTCGCAGTACTCCGCGACGCTGCAGGCTGGTCCGCACCCGACGAAGTCGGTGACGTGGTCGCTTGCGAGCGGCTCGCTGCCGAGCGGGCTGACGCTGAACGCAGACGGGGCGATCTCGGGAGCGGCCGCGACCGCAGGGACGTACACCTTCACCGTCGGTGTCTCCGCTATCGGCGACGACGGCAACACGAGGACCGATTCCAAGCAGTTCACGCTCGACGTTCTCGCGCCCCTCGCGGCGACGCCGTCCAAGCGCGTCGCCGAGGTCGGGGTCAGGTTCACCTCGACGCTGACCGGGACGGGAGGGCAGGGCCCGTACGCGTGGTCGCAGAGCGGTCCGCTGCCGGCCGGCCTGTCGCTCGGCGGCAACGGCGTGATCAGCGGCGTGCCGACGAGAGCGGGCGGAACGTCCGTCACCGTGCACCTCGTCGATGCGAACGGTTCCGCGAGGGACGTCTCCGTTCCGCTGGCGGTCCGGGCGCGACTCGGAATCGTCACGACCACGCTGCGCACCGCGTCGGCGCACCACGTCTATCGAGTGAAGCTCAGGGCCAGCGGCGGCGTACCAGCGCTGCGCTGGCGGATCGTCGGCGGAGGGCTGCCGCTCGGGCTGAGGCTCGACGCCCGAACGGGGACGATCACCGGAACCGCCTCGGCCGCGGGAACGTCGCGCGTCCGCGTGCGCGTCACCGATGCGCTCGGCGCGGCGTCGACGAAGTCGTATCTGCTGAGCGTCAGGTAGGAGTGCTTACAGGGCGCCGCCCGCCGCGGGCGGCGCCGGGGCCGACGGCTCCTCCGCGTTCACGGTCCCTCGTGCGAGGTACTCCTCGACCAGGAGCATGTTCTCGGTGCCGGCGCGGTCGATCACGGCGAGGAGCCCGGTCATGCTCGCAACCTCCTCGCGCTGCTCGTCGAGGAACCAGCCGAGGAAGCGCTCGCCGACGTGATCGCCCTCGTCGCGCGCGAGCTGGACGAGCGCTGCGATCTGGGCCGTCACCGTCTTCTCCTGTCCGAGCGCGAGCGCAACCGGCTCGCGGTCGTCGGTGAACGTCGTCTTCGGCGCGGCGACGGCCGGAGTGTCGACGCTGGCGTCCGCGTCGAGCAGGTACTGGACGATCATCATCGCGTGGTTCCGCTCCTCGATTGCCTGCCGGTAGAAGTGCGCGGCAAGGCCAGGCAGCGTCTCCGCGTCGAAGTGCACGGCGATGGCGACGTACTGCTGCGACGCCGCGAATTCGTTTCCGACCTGCTCGTTGAGCGCGTCGGAGAAGCGGCTCATCCGCGCGTCGCGCTGAAGCGTCCCGCGTAGAGCCGTACGTGGCCGCCCGTGCTGACCATGCACGGGACGACCTCGGCCCGCGTGAAGTGCCAGCTGCCCTTGCCGAGCGCGCGGTCACACTCCGTCGCGGCCTTCCAGCGAAGCCGCGCCGGGCTGAACCCGCGCAGCTCGATCGAGGCTTCCAGGTCGGACGTCTTCGTGGCCTCGATCACCATGTAAGGCTCACCATACACCAATCATGAGGCCGCCCTCGCGCCGTTGGCCGACGCCTCGGCCGTCGCCGTCCCGACGGCCAGTGGACGCACGAACTTCGGCACTTTCTTCAGCTCGTCGCGCTCGAGCTCGGTGATCGAGAAGCCCGCCTCGCGGATCGCGTCGAGTGTCGAGCGGTTGCAGTTGCAGTGGTAGGCGACGATCCGGTTGAGGCCGTTCATCCGGTCCTGGAGCCGCGCGACCTTGGGGTCGTCCGAGCGGATGTGCTCGATGAAGAGCAGCTTGCCGCCAGGCTTCAGTACGCGGCGGACCTCTGCGAGCGCCTTCGTCTGGTCGTCCACGGTGCAGAGCACGAGCGTCGCTACCGCCACGTCGAACTGGTCGTCCTCGAACGGGAGCTTCTCGGCCGGCGCAGGCACGACCTCGACGGGTCGTCCCTCGTGATCGAGGCGCTGCTCGAGCTTCTTGGCCATCGGGGCCTCCGGCTCGACGAGCGTCAGCGACTCGACCGCGTCGCCGTAATACTCGAGGTTCGTACCGGTGCCCGCGCCGATCTCGAGCACGCGGCCGCGAGCGTCGGCGAGCAGCGCCTCACGGTGTGCGCCGAGTCCTGCCTGTTCGGCGCCCGCGGTCATCCTGTCGTAGCACGCTGCGAAGATCCGGCTCCTGATGCCCATCGTCTCTCCTTCGTCCGCTGATGATGCTCCGAGGCTACGAGCCCCCGGCTTCGGGCGCATCGGGCGTTCGCCCGATCTTCAGGAGACGCTCGTCTTCGCACGGACGAACCGTTCCTCGGGAAGGATCCCGTGCTGCACGGCGAACAGGCTCGCCGTCGCGCGGCTCGTGGCGTCGATCTTCGCGTAGATGTGCTCGATGTGCGTGCCCGCGGTCTTCGGCGAGATCACGAGGCGGGCCGCGATCTCCTTGTTCGAGAGCCCCTGCGCCAGCAGCTGCAGCACCTCCACCTCGCGCGGCGTCAGCCCCGCCGGCCCTTCGCGACGTCGCGGCACGCGATGGCCCGCCGCGGCAAGAACGGAGTCGACTGCCTCTGCGTCGAGACGCCCGGCTCTGACCTCGCTCCGCACCTCGGCGGCCGCCTCGTCGGGTAGGCGCTGCGGCCGGTGCGGTCGCGGCTCGCGGAGTGCCTGGTAGACGTCGGCTGCCGCGAGGATGCGCGCGTGCCGGGAGACGGCGCTCCCGTTCAGACCCTGCGGATACCCGGAGCCGTCGAGTCGCTCGTGATGCTGGACTGCGATCGCGGCGAGCGGCGCAAGGGATCTCGAGCCGTGCAGCATGCGCTCGGTCAGGTACGGATGCGTGCGCACCCGCTCCCATTCGCCCGCGCCGAGCGGGCCACGCTTGTCCCAGATCGAGTTCGAGACGCCGAGGCGTCCGAAGTCCTGGACGAGTGCCGCGCGGCGGATAGTGGACACGTCGGACTCGGCGAGCCCCAGCTGCTCGGCGGCGGCCGCTGCGAGGTCCGCGACCGCGCGTGAGTGACCCAGCATGTACGGCGACTTCAGGTCGACGAAGCCCGCGACTGCCGCCAATGCCTGGTCGAGGCGCTCGCCGGAGAGCACGACGCCGAGCTCCGGCTCGGCCTCGATCACCGCGTCCCACGTGCCGACCGAGTCGAGCCCGCCGAGAATCGCCTGCGGCTCGGCGCACAGGAGCGAGGCCGCGGTCGGGTCGAACTGCTTGCCACCGCGCCTGCGTGCGAGCGCGATCGCCGCGTCGATCCCACCGACGCGGTGGGCGACCTCGACGAACTCGGCGAACTGAGCGAGCCGCGCCGCGACCGGGACCTGCTCGCCGTGCAACGCACCGGGCCAGCCGTGCCCGTCCCAGTGCTCGTAGGCGCTGCCGACCGCATCGACGACGGCGTCTGACAACTCGAGCTGCTCTGCGAGCGAACGTGCCGAGCGTGCGTGCTCGGAGATCATGTTGCTCACGTCGTTGCGGCCGGTGAGCGCGAACTCCAGACCGACTCTGAAGCGATGCAACGGTGGATTGCCCGATCCGACGAGGCGCATCATCGCCGCCAGGCCTCGTAGGCTCGGATACTCGTAGGTGTACTTGTTCGACTTGGCCGCGATGTCGTCGCCGAACCACTTCGCCTGCTCGTGTGCGTCCGAGTGGCAGCCCACGTTGATCAGCAGCGCCGTGTAGTAGACGGCTGCGCGTGTCGGCTCGTCGAGGTCGAGCCGTTCGGCGAGTCGCAGCGCGATCAAGCACTGTCGCAGCACGTGCTCCATCGGCTGGCCGAAGCCGAGGTCGATCCCGAGCGAGAGCGCAGCCACGAGCTCGGCGAGGCGAACCTCGGAGCGATCCTGATCGGCACTCACGAGCGGAGATTACGCCGATGCATCGCCTGTCTCATCGTGCCTTCATCCGCCGGGAATCGACTGGCGTCGTGCTCGAGAGTCCCGGACGCCGATCTCGCGGTCCTTTCGTCTCGATCACGAGCGCGCGCGACGGCAGAACCGGCGGCGTCGACGGCAACGAGCGACTGACGGCAGCCTCGGGTGGCTTGCTGTTCCTCCTCCTGGCTGCCGAGGGCGTGACGATCCTCTTCATCCGGCCGCTGCTCTCGGTGCACGTCTTCATCGGGATGCTGTTGATCCCACCGGTGGCGCTGAAGCTCGCGAGCACGGGCTGGCGCTTCGTCCGGTACTACGGCGGAGCACCGGAGTACCGGCGGCGCGGACCGCCACTGTTGCCGCTCCGGCTCCTCGCGCCCGTCGTGGTGGCGGCGACCATCGCCGTCTTCGCGTCCGGGATCGCACTGCTCGTGATCGGCCCTCACCGCGGGCTCGTGGTCGGGCTGCACAAGGCGAGCTTCGTCGTCTGGCTGGCGGCGACTGGGCTCCACGTGCTCGCGTACCTCCCGCGCGTGCCGGCTCTCGTCGCGTCGGACTGGCGGGGCGGCGTCGGGGCGGTACGCGGGTCGTTCGCTCGTCGCTTGCTCATGGCGGGGACGCTCGTCGCAGGGGCGATCCTCGCGGTCGCGACCGTGCGGTATGCGGGACCCTGGGCACACTTCGTGCGCTTCCGCCACGACCACTAGTCCCGCACCGACGGGGAACAATGACGAGATGCGCATACTCGTAGTCGAGGATGAGCCGAAGATGGCCAATCTCCTCGCACGTGGGCTTCGGGAGGAGGGCCACGCGGTCGACGTGACGGACCGCGGTGAGGAGGCGTTGTGGATGGCCCGGGCCGTGCACTACGACGTCGTCGTGCTCGACGTGATGCTGCCGGGCCTGGACGGCTTCGAGACGTGCCGAAGGCTTCGCGACGAGGAGGTCTGGGCGTCCGTGCTGCTGCTGACCGCGCGCGATGCCGTGGACGATCGCATCACCGGCCTCGACAGTGGAGCGGACGACTACCTCGTCAAGCCGTTCGCGTTCGCCGAGCTGCTCGCTCGCCTCCGCGCCCTCAGGCGACGTGTTCCGGTCGAGCGCCCGGTCGAGCTCCAGGTCGGCGAGCTGCGGCTCGATCCAGCCGGTCGTCGAGCGTGGCGGGGCGAGCACGAGCTCGACCTCTCGCCCAAGGAGTTCGCGCTCCTCGAGGTGTTCATGGGACATCCGGGAGAGGTGCTGTCGCGGCTGAGGCTGCTCGAGGGTGCGTGGGACATGGCGTACGAGCTCCGCTCGAACGTGATCGACGTCTACGTGCGCTACCTCCGCGAGAAGATCGACAAGCCGTTCGGACGCGCGTCGCTCGAGACGGTGCGCGGGGTCGGGTACCGCCTGCGGGAGGACGCCGGATGAGAGCCCTCTCGCTTCGGCTGAAGCTGACGTTGGTGTTCGCGACGGCGATGGCGGCCGTGCTCGCGGCGATGGGCCTGTTCATCTACCTGCGTGTCGGAGGCGCGCTCGCGTCGACGGTCGATCGCAACCTGAGCCTCCAGGCTGCCGAGACGATCGGGCATCTCGAGGGAGGCGGCGGTCCGCTCATCGACCCTGATGCGGACGGCGGCCGAATGGTGGCCGAGCTGCTCGATGCCGAGGGCAACGTGATCCGCACCTCGCCGGGAGCGCTCCCTGCGCTCCTCAAGCCCGACGACGCGGCTCGGATCGCCGCGGGAGGGCGCCTGCTGCGACAGGCGCACATCCCCGGCCGCGGGCACGACTGGCGGGTCCTCGCGGTTCCGGTCCAGCTGGACGGCCAACCGGCGGCGCTCGTGCTCGCCGGCTCGTTGGGCGAGCAGCACGAAGCGCTCCATCACCTGCTCGTCGAGTTCCTGATCGCAGGACCAATTGCGTTGCTGCTCGCGTCGCTGGCCGGCTATGCGCTCGCCGCGGGCGCGCTGCGGCCGGTCGAGTCGATGCGGCGTCGAGCGGCTGCGATCTCCGCGTCGACTCCCGGGCGCCGGCTGCCCGTTCCGCCGGGTCACGACGAGATCGCCAGGCTCGCGACGACGCTGAACGAGATGCTCGGGCGCCTCGAGGACGCCTTCGAGCACGAGCGTGCCGCGATCGAGCACGAGCGCCGATTCATCGCGGACGCGAGCCACGAGCTCCGAACGCCGCTCGCGCTGCTGCATACGGAGCTCGAGCTCGCGCTCCGCCGGCCGCGTCCACGCGTCGAGCTCGAGGCGGCGCTGCGCTCGGCCGCCGAGGAGAGCGAGCGGCTGACTCGTCTCGCCGCGGACCTGTTGCTCATTGCTCGGTCCGACCAGGGTCGCCTGCCCGTGCGCTGCGAGGCCACTCCGGTACACACGCTGTTCGAGTCGGCGATCGACCGCTGCGCGTCGCGCGTGGACGAGCAGGGACGGACGATCGAAACGGAAGACACCGACGGGCTCGTCGTCGACGCCGATCCCGCGTACATCGAGCAGGCGCTCTGCAACCTCATCGAGAACGCCGTGACGTACGCGGGAGGAACGATCGTCCTCTCCGCCGTCGTACGCGACGAGCTCGTCGAGCTGCACGTCATGGACTCCGGCGAGGGAATGCCGGCGGAGTTCGTCCCGCGCGCATTCGATCGCTTCAGTCGCGCAGACGAGGCCCGGGGTCGCGGTGGAACCGGGCTCGGGCTCGCGATCGTCGACCTCATCGCCGAGGCGCACGGCGGCTCCGCAGGGGCAGCTCGTCGGCCGGAGGGCGGGACTGATGTGTGGATTGCCGTTCGCCGGGCCGAGTCGTCTGCTCCCGAAGACGCGCAGGTCGACTTGCAGCGCGGGCTCGAAGCACAGCCCTCCCCCTAAACCGCCTCTCATCTGATGCTCATGCGCTCTCGGTGCACTGACGACGTGCCCGGCGAGATGGACATACATGCGCGCGTGAGCGCGCGAGACGGGGCTGTTCGGCGCCTCAAACGCCTCACCGGTGCAGTCGCGCTCGCGACGGCTGCTGCTGTGGCGGCGTTCAGTGGTCTTGCCGCGCAGACGACGCACGCACGCAAGGCGGCGCGAGCGTCGGAACGGACGCGAGCCGTCTCGACCAGGCGGTCCCAGGGCACAAGAACGCGATCGACGCCTCCGCCGCCCGCGTTGCCCGCGCTCGGCTCGGCGACGGCACCCAGCGCTCCTGCCCAGGCGCCGACGTCCACGTCGACGCCTCCCGTCGTCTCCTCCGGAGGATCGTGATCGCGACGCTGACCGTGCCCGCCTTGGGAAGCACGGCGACTCTCTGCGTGACCGAACCCGACGCGCTCGACGCTGCGCGCGCCGTGTTGCAACAGGAGCTGGCAACGATCGACGAAGCGTGCAGCCGGTTTCGCCCTGACTCCGAGCTCGTGCATCTGAATGCGAATGCGGGGCGACCTGTCGAGGTGAGTGCGGCGCTGTTCGAGGCCGTCGACATCGCGTGTCGTGCGGCGGCGAGCAGCGAAGGACTCGTCGACCCCACGATTGGACGCAGTCTGCGTCTCGCCGGTTACGACCGGACGTTCGAGCTCGTCCTTGGGCGTGACGGCCGCCGTTTCCGCGCGCGGTTCTCGTCGACACCGGGTTGGGATCGAGTCGTGCTCGATCGCCGGGCGCAGACGATCGGGGTGCCCGTCGGTTGTGAGCTCGATCTCGGCGCGACGGCGAAGGCACTCGCGGCGGACCGGGCGGCGCGGATTGCAGCTGCGCGGGTCGGCAGCGGTGTCCTCGTCTCGCTCGGCGGAGATGTCGCCGTCTCGGGTGAGCCGCCGGCGACGGGCTGGTCGATTCGAATCGCGGACGATCACCGTGCGACGCTCGCCGACGACGGTCCGATCGTCTCCGTTCGCTCCGGCGGACTTGCGACCTCGAGCACGACCGTTCGTCGTTGGCGAGCTGGTCGACACGAACTGCACCACGTCGTCGATCCCCGAACCAGCCGGCCTGCCGAGACGCCGTGGCGAACCGTCACCGTCGCCGCCGCCTCGTGCGTCGACGCGAACATCGCCAGCACCGCGGCGCTCGTGCTCGGTGGCGCGGCGCCCGACTGGCTCGAGTCCCACCGACTGCCCGCTCGACTCGTCACCGCGGCCGGTAGGTCGATCCGCGTAGCCGGCTGGCCCGAGGAAGCGGGATGAGCATCGACCTGGTCGCCGCGGCCGGCAACGCCAAGGTGCTGTGGTACGTGACCCGCGGCAGCGGCACCGTCGCGCTGTTGCTCCTCACCGCGGGAGTCGTGCTTGGCGTGCTGAGCGCGATGCGCTGGCAGAGCCGACGTACACCGCGCTTCGTCGTCTCCGGCTTGCACCGAAACGTCACGCTGCTCGCAGTCGTCTTCGTCGTGATCCACGTCGTGACAACCGTGGGCGACCGCTTCGCTCCCATCGGCTTTCGCGATGCGGTGCTGCCCTTCCTTTCTCCCTACCGCCCACTCTGGCTGGGACTGGGAGCGGTGGCGTTCGACCTACTGCTCGCCTTGATCGTCACCAGCCTGCTGCGCGCGCGCATCGGGTTGCGTCTGTGGCGCGGCGTGCACTGGCTCGCCTACGCGTCGTGGCCGATCGCGCTCGTGCACGCTCTCGGCACGGGGAGCGACGCGCGGACGACGTGGCTCGGGACCCTCGGGTTCCTCTGCGTCGGCAGCGTCGGTCTCGCGATCCTCGCGCGGATCACTGCCGCACGCGGACCCGGCGTCCTTCGCGCCGGGGCGGCACTGGCGGTCGTGGTCATTGCTGCCGGCGTGTTCGCCTGGGCGAAAAGCGGTCCGTGGCGACCCGGATGGGCCGCGCGGGCCGGAACACCGACGGCGCTGCTCGCATCCTCGCGGCTCCCACGCGGGCAGCAGCGCTCGACGGCCTCCGGCACCGATGCGGCGCCGTCGCTGCCGAGAGGGGCGTTCGCGGCCGACTTCCAAGGTCGGCTCGCGACGAATCCCACCGCCGGCGGATACGTGATCGTGTCGATCGACGGTGAGGCGACCGGCGGGTTCAGCGGTCGCATCCACGTCGCGCTGCGAGGCCTGCCGAGCGAAGGTGGAGGCGTCGAGCTCGTCGACAGCACCGTCGGCTTGCTTCCCCGGGGCGCGAACAGTTGGTACGCGGGACGCGTCGTCGCGCTCGAGGGCCAGACCGTCGTCGCGAGGATCGCCGCGGCCGACGGTCAGACGACACGGGTCGTGCTCGCACTCCAGATCGACCAAGGCTCGAGCCGCGTGACCGGTCGCGTCCTCGGAGGCACTCATGGCGTTGGCGAAGGCGAGTTCTCGCAGTGAACGCGACCGCGTCCCGCGTGGACGTCGCCTCGAGGAGACCACCGTCGGCCGACGCGGTGCCGCGCTTGCTCGCCGGAGTCGCGACGAACGGCCCGCTCTCGATCGACGCGCACCTCGACCGTTACGGCGAGCTTCCGCTTCCTCGCCTTCGACGACCGGACTTCGGCCTGATCGAGCTCGTGGAGGCGAGCGGTCTCCTGGGCCGCGGCGGTGCGGCCTTTCCGACCGGTACGAAGTTACGCGCCGTCGCGGCCGCCGGCCGCCGTCCGTTCGTCGTCGTCAACGGCGCCGAGGGCGAGCTCCTGAGCGGCAAGGACGAAGCGCTGCTCCGGCACGTTCCGCAGCTCGTGCTGGATGGAGCCGCCGTCGCGGCCGCCGCGGTCGGCGCGCGCGAGGTGACGATCGTCGTCGGCACTGGTCCGGCGGTCTCCGTCCTCGACGCAGCGATCGACGCACGCAGCCACCGTCGGCTCGATCGTGTCTCGTTCCAGCTCGCAATCGCCCCGGACGGATTCGTGGTGGGCGAGGAGACTGCGCTCGTCCATTGGCTCAACGGCGGCCCGGCGAAACCGACGTTCACTCCACCCCGACCGTTCGAGCGCGGCGTTCGGGGCGCACCGACCCTCGTGCAGAACGTCGAGACACTTGCGAATCTCGCCCTGATCGCGCGCTTCGGATCCGACTGGTTTCGGGGGCTCGGTCGCAAGCACGAGCCGGGAACCGCACTCGTCACGTTGGGTGGTGCCGTTGCCCGTCCGGGCGTCTACGAGATCCCGCTCGGCCTGCCCCTGTCCGAGCTGATCGCATGGGCCGGGGGCAGCACGGAGCCGCTCGCCGCGTTCCTGATCGGGGGCTACTTCGGCACGTGGGTCGCGGCCGACCGGGCGATCACGTTGCGTCTCCTCGACTCGGAGCTGCGTTCACTCGGTGCGACACTCGGCGCTCGCGCGATCTTCGCGCTGCCGACGAGGACGTGTGGACTCGTCGAGACCGCCCGTGTAGGTCGGTACCTCGCCGACGAGAGCGCCGGACAGTGCGGCCCGTGCGTGCACGGTCTCGACGCGATCGCGTCCGCACTGGCCGAGCTCGCGTGGGGAGGACGGGACCCTGCCACCTCCGTCTCGCGCATCGAGCGCTGGCTCGAGCAGATCCGCGGCCGCGGTGCTTGCCGCCATCCCGACGGCGCGGTTCGCATGATCCAGAGCGGGCTCGCCGTCTTCGCGGACGAGCGAGCGCGGCACGCTCGGGGGACGTGTAGCGGCGACAGGCGTCCGGCCCTGCCGTTGCCGTGGTCGGCGGCGGCGCGGAGATGAGCGTGCACGTTCGCGTCAACCCGGTTGCCTGCGAGGGACGCGGGCTCTGTGCCGAGCTGCTCCCGGAACGAATCACGCTCGACGACTGGGGCTACCCGATCGTCGATGCGCGACCGGTGACCGGGGAGCTCGAAGCGCATGCTCGGCGTGCCGCCGATGCATGCCCGACGCTTGCCCTGCTCGTGGCTCGCGCGGATGTCGCCGGCGGCCGCGATCGAGCACGGTCGTCGGCGAGCTAGCTAACGGCAACGTCCTGCGTGCGCGTTGTGCGGTCGTCACCTGCCCGTCGGGTATGTATTGGCCATGGCCGAGCTCCAGGATCTGCTCGACGCCGCGGTGGAGGACGGAACCGCGCCCGGCGCTGCCGCGCTCGTCGCGCGCAGTGGCGACGTCGAGATCTGCAGCGCGGGAGAGCTCGATACCGAGTCGATCGTCCGGATCGCTTCGATCACGAAGCCGATCACCGCCGCTGCAGTGATGCTGCTCGTGGACGAGAGTCTCGTCGCCCTCGAGGATCCGATCACGCGCTGGTTGCCCGAGCTCGAGAGACCGAGCGTCGTCCGCACACCCGAGAGCGCGATCGACGACGTCGTGCCCGCGGCGCGTCCGATCACGGTCGAGGACCTGCTGACCTTTCGGGCCGGCTGGGGCTACCCCTCGGATTTCTCGTTGCCTGCGGTGATCGAGCTCTTCCAGAAACTGCCGGTGTTCGGGGTGCGGGAGACGCCGGACGAGTGGCTCGTGACGCTCGCGCAGGTGCCGATGCTCAGCCAGCCTGGAGAGGCGTGGCTCTACAACACCTGCTCCGACATCCAGGGGGTCCTGGTCGCCCGTGTCGCCGGGAGGCCGCTGCCGGAGTTCCTCGCCGAGCGCATCCTCGGGCCGCTCGGGATGGTCGACATGGGCTTCTACGTCCCGCCGGAGAAGCTCGACCGGTTCCCGCCCTACCACGGCGCGCCTCCCGCGCTGGTCGAGGACGACTTCTTGTGGACGCAGCCGCCTATGTTCCCGTCGGGCGCGGGCGGGCTCGTCTCGGCGCTCGCCGACTGGCATCGCTTCGGACGGATGCTGCTCAGCGGCGGCGGAGGAGTCCTGTCGCAAGAGTCGGTGCGCCTGATGACGACGAACCACCTCACGCAGGAGCAGCGCGATGCGTCGACCTTGTTCCTCGAGGGCGACGGCTGGGGCTACGGCGGGTCGGTTGCGGCCAACGGCCGCTACGGCTGGGTGGGCGGGACGGGAACGGCCGCGCACGTCGTGCCCTCCACCGACACCGTCGGCGTCCTGTTCACGCAGGTGCAGATGACGGGACCGACACCGACCCCGATCATGCGCCGCTTCTGGGCCTACGCGTTCGGGTCGGACTGACGGGAGCCGAGTGGGCCGCTACCCCCGATCGTGTCTCGGGCCAGGCGCGTGAACTCGCGGATGAGGCCGCGTCCCGAGGCCGTGATCCCGAGCAGCGCACCGAAGAGGACCACGGCGTCGATCGACTCGCGCCCCTGCTTCGTCCAGTAGTCGTCCTGCAGGTTCAGCCAAAGCGCGAACTCGTCGAGGGTGAGCGCGCAGCCGGCGCCGTAGAAGAGCGCAGTCGTGCGGGATGCGAAAGGCCCGCCGGTTCCGATCCCGATCTCGTTCAGCCACGCGTAGCCGACCGTGATCAGGCCGATGATCCCGAAGGTCATGTGGTGGATGTGCCGGCCACCGGGGGTGATGTTTCGAAACGGCCCTTTGCCTGCGCGGATCGCGTGCGTTACGAGGCGCGCCGTGGCGAAGGTCGCGCCGAAGCTCGTCGCCCCGATCAGTCGGCGCTCCTCCTTCGGGCTTGCGAACGAGCGTCGGTAGGCGTCGCGAACCTGAGAGCCTGAGGTGGAGGTCGGCACGAGAAACGAAACCTACCCGTCTGCCCGCCGGCTGCCCGGGGGAATCACTCGCTCCGATTCGCGCCCTCGCTCCGGATAGGGTGGATCGACCTCGAGTCTCAGGAGGCGCATGTGCCCCTTCCCGTGAACATCGACAACTTCGTTCGCGCGGAGACCGACCGGATGTTCGCGGCGTTCGTGGCCGAGGCCGGCGGCGTGAACCGCTTCGGCCACCGGCGCGCTCCGACGTCGATCGACCAGCAGCCGGTGATCCGCATGAACCGCGACACGCTCTACAGCGCCGCGATCGTCGACGTCTCGGAAGGTGCGACTGTCACGATCCCGGACGGCGGCGAGCGCTACATCTCGGTGATGGTGGTCGACCAGGATCACTTTGTCCACCGCGTCTTCCACGATCCCGGAGAGCACGCACTGGCCGTCGACGAGCTCGACACGCCATGGGTCGGGGTCGCAGGCAGGATCCTCGTCGACCCGGGGAACACCGACGACGTCGCGGCGACCAACGCGCTGCAGGACGGCCTCGCCATCGACGCTCGCTCGTCGAAGCGATTCGAGCGGGCCGACTACGACACGGCCGAGCTGAACGCGATCCGTAGCGCGTTGCTCGAGCTCGGCCGGCATCTGGGGGCGTTCGACCACGCGTTCGGCACCAAGGACGAGGTCGACCCGGTCCGCCACCTAATCGGAACCGCGGTCGGCTGGGGCGGTCTGCCCGACAGCGAAGCGCGCTACCTCAGCGTCGAGCCGGGTCTTCAGGCCGGCGAGTACGAGCTGACCGTGCGCGACGTCCCGGTGGACGGCTTCTGGTCGATCTCGGTGTACAACGCTGACGGCTATTTCGAGCCGAACGACCGCGGAGCGTACAGCGTGAACAACATCACCGCGACGCCGAACGACGACGGGTCCGTCACGGTCCGCTTCGGCGGCTGCAGCGACGACCGGCCCAACTGCCTGCCGATCATGGACGGCTGGAACTACACGGTCCGCCTCTACCGGCCGCGGGCCGAGGTGCGGGACGGGTCGTGGACGTTCCCGTCCATCGCGCGCTCCTGAGACGAACAAGGCGCTCGCACCGGCTCGTGTCTGGCGTAGCGCCAGGGAGCTCGGGTGGGTCCGCGTCGCCTTCCTCGCGCTGCTCCTGGCTGCTGGTATCTCGTTGATCGTGTACCGCACCTGGATCGACGCGCAGGCTCGAACCCTCGGTGTCCTCGCGCTGACCGGGAGAGTGCCGGTGCTCGCGTGGGCGACACGGGAGACGACCAGTGCGCCGCGCGTGACCGATGGTCTCGTCGCCGGGGTGCCGACGACGATCTATCGACCCGGGAGCGGGAGCCGGTGGCCGGCCGTCGTGTTCCTCAACGGCGTCACCGCGCGCGGCCGCCATCATCCCGACGTCGAGCGGCTTGCCGGCGCGCTGGCGCGCATGGGCATCCTCGTGCTCGTCCCCGACCCGCCCGGGCTCGCCGAAGGCGACGTCACGGAACGGACGCTGGCGGGGACGATCGCCGTCGTCCAGGCCGCAGCCGACCGCCCGGATGCCGCCCACGGACGGGTCGGCCTCGTCGGCGTCTCCGTCGGTGGGTCGCTCGGGCTGCTCGCCGCCGAGCAGCCCGGCCTCGCAGACCGGATCACCCTGGTCGCCGGGATCGCGCCGTACGCCGATCTCGTCAACGTCGCCCGGCTCGCGACCACCGGAGACACGCTCGAGAACGGACGGCTCGTCCCGTACACGGCCCGAAGCTTCCTGCCGCTCGTGGTCGGTCGTTCACTCGTCGCCTCGCTGCCGCCGAGCCGGGACCGCACACGGCTGCTCGCCGAGCTGCTGCGCCTTCACGAGGGCGCGCCCGACCCGCTCGCGCTCTTCCGCAGGCTTCGGCCGGAGCAGGTCGCCCCCTCCGCGCGTGCACTCGTCGAGCTGCTCGCCAACCGCGACCCCACCGACTTCGACCGCCTCTACGCCGCCCTTCCGCCGGCCCTGCGCGCGTCGATCGTCCGGCTCTCGCCGCTCGACGGGGCGAGCCGGCTTCGCGCGCCGGTCGAGATCGCCTCAGCACCGCATGACAAGTACTTCCCGCTCGCAGAGACACGCGCGCTCGCAGCCGCCGCGGCGCACACACGGGTGCGGCTGACCGTCACCTCGACACTTCACCACGCGATCCCGAACCCATCGTTCTCCGACGTCGCCGACCTCTGGCGCTTCGACGGCTGGGCCGTCCGCTCGCTGCACACGCTGCGCCGGTGAGGAGTCTCAGCCGCCGCTGATCGCGGCGATGACGTCCACGCGCGATCCATTCGCAACGGGCGTCTCGAGTCTTGCGCGCTCGCTGTTCACGTACACGTGAATGTGTCGACGGAGGATCGGTCCGGGCTCGCACAGACGGTCGCGA
Organism: Gaiellaceae bacterium; assembly: GCA_035623685.1. Taxonomy (GTDB): domain Bacteria; phylum Actinomycetota; class Thermoleophilia; order Gaiellales; family Gaiellaceae; genus 3-1-20CM-4-69-9. The sequence goes on from DASPSY010000049.1 coordinate 41,064, forward strand.
ATCCCAGGCCACTCGTGATCGAGGTGATCGATCACGTCGCGGACCGTTCCCGCCTGCACGTCGAGCCTTCGCGGCAGTCCCGGGAAGAGCGGTGCGAGCGTCGAGGGAAGACGAACGTCCGCCATCACTCGATCACGGCGACCTCGACCGACGAGATCGCCGGGAGGTAGTCGGCGATCTGGCTCCACGTCTCGCCTTCGTCCGTGCTCGCGAACACCTGGCCCGTGCTCGTTCCGAAGTAGAGGCCGGGATCGTCCTCGTCGTCGAACGCCATCGCCTCCCGCAAGACGCCGACATACGCGTCGCGGTGCGGTAGACCGCTGTCGAGCGCTTCCCAGCTCGAGCCGGCATCGCGCGTCCGCCAAACGGCCGCGTGACCCTCCGGCATCATCCGGCCGTGGCCCGGATCGAGCGGGACCACGTAGAAGGTGTCGCGGTCGTGTGGATGCGTCGCCGCCGCGAAACCGAACTCCGTCGGCAAACCTTCCGTGATCTCGGTCCACGTCTGGCCGGCGTCGTCGCTTCGGTGCATCCCGACGTGGTTCTGCTGGTACATGCGGTTCGCGTCGACGGGTGATCGAACGAGCTTGTGCACGCAGAAACCGACCTCCTCGTGCTCGCGCGGCCAGTCCGCGCGAAGCCCGCGGTTGCGCGGCGTCCACGACTGCGAGTAGTCCGTCGTCTCGAATAGCCCGACGCCCTGCACGATCGCCCAGAACCGGTCGGCGTCCTCACCGTCGAACATCAGCGCCGAGATGCCGAGGTGGCCGGGCGGCTGATTCGCCGGATCGTCCCAACTCTCGCTCCCCGGCTGTCCGTCGAGGGTCGACAGCAGTGACCAGGTCTGGCCTTCGTCGCGGCTCTCGAAGATCCCGGGCGCCTCGACGCCGACGAGCAGACGGCCGTCCTTGGCAGCGAGCGTCGAGACCTTGGAGACCTTGCGGCCGCTGTCGGCGTCGTACCCGATTCCCTCGCTCGAGTGCGTCCACGTCTCGCCGACGTCGGCGCTCCGCCAGATCGCCTGGCCATGCCATTCGCTCGCGGCGGCGGCGTAGACCGCGCCGTTCTCCGGGTCGTGGATCACGTGATAGACGGGCCAGCCTTCACAGAACGGGCCGCGCAGCTCCCACGTCTTCCGGTCGGTGCTTTCGAGGAAGAAGGCGCCTTTGCGCGTCCCGATCAACAGCAGCGTTCGTGGCATGGAGCTCTACCTCCTGGTCGGAGTCCGACTACCTACCTATCAGACCGGCGTCGTGACGGAAACTCATCGACCACGGATCCGCGAGTGCACTAGCATTGGCCGGTCACGCCGCGTCACGGGGCGCGGGTCACGTGAGAGTCCAGGGAGGGTTGCCATGGCCAAGACACTGAAAGGCGCTTGCCTGTGTGGTGGCGTGGAGTACGAGGTTCAGGACCCCGAGAGCTTCGGTATCTGCCACTGCACTCGATGCCAGCGGTGGACAGGATCGAACCTTGCAGGGGTCGTCGTGGACAAGGACAACTTCAGCTTCACCAACGGCGAGGACCTCGTCAGGCGCTACGAGAGCGAGTTCGCGCCGCGGCAGTTCTGTGGCAACTGCGGATCCTGCCTCTATGACGATCTCGGCGAGAAGTACTTCGTCGCCGCCGGGTTGATGCGCGAGCTGGACCTCGAGCCCAGCTTCCATCTTCAGGTCGCCTACAAGGCTGCCTGGGACACGATCGGAGACGACGCGCAGCAGTTCGCCGAGGGCGCGTAGGCGCGCGCTCGTTACGAGCTCGAGACGTCTTCGCTCGGCCAGCCGGCCGTGTACGCAACGGAGCTGTCGCTGCGGACGAGCCGCGCCGGCAGCGCGCGCGTCTCGAGCCACGACAGCGCCGCGTCGCCGCGCACGAGTGCCGCTGTCGCCGCGACGTTCGCCGCGAGGCACGCGGGCGCGGTAACGCTCACCGTACGCCACACCTCGATCGCGGGCGCACCTGTCGCAGGGTCGACGATGTGGTGCACGACGCCGTCACGCGAGCGCCATCGCCGCGCCGCCGTGCTCGACGTCGCGAGCCCGCCGGACTGAATCGCAACCGTCTGCGCCCCGATCGCGCGGCGTCGGCTGTCGTCGGTCACGGTGATCGGCCAACCGTCCGTGGGAGCCTCGCCTGCGACGGCGACGTCGCCGCCGAGGGAGACGAGGGCGGGTGAGCCCGTCGCGCGTGCGACTCGATGTGCAATCCGGTCCGCGGCGAACGCTTTTGCAGTCGCTCCCAGATCCAGCTCCGCGCCCCGCGCGAGCGTGACACGGCGCGAGACCGGATCGAGGAGCACGCGGCGCCAGCCGACGGCGGGGACGAGCTCGATCCGCCCCGTGCGTCGCCGGACGACGGCGTCGAAGTCTCGGTCGTATCCGAGTGAGCGCAGTGCGGGGCCGACGGTCGGATCGACGAGCCCGCCACTCCAACGGGCGGCATCGAGCGCGACGCGAATCAACTCGAGGAGGAGCGGAGAGACGATCGCGCTCCCTTCCGCGTTCAGCTTGGTCAGCTCGGAGTCGGTGCGGAACCGGCTGCACGTGCGGTCGAGCTCGGCGAGCTCGGCCTTGGCAATCGCGGTTGCCTCCGGCAGCGCGCCCGGCTTGCAGACCGTCACCTGGTTGCGCACGCCGATGGCGTCGAAGGTCTCCGAGTGGAACACGACGTCAGCTTGGTGCGGCTGGCTGTGCGACTCCTGAGAATCTCTTAAGAGTGGGCTATGAATCGGCGCGCTCACAGGTCCCTCTTAGGAACGGGTGGTTACCTCACGGAGTGGCTTCCGAGCAGCGCACCCACGACGAGAGCCGGATCCGGCTGACCAGACGCTGGCTGCTCTACGGCTCCCTCGTCGCGACTGCGATCTTCGGGGGGCTCACCGCCGGCGCGACCCGCGCTCACACGTCGAATGCATCCGACTCGTCGAGCGCCGTGAGCTCCGACGACGGCTCCGACGGCGGCTTCAGCGGAGCCTCGCCGCCGGTGTCGAGCAGCCAGCCGCCAGTCGCGCAGTCCGGCGGATCCTAGTGACGCACGCACCGGCGGTCTGGTACCTCATGCGGTCGACCGGGATCGTCGCCTTGCTCTTGCTGACGATCTCGTTCGCCCTCGGCGTTGCGACGACGAATCGATGGCGTCCGCCGACCTCGCGCCTCTACGTCACGACCGAGGTACACCGGTACGCAGCGCTGCTCTCGGTGGCGTTCATCGCAGTGCACGTGCTGACGGCGATCGTCGACCCGGATGCGCAGGTCCGCGCCCTCGCCGCCGTCTGGCCGTTCGGGTCGCCGTTCTCGCTCGCCGTCGGCACGCTCTCGCTCGACCTGATCGCCGCAGTCGTGATCACGAGCCTCGGCCGTCGGCGCCTGCCGTTCAAGGCGTGGCGCTTGATCCACTGGTCCGTCTACGCCGCATGGCCGCTTGCCTTCGTGCACACGATCGCGATGGGCACCGACGCTCACCTCTGGTGGCTCGAGCTGCCCGTCCTCGCCTGCACGGGAGCGATGGGTGCGCTCCTCGGTTGGCGCGTGCTACGTCCGGCCGTCTGAGGCGATACAGCGCCGGCTAGCCACGACTCATCGTGCGGACCTCTAGTCAGCAGGGCGAATGGAGAAGCGTCGAGCGAGGTTCGTCTCGAGAGTGGTGGAGGTCACTTCTCCGACAGTACGGCCGACTTCGTGTCCGCGCGAATCGAGGTAGATCGTCTCCGGAAGGCCCACGACGCCATACGCGGAGATCGCGGCATCGGTCCCGTGCACGACGGTGTACGTGATGTCGTGTCGTCGAAGGAAAGAGCGGGCGTCTCTGGTGGCATCGTGGACGTCGACGCCGACGAAGTCGACTCTGCCGCGCGTTTGTCCGGCCGCGGCGCGGAGCACGCCGGCTTCGGCTCGACAGGGCGTACACCACGAGGCCCAGAAGTTGAGCACGACCGGACGGCCACGCAACGATCCAGTCGAGAGCACCTCGTGCTTCCCGTTCGGCCAGATCACCGCGAGACGGAGGTTCGCCGCCGACGCTGTCTTCCGGTCGACGAAGTGGTAGACGAGCAGTGCGAAGAGACCCATGACGAACGCGAGCGCGAGCACTCGGGCCGTGAGCAACGCCACTCTCATCAAAGTCCAGGTCGCTAGGTCCGCTTCGCCGCGAGCTGCTTCAGCACTGCGGCGACATCGGGACCGCGGAACGGAAACAGGAAGAGCGCCCGCTGGAAGCCGGCGCGGTCGACGACGAGGGAGGCTTCGGTGTGCGACACGTCGCGCACCGTGATCCCTGCGATCACGCGCTTCGTCATCAAGACGCCGATGTTGTAGCGCTTCCATACCGGTGCGAGCTGCGCGCGTCGACCGAGCGCCCAGCGCCATTCCGGCCCGAGATGCCAATGCCGCGCGTCTTGCCGGAGGTACCTCCTTGTGTCTGCCCAGGGGTTGACGCTGACGGAGACGATCACCGGACGATCAGCAGCCGGTGTCGCTGCGACGGCACGGCCGAGCTCCTTCGCCTCGAGCGGGCACAAGCTCCGGCACGCAGGGTCGATGAACGTCACGATGACGGGCCGGCCGCGGAACTGGGTGAGCGAGATAGGGGAGCCACGCTGGTCCACGAGACTGAAGTCCGGAGCACGCTTGGCGCCCGCAGCCCAGGTCGCCGCCGGCCGGTCGGGCAACGTCGAGACCGAAGGAAGCGCGGCATGCGTGGAGTTGCGGAGGACCGCAATGCCCGCTCCGAGGGCGCTGCCGAGCACGAGCGCCACCGCGATCCACAATCCGACGCGAGGAAACGCGCCGTGGATCGCGTGGTGCTCGCGCACTCCGGCATCGTTCGCCGTGGTTGGCTGGTTCTCCGACATCGCAGAGAGAGCGAAGACCAGCGCGAGGATACACCGGGCTTGCGGCCGCCGGACTGACCGAGCCGCTTGAGGACTTAGGAATCTCTTAGCGGCATCTCAGACCAGTCTCATGACGACCGACGAGGGTTCCTCCCATGACCACCACGCAGATCCTCATTCTCAACACCGCCGTCATGGTCGGACTCCTGGCGGCCCTCGCGTTCGTCATGTCCCTCGGGTACCGGATCTCCGGCTCGTCCGAGAGCACCGGTGCTGCGCACTGGTCGAGACCGCTCGACTCCGAGCTCGTCCGGGCCAACACGGACGACGAGCGCGAGCTCTCGCGCGCCGCCTAGCGGTTTCGCGAACGGACAATCGGGTCGTCGCCGCCCGCGACGTTGCGCCTGCGGCGACGGCCTCGCCGGAGGCGTCCGAGCGTCGTCGGCTGTCGGTCGATGCTGCTTGCATCTGTGACCACGATCACCGAAGATCGCAGATCGATGGTGTGGAAGATCGTCGGGACGTTCGTCGGTGTTGTTGTCGCCGCGACGCTGATCGTCTTCTACGTCGCGAACTGGCTCCTGAGCGGCCCCCCGATCTATCGGCCGGTCTCGAGTAGCAGCGGTGCCCACCTCACGATCCAGACGGTCGCCGCCGTCGGGCCCAAGCTCTCCCCGAATCCCGACTGGGTCTCGTACCTGATCCAAAAGCCGTCGGGGAGCTGGGAACGGAGCACGATCTGGGACGTCCCCGCGCACTCGACGGTCCACGTCACCATCTACCAGTTCGACGGCGACAGCGGCCTGCGGAATCCGTTCCTCGCCCGTCCCGAGGGCCTCGTCGGCACGCCTACACTCGATGGCAAGCCGTTCACCCAGATCGATCCCGACGACGCCTCCCATACGTTCGCGATCCCACAGCTCGGGGTGCTCGTCCCACTCGCGGGCGTCCCGGACAACGCGAAGAACCAGTGTGGTTACGCGCCGTGTGATCCGGCGACTATGGCCCACCGGACGATCACGTTCACGTTCCGGACCGGGAAGAAGGGAAAGTTCCGCTGGCAGTGCTTCGTCCCCTGCGCCGCGGGCTTCCAGTTCGGGTTCGGGGGACCGATGCAGACGATCGGGTACATGGACGGCTTCATCAACGTGGTCTAGCGCGTGGCGAGCGCCGCGCCATCAACCAAGGTCGGAGATGCCAGCCACGGACGCCGTGTCTTCGTGCTCTGGCTCGTGCTCAGCGCGGCGCTCACACCGATCGCCGCGCTCGTCGTCGGGCCGTTGATCCCGCCGGGCAACGGCAGCGTCCAGGCACAGGGACAGGTCTTCGACAATCAGGTGTTGATCGGAGTCTCGGCGCCGATCATCGTCTTCGTCCTCGTGATGCTCGGCTACACGTTGGTCGTCTTCCACCAGCGTGAGGCCGCTCTCGAGGGGCCTCCGATCAGAGGCGACTCCCGCCTCCAGCTCTGGTGGATCGTGATCACCTCGGTCACGGTGCTGGGGCTCGCGGCCTTTGGCACCTACGAGCTCGTGAAGGACGGGGCGGGCGGCGGCCAGGGGCCGAGCGCGACGTTCCTACCGTCGAATCACAACAAGGCGATGGACGTCCAGGTGATCGCCCAGCAATGGGAGTTCACCTACCGCTATCCAACATACGGCGGGCTCGAGACGCCTCACCTCTACCTGCCCGCGGACACGCTCATCAGGCTGCACGTCACGTCACTCGACGTCGTCCACTCGTTCTGGGCCGTCAATCTCGGCGTCAAGGCCGATGCGAACCCAGGGGTCGACAACGTCGTCTACGTCGAGACCAAGCACCCGCTGGCCCTGAACATCCGCTGCGCCGAACTGTGCGGCCTCTGGCACGGCTACATGTTCGACGAACAGGGCCGCGTGGTCTCGCAGCCGGAGTTCGCGAGCTGGATCAAGCAGCAACAGGTGCTCTACGGACCAATCGTGAAGGACCTGCCGCCGTACTCGACGACCTATTACCCCGAGCCGCACCTGAGGGCCGGATGACCGAAGCCTCGAGCACACCACGCCGGCCGTTGTGGCGTCGGCTATTCGGTTTCAACCTGCTCGCTGCGGTCGTGCTCGGCATTGCGGGCTGGTACCTCGGCTGGTACCTCGGGAAGCAGGCCACCGCGGCGAGCCTCTCGTACTTCGGGGACACCGACCAAAACGACATCTCGGTGTTCCTGGGCTACACCCTCGGAGTCGTCGGCTTCCTGATCGGGCTCGGCTTCCTCCAATACCCGCTGGCGCGACTGCGCGGCTACCCCCCTTCGCTCCGCGAGAAGGAGACCGAGGGCGTCGGGCGCTACTTCGGGCTCTGCACCGACCACAAGGTCGTTGGCATCCAGTACTTCTTCGGCATCGGGTTCTTCTTCGCGATCGGAGGGCTGAACGCGATGCTCATCCGCTTCGAGTTGCTTCGTCCGACACCCGTCTTCAACGCAGGCAACTACCTGACGCTCGTCGGGCTGCACGGCACGATGATGATGGGGATGATGACGAGCGCGATCCTCGGGCCGTTCGCGAACTACTTCGTCCCGATCATGATCGGCGCTCGCCGGATGGCATTCCCGCGAATAGAGTCGTTCACCTTCTGGCTGCTCATGGCCGCGGGCACGATCCTCATGACGACGGTGGCCTTCGGCGGCTTCCCCACCGGTTGGACCGGCTACGGGCCCCTCAACGACCAGGCGAACTCCGGCATGGACGCATACATCATGTTCTTCGCGCTGGTCGGTGTTTCGATGTGCCTGCTCGGTATGAACATGCTCGCCACGGTCGTGACGATGCGCGCGCCCGGGATGACGTGGTCGCGGCTGCCGATCTTCGTCTGGGGCGTCGTCTCGACCTCCATCCTCAACCTCCTCGCTGCGCCCGTCCTCATCGCCGCACTGGGCATGGGGCTGCTCGACCGGACCGCGCAGACGACCTTCTTCATCTCGAGCGGTGGCGGGAGCCAGTACCTCTACGAGAACCTGTTCTGGTTCTTCGGCCACCCCGAGGTGTACATCCTCGCGATACCCGGATTCGCGGTCCTGCTCGAGCTGCTGCCCGTCTTCTCGCGCAAACCGCTCTGGGGCTACCGCCTTGCCGTCGCGGGGATGCTCGGCGTCACGCTCCTCAGCTTCCTCGTCTGGCAGCACCACCTGTTCATGAGCGGCATCAACAGCAACCTGCGGCCGTTCTACATGCTCTCGACCGAGCTCATCTCGATCCCGACCGGCTTCACCTTCCTCTGCGGGCTGATGACCCTCTGGCGGGGGAGCATCCGCTTCACGGTCCCGATGTTGTTCTCGCTCGCATGGTTCTTCAACTTCCTGATCGGCGGTCTCTCCGGCGTGTTCAACTCCGACACGCCGAGCGACACGACCGAGCACGGCAGCTTCTTCGTCATGGCCCACTTCCACTACACGATCATGGGCGGCCTCATCTTCACCTTCTTCGCCGCGATCTACTACTGGCTCCCGAAGATGACCGGCCTCGAGCTCAACGAGCGTCTGGGGAAGATCCACTTCTGGAGCATGTTCATCGCCTTCAACTCGACGTTCCTGCCCCTGTTCGTGGTTGGTTTCAAGGGCATGCCACGGCGCGTGGTCACGTACGCGCCGAACCTGCAGTTCTTGAACGACTGGGCCTCGGTCTCGGCCTTCGTGCTCGGGCTCTCGATGCTCCTGTTCCTCGGGAACCTCGTCTACTCGCTGCTCTTCGCGCGAGTGCGCGCCGAGCGGAACCCCTGGGACTCGCTCTCGATCGAGTGGCAGTTGCCTTCGCCGGTCCCGGTTCAGAACTTCGATCGCATCCCGACGTTCGAGAGTGATCCCTACGGATACGGTGACGGGGCCGTTCCGGTCGCACGCCCGGCCGGCGCCCCGGCGGCAGGGAGCTGACGGTGGGTCAGATCGAATGGGTTCGGGAAGGGTCGACGTACGAGATCGTCGAGGCAGAAGACCCGACGATCCTCGGACGCAATCTCGCCAGCGCCGCGCACCTGGTGGCGAGCGCGACCGCGATGTTCTTCCTCGGCTTCGTCTTCGCCTACTTCTACCTCCGCTCGCTGAACAGCAACCATCTCTGGAAGCCGAAAGGCGTCGACCCCTCGCTCACGCTCGGGACGATCGCGACCGCCGCCTGGGTGATCGGTGCGATCGTGCTCTGGCTCGGCCTCCGCGACCGCCGCGCCGACCGCCGCCCGCAGTGGCGGGTCAAGGGTGCGGTCGCGCTCGCGCTCGGTCTCGCAGGTGTCGCCTTCCAGATCGCGGCCTGGTTCACGGTCGGCTTCGGTCCGACGGAAGGGGGGTTCGCCTCGATCTACTTCGGCTGGACGGGGTTCATCGTCCTCTTCGGCTTGGGCGCTGCCTACTGGCTCGAGACGACTCTCGCCGCGTCGATCCGCTACAGGAAGACGCTGACCGGATCGCCCGAGCCGGGGGAAGCTTCCGGTGACGCGTACCGGACGGGACACGACATCGAGGATCCCCTCTCGCTGGTTCCGCCGAGCCTGGAGGCGGTCACGTTCTACTGGACCTACTTCGCGGCGCTCGTCGTGATCGCGTGGATCATCCTCTACCTCCTCTGAGCGAGGAACTCCCGTGCCGAGCCTGACGAGCAGCGCCGCCTGGCCGGTGCAGGCGCCGTTCGTTCTCGTCCTGGTCGCCGCCCTGCTGTATGCACGGGGTGGGAGGAGGCGCGGTCCCGGCCGCCGCGACCCGCGCGAGCGCCGCCGCCGCGACTGGGCGTTCTATGCGGGCCTGCTCACGATCCTCATCGCCCTGGACACGCCTCTCGACCCGCTCGCCGACACGCTCTTCGCCGCGCACATGACCCAGCACCTCTTGCTGCTGATGGTCGCGCCGCCGTTGATCGTGTACTCCGCACCATGGCTCCAGCTCTGGCAGCCGCTGCCGCTGGGCTTTCGCCGGACCGTGGCCAAGAGCGTTGCTCGCGATCGCTGGACGGCGCCACTACGGGCACTTGCCAAGCTCCTCGCTCGGCCGCTTCCGGCGTGGATCGTCTTCAACGTCGTGCTCGTCGCCTGGCACGTCCCCGTCCTCTACGACGCGACGCTCTCGAACGAGGCCGTGCACGACCTGGAGCACACGACCTTCCTGGTCAGCGGACTCCTCTTCTGGCTCCAGGTGATCGACTCGCCTCCGGTGCGAGCCCGCCTGACGTATGCCGCTCGCGCCGTGTACGTGACCGCGGCCCTGCTCGTGAGCTGGGTGCTCGCCATCGTATTGGCACTTGCCTCGGAGCCCTTCTACAGCGCCTACGCACACCTCGCGCACCGGCCGGGAGGCCTCTCCGCCCTCGCGGACCAGCAGATCGCAGGCGGCGTGATGTGGGTCCCTGGGTCGATTCCCTTCACGATCGCCATCATCTGGGCGCTCTACCACTGGCTCGAGCCGACGCCCGACCCGGCGGTGCTGGCCCGGCACAACGGCCACGCGGTCCGCGAGCGGGGCCGCGACGTCGAACGAGAGGAGTACGCATGGAACAGGTCGTGATCGCCTCCTTCCAGACTGCCGCGATTCTCACGTGGGCCGTCCCGATCGCGCTCCTCGCGGTGGTCGGCATCTACTGGGCCGTCGTGTTCAAGCGCCGCGGCTTCGACGAGGAGGCCTAGCGGCTACGGACCGGGTCGCGCGGTCACCGACGGCCGTCCCCCGCGAGTGACCTGGAGAACGGCGTACATCCGCGCCTCCGACTGACCCGGAACCAGGCTCACGATCCGGAAGACACCCGTGTGCGAGGCCGTGAAGGTGAACTGCGCGCTGGCTCCCGGTGAGAGGCCCTGGACGGGGTCCGGCACGGAGGCTCTCGGGAAGGCGAGCGTGGCGCTGCGCGCGCCGGTGACGACTGCGCACGAGCTGCGGCGAGACCCATGATCCTCGCACCGAATCGTGACGCGCCAGCCTCGGGGTACGGAGGCAAGCAGCTCGCCGCGCCCGTACCCGTCGAAGTTGTAGCCGTTGTTCGAGCTCCCGAGGCCGGCGAGGAGCTGCAGCTCTGCGACCTTCCGAAACCGATCGGAGCGGAGAAACGTCGCCGGATCCGGCCGGCCCGGTTCCGGCGTAGCGGGAGAAGCACTGGTGGATGCCGCAACCGCCTGCGAGTGCGAGCCACAGCCGGCTGCGCTGACGGCAAACGTCGCCGCCGTCGCGCAGATCAGAGCGCCTCGGAAAGAAGGCATTCTCGGCGGACGCGTGATTACTTGAAGTATTGCCATCCGTGCTCGTTCACCCGCGCTGCACTGTCGAACATCACACGGAGCGTGGCCGCTGACGGCCACCCGCGCCGGTCGAACTCGCCGCGAACCTCCTCGCGCAGCTCACGCATCCACGTAAGGAGACCAGGTTCGAGCGCCGCCTGTTGCGGATCGGCGCTCGACTCTCCAGCCGTCGGCGAGAACCACGCTGGAATCGCTTCGGCATCCGACGCAGCCAGCAGGACCCAAACGACCGCATGCTCGGTGGCGATATCGACAGCCCCGTACCAGAGGAGGCTCTCGACGGCGACTGCCCCGTGGGAACGATTGACCACTCTCCGCTCGGCGGCCGCGAGCGCGTCGTCCGCCGTCGCCTTCCAGTCGGGCTGAACCACCGCGACCATTCTCCACGGGAGAACGGATGCGACGCTCGCTAGCCGATCGTCTTCTCCGGTGGGGGTAGCTCGGTCACGTAGAGAAGCTCGAGCAACGCACCGATCTCGGGGAGGTCGAAATAGCAGAACTCGCCGAGCTCGCCCATGTCCGCGCTCTGAACCACTTCCCGACCCTGGCGTACCAGCTCGGCCTTGGCCTCCCGCAGCGCCTCCCGAGTCGGATACGCGACGCAGGTGTGATGGAAGCCTTCGCCGTTTGCCTCCAGGTGGCCGACGTAGATGCTCTCGCCCTCATCCGGTGCGAGCAACTCGACGTTCGAGTCCCCGACGGCTGCCAACGCGACGCGGAAGGAAAACGGAACATCGCGTCCGCGAACAGTGGTGGCCGCCGGCGCGATCGACCAGATACTCCACGGGCCGATGCCGGATGCCGCCAGCGCCGCTGCCGTCTCCTCCACGTCTCGTACGACGAAACAGGTGTGGTGGAGCGTGCCCGATTCTGTGATCTGCATCCGTGCCTCCGAAAGATTGAGGACCGACGCAGAGCCGGCCACATGATGACGTGACGAGCCAACGACTCTACGCCACTCCTTGGCGCGGCGTCCGCTGCGGGTCAGTCGCGGACCGACGTGACGGCAGCCGGGCTGCGGAGTGAGGGACGCCGGCTCGGGCGCTCGCTCAGCCCGAGCTCGTCGCTCTCGAACGCGTGCCCGCGTGAGCTCTCGCCCCGAATCCTGAGCTCGTCGGCGTCCTCCTGGGCGCGCGCTCGTGCTGGGGTGGGCGAGTGTTCGGGAGTGAAGCCTGAGAGGTGCGACGACGCCTGCGACGCGTACCGAACCGCGGTCGCGTGCGCGCCCAGATCGCCGACGGGCTCGGAAAAGACGTGAGTGGGCTCGCGTTCGGCTCCGCCTTCGAGCGGTTCTCGGCGATATCAGTGCTGGACGAACCGGAAGGAGCGGCGTGCGAACTCGAACTCGCGCCGGTGTGCCGAGCTCACACTTCCAACTCCGTGGACCGAAAGCACCATGAAGTAGCCGTGCCCGCCGTGGACTGCATCAATCCCGATCCCGTATGCATCGGAGCACGTGAAGGTGTACGAACGGGCTGGGACGCCGGCGAGCGTCGAGCGCGAGATTCGCGATGTCCGTCGGCAGGCCAGCGCACGGGACGAAAGGAAGTAGCGCGTCCATTCGGCCAACGTCGAACGCGCGGCCAGATCCCGGGCCCCGACGATGAAGAACCGGCCGTTCGAGAGGTCGAAGAGCGAATCGAACTGCGGCCCGACGGTGGTCAAGTTCCCCGCCGTCCAGCGGACTGTCGCCGGCTCGAAAACCCAATTCGACTCGCTTCCAGGCATGGCAAATGAGTAGCCGTACTCCTTCGAAACGAACCTCGTCATCGTCGCAGCTCCAGTTGCCGCAGGGCTACTAGTGGCGGCGGCTGGGCCCGCAGAAGTCAGCGCCGCCACCGTCAAGGCGAGTAGTAGGACACCGCGGTGAGTGGTCTCCCGGCGTCTCATCCACGCGAACGTTCGCGGGAACATCCCGGCGAGCCGGCGCTGCGACGAGACCCAGCGGTGGCTGAGACGCCGAGCAGCCGCCGGCGCGCATCCTCGCGATCGCACGCGAGTATCGGGTGGCTGAGGAGTGACCAGCGACCGGCGAGCTCGGCAGAGTCCGCGCGCCAGATACGTCTCGACGAGATAGCTCGGCACTTGCCCGAGGTTAGCGCGATGACACCGCGGAGGAAACGTCAGAACGTCCGAACTTTGCGGGCGAGCTCCGAGCGCGAGCGCAGTCGGAGCTTCGAACAGCCGCGATTGTCCACGGGTCGCGGCGTTTTCCCGCCTCTTCTCTCCTAACCCAGAACCCGGTTAGCCTCCGGACGGGCTGACTCTGTCCTACCCCAGCAAACGCGCGGAGCCGCCTCGCCTCGGCGGCCAGGTACCCCAGCCCAGCTATGCGGTAGCGCATACCCCGGGGGCCTCGACAGCCGAACCTGCCGCACTCGTTTCAAATGAGAACCGCCCTCGCTGGAGTGGTACCCCGCGCAGGATGAGTGACGCGCGCGAACAAGAACAAGCCGACTAGCAGGGGAGTCTCTGAGCGGGAGCGACGGGACTCGAACCCGCGACCTCCGGCGT
>DASPSY010000063.1:0-7606 GCA_035623685.1 Gaiellaceae bacterium
CGGCGCGAGCGAAGACTGCAGCTCGAGCGCGAACGCGGCCATCGACGGGAATCGGTCGTCGGGCTCCTCCTCGATCGCGCGTGCGACCGCAGCCGCGAGGCGAGGTTCGACGTCCGGACGGAGGTCCGAGAGTCGGGACCCCGACTCGCCGTCGGTCGAGAACGGAAGCTCGCCGGCGAGCAGGTCGAAGAGGACGGCGCCGAGGGAGTAGACGTCGGCTCGCTCGTCGATTGTCCGACCGCCCGCCTGCTCCGGCGCGACGAACTCGGACGTCAGATCTGGGTCGAGCGCACGGGCGAACGCGAAGTCCGTCACCTTCGCGCGGCCGTCGCCGTTCACCAGGACGTTCCTCGGCTTCACGTCGCCGTGCACGACACCGTGGCCGTGTGCGTACGCGAGCCCGAGCGCCGACTGCAGCGCGATTTCGACGGCCTCGTCCACCGGTAGCGGTCCGCGACGTGCGAGAAGCTGCTCGAGGTTCTCGCCGTCCACGTACTCGAACACGATGAACTGGTGGCGTCTGTACTCGCCGCGGTCGATCATCGTCGCGATGTTCGGGTGCGAGAGCTGCGCGACCGCGCGTGCCTCCTGCCGGAAGCGCGCGACGAACGCGGGATCCGCCGAGCGCTCCTCGTCGAGGATCTTCAGTGCCACATGGCGCTCGAGCTGGGAGTCGAGGACGCGGTAGACGCTCGCCAGGTCGCTCGTGCCGATCAGCTCTTCGAGCTCGTACCGGTCCGCAAACGTCTCGCCGACCACGGCCTGAACCGTACCGGGGTCTGATGCTGCGCTAGGTGGCGAGCGTCGTCTCGAGGGCGTCTTCCCAGACGCCGAGCGCCTCGTCGAGCTCCGCATCCGAGATCACGAGCGGGACGAGCACCCTGATGCAGTTGCCGTAGACGCCGGCCCTGAGCAGGAGCAAACCGCCTTCGGCCGCGGCCTCCACGACGCTCGAGGCCAGGTCCCCCGCGGGCTCCTTCGTCTCCCGGTCCTCGACGAGCTCGATCGCGAGCATCGCGCCGAGGCCGCGGACGTCTCCGATCTCCGGCCAGCGGTCCTGCCACTCGAGGAACCGCGAGCGCAGGATGTCGCCGACCGCTGACGCGCGGTCGACCAGGCGCTCGCTCTCGAAGACGTCGAGGACGGCGAGTGCGGCAGCCTGTGCGATCGGGTTGCCGACGAAGGTGCCGCCGACCGCGGAGTCGCCCGGCGAGTCCATGATCTCCGCGACTCCGATCACGCCGGAGAGCGGCAGCCCGCCCGCGATCGACTTCGCGATCGTGATCAGGTCGGGCTCGATGCCGTAGTGCTCGATCGCGAACATGCGTCCCGTCCGACCGAAGCCCGACTGCACCTCGTCGACGACGAGGACGATGCCATGCTCGTCGCAGATGGCGCGAACACCGGCCACGAACTCCGGGGGCGCGACGATGAAGCCGCCTTCTCCCTGGACCGGCTCGACCACGATCGCGGCGACGTCCTCCGCCGCGACCGTCGTCAGGAGCGCACGCTCGAGCGCAGCGAGTGCTGCGGCGCCGCTCGGGCCTCGATAGTCCTGCGGATACGGGAGCCGGTACACGTCCGGCGCGAACGGCCCGAGCCCGGCCTTGTAGGGATGCGTCTTCGACGTGAGCGACAGCGCGAGCAGCGTGCGGCCGTGGAAGCCGCCTTCGAAGCCGATCACCGCCGGTCGTCCCGTGAAGGCGCGCGCGAACTTGACCGCGTTCTCGATCGCTTCGGCGCCCGAGTTGAAGAACGCGGCCTTCGCCGGGGTCGAGAACGGTGCCGCCGCGACGAGTCGCTCTGCGAGCTCGACGTAGACCTCGTACGGGACGACGGTGAAGTCCGTGTGGAAGAACTTCGCCGCCTGTTCCTGCACTGCGTCGACGACCTGCGGGTTGGTGTGGCCGACGTTGAGGCAACCGACCCCGCCCGTGAAGTCGATGAAGGTGTTCCCGTCGACGTCGGTCAGGGTTGCGCCCTGACCGCGCTCGATCACGATGGGCACGAGGATCGAGAGCGGATCAGCGACGACGCGGCGTTTGCGCTCGAGGATCTCCTTGGAGCGCGGCCCTGGAATCGCGGTCCGCAGCTCGATCGACTTCGTCGCCGCCATTCAGCCCAACATAGCTCAGCGGGCGGCTGGGCTGCATACCTGAATAGTGGGCTTTCAGTGAAAGACGGGCGTGTGCAGGGCGGCCGTCGTGTACACGCCCTCCGCGTTCCAGAGCATGAAGCCCTTCGTGTGCTCGAGCCGTGCAGATTCGATCTCGTCCTGGACGTCGGAGAGGTTGTACGACTGTCCGAGCGAGAAGTCCTGGAGCCATGGGATCAGGAGCGTCTTCCGGCCCTGCACGGCGGTCCGAAAGTCGCGCAGCGAGTAGGCGACCGTCACGCCCGGGCGCGAATCCGGGTCGACGATCCCGTACTCCCCCGATCCGTAGTGGGACGGGTAGACCATCGGGTAGATCGTGTCCGCGTACTTCGCGATCCGCCGCGGCAGCTGGCCGATCCCGAGGTTCCTCGTCGCCGCGAGCCCGAACACGTCGGTGGAGACGCGCACGCCGAGCGGATGCAGGCGCGAGACGGCGTACTTCACGAACAGCGGCACGGTCCAGTTCATCGGCTGCCGGTGGACGCCGGGGTAGCGCGCATCCGCGAGGTCGCCGTCGCTCGGGAAGCGGACGTAGTCGAACTGGATCTCGTCGAACCCTGCCTTCGCCGCCGCGACCGCGACGCCGACGTCGTATCGCCAGACGCGGCGGTCGTACGGGTTCATCCACCCGAGCCCGCCGCTGGTCAGCCACCGCGAGTCGTCGGGATTCTGGACGGCGAACTGCGGTCGCGCAGCGGAGAGAATCGGATCCTCGAACGTGACGACGCGCCCGATCAGGTACATGCCGGCGGCGTGCACCTCCGCCGCGACCTTGCGGGGGTCGTAGAAGGGTCGCGCCGCGCCGATGCGACGGGCGAGCGGGACGCCGGCCGGGTCGAACGCAATCACTCCGTTCTCGTCCTTGACGTCCACCTCGATCGTGTTGAGGCCGTCCTGCTTCAACCCGATGTACTGCTGCAGCCTGCCGGGGATGTTCGCGAGCGCCATGGTGATGTGGAGCCCGCGGACCTCCTTGGGGTAGGGGCGCGGCGTGAATGCGCGTGGCGCGCGCGTGGACGCCGAGGCGCGAACCGAGCCGCCGTGGCTGCGGAAGTGCGTCGCCAGGATCGCGCCGACGATGCCTGCGCCGATCAGCCCGAGGAGAACGGTCATCGCGATCAGGCGCCGTCGCCGCACCTGCCGCCGCCGCTCGAGGCGCCGGATCCGCGACCGCTCGTTCGGGTCGACCGGCTGGAGGATGCTCGACACGGGAGCCAGACGCTAACACCTTCCCGTCGGCCGTAGAATCGAGCCGGATGGTTCTCTCCGACCGCACGATCGCGCGCCTGCTCGAGATGGGTCGGATCGAGATCGACCCCTATCACGACGAGCTCCTCCAGCCCTCGTCCGTCGACGTGCGCGTGGACCGCTTCTTCCGCGTCTTCCACAACAACCGCTATCCGTTCATCGATGTGCGCGAGGAACAAGAGGACCTGACCGAGCTCGTCGAGGTCGAGGACGGCACGCCGTTCGTCCTTCACCCGGGCGAGTTCGTGCTCGGGTCGACGCTCGAGCGCATCCGGCTGCCGGACGACCTCGTGGCGAGGCTCGAGGGGAAGAGCTCGCTCGGTCGCCTCGGCCTGCTGATCCATTCGACCGCCGGGTTCATCGACCCCGGCTGGGACGGGCACGTCACGCTCGAGCTGTCGAACGTCGCGAACCTGCCGGTGACGATCTATCCGGAGATGAAGATCGGGCAGATCTCGTTCGTCCAGCTCACCGAGCCCGCTGCCACGCCGTACGGGACGGGCGAGATCGGGTCGAAATACCAGGGTCAGCGAGGCCCGACCCCGTCGCGGTACTGGCAGAACTTCCAACGGACGACCGCGCGGTGATCCTCGTCACCGGCGGGACCGGCTTCGTCGGCGGTCACGTCGTGCGCACACTTCGGGCTTCGAACCGCGAGGTTCGCGTCCTCGTCCGCGACAGTGTCCAGGCCGAGCGGCTCGAGGTATGGGGCGCATCGATCGCTGTCGGCGACATGACGGACGAGCCGAGCGTTCGCAGCGCCGTGCAGGGTTGCGCAACCGTTGTCCACCTCGTCGCGATCCGCCAGGGATCGCGCGAGCAGTTCCGCCGAGTCATGGTCGACGGGACGAACGCGCTGCTCACTGCGGCGAAGGACGTAGGCGTGCAGCGGGTCCTTCACATGAGCGCGCTCGGCACGAGCGAGGAGACGAGCACGCTCGTGCCCTACTACGGCGCGAAGTGGGAAGCGGAGCAGCTCGTCCGCGAGTCCGGGCTCGAGCACGTGATCTTCAGGCCGAGCTTCGTGTTCGCGGCCGACGGCGGCATCCTGCCCACGTTCACGCGCCTGGCCAGGCTGGCCCCGGTGACGCCGATCATCGGCTCGGGCAAGCAGCGGATCCAGCCCATCTGGGCAGACGACGTCGCCGCCTACTTCGACCGCGCCGTCGACCTCGAGGCCGCGACCGGGCGGACCTTCGACCTCGGCGGTCCGGACGCAGTCTCTTGGGACGAGTTCTGGACGCGGCTGAAGCGCGTGCGCGGCAGCCGCCGCCCGTCGGTGCACGTCCCGGTTCGGCTGATGCGGCCCGGCGCGTTCGTGACCGAGCGGCTACCCGGTGACATCCCGCTGACGAACGACCTGCTGACGATGCTCGACCACGGAGACAACGTCGTGTCGAACGACGACGCGACGCGGATCTTCGGCCTGCCGCTCGTCGGGCTCGACGAGCAGCTCCGCCGGGCGGCCGCCTAGGGCTCGCAGGCGGCGTCGGCAGGCCCATCGCCGGGAAGCCGTTCGAGCAGCGCGCCGAGCGTCCTGATCTCGTCCTCGCTGAACCGGCTCTCGAACCGCTCGCCGATGCCTGCGATGTGGGTCTTCGAAGCTCCCCGGAGCTTGTCGAGGCCCTCCTCGGTCAGGACAGCGTAGGAAACGCGCTGGTCGGTCGGACAGCGCGCCTTGGCGACGTAGCCCGCGCGCTCGAGCCCGTCGAGGAGCCTCGTGATCCCCGAGGCCGTGAGCAGCAGGTGCTGGGAGAGGTCGACCCGCCGGAGGCGCTGATCTGGCGCTCTCGCGAGGTGCAGGAGCACCTCGTAGTCGTTGATCGTCAGGCCGTGCTCCGCGAGCAGGTCGGCGTTCAAGGCCCGGGTGAGTGCGGAGTGGGCGCGGAGAAAGCTGACCCAGGCCCGGATACCGGGTCCCTGGGCTAGAGCTTGTGGAGTCAATACTTGACGAGTCAATATTCTGACGGTAAATTAGTTGACGACTCAAGAATAGCTGACCATGGAGGAGGAACCAATGACCATCACCGAAGTCGCCAGGATCGTTCCGGCTGGCAACTGGCAGGCCGACCGTGTCCACTCGTCGCTCGGCTTCACCGTCCGGCACATGGACGTCCTGCCGTTCGACGGAGGCTTCGCCGATTTCGAAGCCGAGCTTCGGGAGGGCCGGATCACGGGGACGGCGCGGGTGGAGAGCATCGCCGCGGCCGACGAGAACCTGACCGCGCACCTGCTGTCCCCGGAGTTCTTCGACGCCGAGCGCCATCCCGAGCTGCGGTTCGTCTCGCGCGCGCTCCGTCGCGACGCCGACGAGGTCGTCGTCGTCGGCGACCTGACCGTCAAGGGCCAGACGAGGCCGGTCGAGCTGCGCGGCACCGTCGGCGAGCCGGTCGAGGATCCGTATGGATCGCGCCGCCTGGGCATCGAGCTCACGACGACGATCGACCGCACGGATTTCGGACTCGATTGGCAGGCCGAGCTTCCCTCCGGCGGCCAGGTCGTGGCCAACGACGTCACGATCACGGCCCGGCTCGAGCTGGTCGAGGAGTCCGGCTGAGATGCACCTCCTCGGCATCTCGGGCAGCCTCCGCCGCGACTCGCTGAACACGAAGCTGCTGCGTGCGGCGGCGGAGCTGCTCCCCGACGACGTCGAGCTCGAGCTCTACGAGGAGCTCGCGATCGTCCCGCCCTACGATCAGGACCGAGACGGCGAGGTTCCGCCCGTCGAGGTCGCTCGTCTCCGGGACGCGATCGCCGGCGCAGACGCGATTCTCTTCGCGACGCCCGAGTACAACTCGTCGGTCCCCGGCCAGCTGAAGAACGCGGTCGACTGGGCGTCGCGGCCGGTGCGTGCCGCGTCGCTCACGGGCAAGCCGGTCGCCGTAATCGGTGCCAGTACCGGGATGTACGGCGCCGTCTGGGCGCAAGCGGAGCTACGCAAGTCGCTAGCCACGGCCGGCGCCCGCGTCGCCGAGGCCGAGGTCGCCGTCGGTCGCGCCGAGGGACGCTTCGACGACGACGGGCGACTCGCCGACGACGAGATTCGCGACGAGCTCCGCGAGGCCGTTGCCACGTTGGTCGGCGAAGCCCGCGTCGGCGAGCTCGTCGCGGCATAAGAAAGGGGCCGCCTCGCGGCGGCCCCGATCCGGTGACCAGCGGTGGATTGGTAGAGGCGCTCTCCTGCCTCGGTCCGAGAACCGGGCGGCGCGAAACGCGTCGTCCCCCACGCTGGCTAGGCGATTCCCCGTAGGTGCCGGGGACGCGCCTCTACCCGCTGGTACCTCCACTGCCCGTACTTGAAATCTCCACTCTCGGACCACCTCCTTTCCGCGGTACGCGGAGCGTATCAGGAGGCGTCGAGCACTACGGACAACTCGAGACCGCGGTCGAGCGGCACCGTCACCGACTCGAGCGTGTGGTCGGCCTGCCGTGCACGCGAGTAGGCAGCGAGGGAATCCGCGTGCGAGAGCACGTTGTCGGCGACGACGAGTCCACCGGTTTCGAGCTTCGGCCGCGCGAGCTGGAACAGCGACTCGTAGTCCTCCTTCTCGGCGTCGAGGAGCACGACGTCGAACACGTCCTCGAGCGCAGGCAACGTCTCGAGGGCGTTGCCCTCGACCACCTCGGCCCATTCCTCGAGCCCTGCCTCGGCGACGTTCTCGCGCCAGATCTCGACCCTCTGCGGGTCGTGCTCGAGGGAGAGCACGTGGCCGCCGAGATAGCGGACGCCTGCGGCGAGCCAGATCGCCGAGTAGCCGAGCGAGCCGCCGATCTCCAGGACCTCGCAGTCGGTCTGCGGCGCGACCAGCGCGAACAGGAACTGTCCCGTCGTGCGAGTGACCTGGCGGGAACGCTCGGACGAGGGGAGACCGCGTGCGCGCTCGTCCGCGTCCTGCTGCTCGAGTCGGTCGAGCACCTTGCGGACGCGCGCGTCGAGCATTAGCCGAGCACCCTAGCCGCGATCTCGCGCTCGACGTCGTCCCGGACGTAGCAGGTCGCCAGATGGTCGTTCACGACGCCGCAGGCCTGCATGGCCGCGTAGACCGTCGTCGGCCCGACGAACCGGAAGCCCGCCTTCTTCAACGTCCTCGACAATGCGACCGACTCGTCGGTGGTCGACTGCCAGTCCGTCGCGCGCCGAGGCGCGCGGTGTCGCCGCGGCCGGTACGACCACACGACCTCCGGCAGCGGAGTTCCTGCGGC
>DASPSY010000106.1:0-3374 GCA_035623685.1 Gaiellaceae bacterium
ATCGCGCGACGCTCGCACGCCAGCTTCTGCTCGAGCGTAAGCGGCTCTCCTCGACGGCGGTGATCGAACGCCTTGTCGGGATGCAGGCGCAGTGGCCGTCGGCTCCGTACGTCGGGATCTGGACTCGCACGACGAGCTTCAACCGCGCCTCGCTCGAGAAGGAGCTCGTTAAGCGGACGATCGTAAAGGCGACCGTGATGCGGCAGACGCTGCACCTCGTCACGCGCACCGACTACGGGCTCATCCGCGCCGCCATGAGCGAGTCGAACTTCCCGTGGGAGATGGATGCGGCGAAGAAGGTGGCGGCCAGGGTGCGCTCGTTCGCTTCCGCCGGCCCGGTCACGACGCCGGAGGCGCTGGCGGGGCTTCGGCTCGACGCGCGGCTTTGGCGCGCCGCTCGATCCGCCGCGCACCTCGTCCACCACCACGAGACGGCGATGTGGCTCTCGCGTCCCGAGGGACGATTCGTCGCCCTCGACGTCCCGGAAGCGTTGATTCCGCTCGAGGCGCGCGCGGAGATGATCCGCCGCTACCTCGCCGCGTTCGGGCCTGCGACACGGCAGGACATCGTCGCCTGGAGCATGATGAACATGCCCGGGATCAAGGCCTCGCTCGAGCTCCTCGACCTCCGACGCTTTCGCGACGAGAGCGGACGCGAGCTGCTCGACGTCCCGCGCGCGCCGCTTCCGGATCCCGACACGCCTGCTCCCGTTCGGTTCCTGCCGAAGTGGGACAACGTCCTTCTCAGCTTCAGGGACCGCACGCGCGTCATGTCCGACGCATACCGCAAGCGGATCATCGGAATGAACGGCGACGTCGCGCAGACGTTTCTCGTCGACGGGCTCGTTGCGGGAATCTGGCGCGTCGAGAAGAGACGCGTCGTCCTCGAGCCCTTCGGCCCGCTCTCGCGCGCCGCCAGGCGCGACCTCGCGGACGAGGCCGAGCGCCTGGAATCGTTTCTCGCCGAATGACCGGCCTCGCACGAGGCCGCTGCGCGGCTACGTCGCGAGCGCCTTCGACTTGAGCTGGTCGAACTCGGCCTGCGTGATCGCGCCGCTGTCGAGGAGCCCCTTGGCCTTCTCGATCTGCTCGGCCGAGCCACCGCCGGCCACCGAGCGAACGTATGCGTCGCTCGCGGCCTTCGCGTCGGCCATCTCCTTCTGGCTGCGTTCGCCCATGCCCTTTCCCTCGGCGATGAGGTAGATGAGGACCCCGAGGAACGGCAAGATGATCACGAAGACCGTCCAGCCGGCCTTCCCCCAGCCGCCGATGTCGTGGCGGCGGAAGAGATCCCCGAACACGACGAACAGCAGCCAGAAGAAGAGGATCCAGCAGAAGAACACCAGCATCGTCCACATCGCCTGGCCGAAGGTGTATGCGAGTACCATCGTCGTCCCCTTGTCTCGAGCGGTTTCGAATCGTGAAGCCTACGACATGGGGCGGGGCTGAGTGTCGGTCCGGGTGCGCAATGCGCAGTCAGTGCCACTGCACGTGCCACGGACGCCGCCAGCGTTGCGGTGCGGCGTGGACGCTCTCCATCGGCAGGTGCCGGTCGGAGGGTCGGGCATCGAACCAGCGGACGTAGCGGCTCGTGAGCGGATGGGCGCTGAGCCCGTGCGCGTAGACGGAGACGACGATCGTGAACACGACGGCCACCGTGATCGTCGAGAAGTGCGGCACGCTCCCTTCGTCGAGCACGATCACCGTGAAGACGATCGAGGCGAGACCGCGCGGTCCGAACCAGCCGAGGAAGGCGACGGTCGGCGGTTTCGCCTTGCTGCCGACGAGTGAGATCCAGACGGGGATCATGCGGATTGCCGTGAGACTGAGGAGACCGTACACGGCCGTGCTCCACGTGAGCCCCGCGAGCACCGGGCCGACGAACGCCGCACCGAACAGGATGAACGTCGCCGCATTCGAGAGCTCGCCGAGCTCGCCGACGAGCTCGGTGGCGCCGAGCTCGCTCCGGCGGTCGACATGACCGAAGGCGAAGCCCGCGACGAATGCAGCGATGAAGCCGCTCCCGCCCGGCGGAGCAGCCAGCCCGTAGGCGAGGGCCGCAGTCGCCACCGCGAGAACCTTGCGGCCGCTGTCGCCGGCGAGCCCGTGCCGTTGCGCGAGGAGGAGTGAGACCGCCCCGACGAGTCCGGCTACCGCCCCGAGCAGGACGCCGTACCCGATCGCCTCGACGACGAGCCTCACCGCGTGCTCGGTCGACTCGCTTCCGATCTCGGCCTGCGCGACCGCGAGCGCGATCAGCAGCAGCGGGACGCAGATGCCGTCGTTCAGCCCGGACTCGACGTTGAGGCCTTGCCGGATGCGCGACGGCAGGCGCGGATCGGTCACCACCGACTGGCCGAGCGCGGCGTCGGTCGGCGCGAGGATCACCGCGAGGATGAGCAGCTCACCGACGTTGAGTGACGAGAAGAGCCCGGCGCCGACCGCCCAGCCCGCGAGGATCGTCAGCGGCAGCCCGACCCCCAGCAGTCGCAGCGGCAGCGAGTACTCCTTGCGCAGCGCGGGGAAGTCGATGCGCGACGCGTCGGCGAAGAGGACGAGCGTCAGCGTCACCTCCGCGAGGACACGTAGATCGCTGCTGCGGGCGGCGACGTCGATCCAGCCGAGCCCCTTCGAGCCGAAGACGACGCCGCTCGTGAGGAAGAAGATCGCGGCGGTGATCGGTGTTCGGTCGAGGCCGCGCGAGAGCCCGGCGTAGACGAGCACGATCGCCGCGATCACGGCGAGCGCCCAGGAGCCCATCGCGCGATCCTACGATGGTCGCGTGTCGGCCTCTGTAATGACCGCAACAATCGTCGACTGGCCATTCCGAACAGGGAGGTTCCGATGCCCGGATACACCGTCGTCAACCTCAAGGAGGTCGAGGACATGGCGCCCAGGTTCGACCTGTCGCCCCAGCTCGAGGCACGGTTCGCGCGCCGGCGGCTCGAGCTCGACCGGAGCGGGATCAGCTACCAGGCGCTCTCCCCCGGGTTCCGAGTGCCCTTCGGACACAAGCACGCAACACAGGAGGAGATCTACGTCGTCGTCCGCGGCGGCGCGCGCATGAAGCTCGACGACGACGTCGTCGAGCTGAAGCAGTGGGACGCGGTCCGGATCCCGGCGGACACGATGCGCGGGATCGAGGCGGGTGACGACGGGCTCGAGCTGATCGCCTTCGGCGCACCGACCTCGGCGTCCGCCCAGAACGACGCGGAGATGGTGCCTGGCTGGTGGGCCGAAGGCTGACCCGCCCTGATGGAGCTTCTGTGCGCGCCTCGGCGCAGCGGGCGTCGATGGTCTGAGCTGCTTCGCCCAGGCTTCGGGTCGTGGACATCGTGGAGACATCCGTCGGATTGTTCGAGGTCGATCTTGGC
>DASPSY010000113.1:0-32927 GCA_035623685.1 Gaiellaceae bacterium
GTGAGATGACCCGAATCGAGCGGTAAGGGCACGCCTCCTCCATTCTTGCCGGGGGCATGCTCTCAGGCCGGCTCCGGTGGGACGGTCCGAGGCGGCCACGGCGGCGCACGAAGCCACCCGCGTCGCGCTCCTCCTAATATCAGGCAAGCGATCTGGAGGAGCCGATGACATCTTGGGAGACGGTCCGCGTCGAGCACGACGACGGGATTGCGTGGGTCGAGCTCAACCGACCCGAGAAGCGAAACGCGATGAACCCACGCCTCAACGAGGAGATGGTCGAGGTGCTGCTCGAGCTCGACGCCGACGACCGCTGCGGCGTGCTCGTCCTCACCGGCGCAGGGGAGGCGTTCTCGGCCGGCATGGACCTGAAGGAGTACTTCCGCGAGGTCGACGAGCAGCCCCACCACGTCCAGCGGCGCGTTCGTCGTGACGCGAACTACTGGCAGTGGCGCCTCCTGCGCACGTACCCCAAGCCGACGATCGCGATGGTCAACGGCTGGTGCTTCGGCGGCGCCTTCACCCCGTTGTGCGCGTGCGACCTCGCCGTCGCCGCCGACGAGGCTACCTTCGGGCTGTCGGAGATCAACTGGGGCATTCCGCCCGGCAGCCTCGTCAGCCGCGGTCTCGCGGAGACCGTCGGCATCCGCGCAGCGCTGCTCTACATCATGACGGGGCGCACGTTCGACGGGCGCAAGGCGGCGGAGCTCGGGCTCGTCAACTGGAGCACTCCGCGGGAGCGGCTTCGCGGCGAGGTCGAGGAGCTCGCTCGCGAGCTGCTTACGAAGAACCCGGTCGTCCTCCGTGCGGCGAAGCTCGGCTTCAAGCACGCCCAGTCGATGAGCTGGGACACGGCGGAGGACTACCTCTACGCGAAGGTCGAGCAGTCGCAGTTCCTGGACTCGGAGCGCGGCCGCGAACAGGGCCTTGCCCAGTTCCTCGACGAGAAGTCGATCAGGCCTGGGCTCGAGGCCTACAAGCGCGAGCGCTAGCCGTCCATCAGGCCGAGCTGCGTGAGCAGCGCGACCTGGTCGTAGTACGTGTGGTACGAGGCGATCTTGCCGTCGTGGACACGGGCGACGTCTGCGAACCGTAGGTCGAGGCTCGCGCCGGTCGGCTCTACGTCGCCGTCCGGTCCGGCGAGCGGGCCCGTGTGCGTACCGACGAACCTCCCTTCGGCCACGACCGTTCCGTCGACCTCGACGACGTGCTCGACGACGACGCGAGCGTCAGGCATCGCACGCTTGAACGTCGTCAGGTATTCGCGGAACGGCTCGGTCCCGTGAACCGTTCCCATTCCCGGATCGGTGACCTCGAGCTCGTCGGAACACGTAGAGAGGGCCGCATCGACGTCACCGCGGTCGAAGGCCGCGTAGAACCCGGTCACGACGTCCCGTGCGCTGTCGCCGGTCACGCGCCGATCCTAAGGGAGTTCCAGGAGCGTCGCCGCGTTCTGCTTGAGGATCAACGGGCGCACGTCGTCTTTGAACGGCGCCTGCTCGAAATCGGCGAGCCATCGGTCCGGGGTGATCAGCGGGAAGTCCGAGCCGAACAACACGCGTTCACGGAGCTGCGTGTTCGCGTACTGCACGAGCTGCGGCGGGAAGTACTTCGGCGACCAGCCCGAGAGGTCGATCCACACGTTCTCCTTGTGCAGGCAGATCGAGATCGCTTCGTCCTGCCACGGAAACGACGGGTGAGCGAGCACGATCTTCAGATCGGGGAAGTCGGCGGCGACGTCGTCGAGGCACATCGGGTTCGAGTACTTGAGGCGAAGACCGCCGCCGCCGGGGAGGCCGGTGCCGATGCCACTGTGGCCGGAGTGGAAGAGCGTGGGCAGCCCGGCCGCCGCGATCACCTCGTACAGCGGGTACACGGACCTCTCGTTCGGGAAGAACTCCTGGAGGTTGGGGTGGAACTTGAACCCCTTGACGTGGTGCTCCTCGATCAGCCGTCGCGCGCGCTCGACCGCGTCCGGCCGGGCCGGGTCGACGCTCGCGAACGGGATGATCACGTCCGGATTCGACGCGGCAGCGTCGGCGATCTCCTCGTTCGGGATCGGCGGTCTGCCGCTCCGCGCCTCCCAGTCCACCGTGAACAGCACGGCGACCAGGTTGCGGGCGCGGTAGTACGCGGCCACGTCGTCCACGGTCGGGAGAGGCTCGTCGCTGCGGAAGTAGCGGGCCGCCGCGGCGCGGAGCTCAGGGGGCAGCGGGTCGTGGCCGTCCCGCGACAGCTCGGTGTGCACGTGCACGTCGATCGCCGCGACGCGGGTGACGTCGATCATCCCTGCCTAGGCTAACGAGCCGGTTTCCGAGGCGAGGCACGCGTTTTCCGCATGTCGGAACAACCTCAACATCGTCCGGACGCCGCCGTCGTATCTCACGACAGCCGCAGAGTGCGGAGGTTCTTGCACAGACGTCCTCGACGGATCAAGATTCAGGCTCGTCAATCCTGGTGGTTGGATCGTGCTGTGCCCGGACGGACCGGATCACCCAACAGGACTCTGTGCGGAGGAGAAACGGAGGAGGAATGACGGTTCGCAGGATTGTGTTGGCGCTCGTCCTTGCCATCGCTGTGCTCGCGACCGCCGCGGTGGCGATGGCCACCAGGGGCAGCGCCACGAGCACGAGCTCGCCGGCCGCGGTCGGCACGGGTACGGCGAGCAAGGCAAAGAGCGTGTGCGGTCTCGGCAACGGGAAGAAGGCCACGGGGACGCCGATCAAGATCGGCGCGATCGCGACCAAGCAGCCGGGCACCGA
Source organism: Gaiellaceae bacterium (assembly GCA_035623685.1). Classification (GTDB taxonomy): domain Bacteria; phylum Actinomycetota; class Thermoleophilia; order Gaiellales; family Gaiellaceae; genus 3-1-20CM-4-69-9. The sequence goes on from DASPSY010000113.1 coordinate 2,760, forward strand.
TTTCACGGACATCCCGAACATGGCCAATGCGTACTTCCAGTGCGTGAACGCCAACGGCGGGATCTACGGTCATCCGATCAAGTACTACATCGAGACGGAGCAGACCGACCCGGGCCAGGTCGCGTCACTCGTACGGAAGCTCGTCCAGACCGACCACGTCGTCGGGATGGTCGGCAACACCAGCATCATCGAGTGCGCGATCAACCACAAGTACTACGAGACCCACGGGATCTACATGATCGGCTCGGGGATCGCGCCCGAGTGCTATTCGACCTCGCACATCGCCGCCGTGAACATGGGGCCGCGGTACAGCTCCGACGGAGCGGTGCAGTACGAGATCGGAGCGGGAGTGAAGAAGATCGTCTTCGACCAGTCGAACGTCCCCGGCACCGGCTACATCTACGCCGGACCGCAGGCGGTCGCGAAGGCGGCGAAGGTGCCGATCGTCGGCTTCACGGACAACGTGCCGATCCAGGACGCGAACTCCGTCGCGGTGAAGCTCGTGCAGGCAGCCGGCTCGAACGGTGGCGTGGTGCTGAACTTCACGCCCGACCAGGCGCTCCTGATCCTGGCCGCGGTGCAGAAGCTCGGGCTCACGACCAAGGTCAAGGCGTGGTCGTGCTCGACGCCGTGCAACTCCGACTTCGTCGCGCAGGCTCTCGGGACTGCGTGGGACGGGATCTTCGGCGTCAACGCCGAGCTGAACCTGCCGTCCGCGTCTGGGCCTGACAGCACGCTCTACCGTCAGGTGATCGCGAAGTACAAGCCGCCTCTCGCCTTCGGTCTGGGCAGCTTCAGCCAGATGGGCTTCGTCGAGGCGAGGATCGCGGTGTCGGCGCTGCTGAACATGAAGGCGCCGTACACGCTCAAGCGCGTCAACCAGGCGTTCGCGGGCGTGAAGAACTACCACACGGACATCCTCTGCAAGCCCTGGTACTTCGGGAAGATCCCGCTGCACATCCCGAACAACACCGACCGGACCGTGACGCCGAATCACGGGAAGATGGTCGTCAAGCAGGGCTGCTTCAACATCTCGGCCGCGGACCCGGGCATCGCCAAGGCACGCGCGCTCGAGAAGAGGTTCAAGCTGAACACCGGCAAGCCGTATCCGGTGAAGTAAGGAGCAGACAGCGAAGTTGAGACGAATGTCAGGGCGTTCGTAGAGTCCGATGTTTCCGGGTCTCGCGGACTACAAGCCGTTCCTCATCACCGGCCTCGCACTTGGTGGTGTGTACGCGCTGTCCGGCGTCGGGATCGTCGTGCTGTATCGGGCGACAGGCGTGCTGAACCTCGCCTTCGGAGCAATCGGAGCTATGGGCGCCCTGCTTTCGTGGACACTGATCAACCACACGTCGTCCCCTCACTGGCTCGCGTATCTCGTGTGCGTCGCCTTCGGCGCGCTCGTCACGTTCGCCTACGGCGTCATCTTCGGGCCGCCCTTAGCCCGGCGAGATCCGCTCGTCAAGGCGATGGGCACCGTCGGCTTAGCCCTGATCCTGCTCGGGATCATGTCGTACCTCTGGCCGCCGAAGGCGCGGACCATGTTCCTGCCGTCGACGAGCTGGCAGTACCACATCGGCTTCGCCGGCCTCGACGTCAACTGGACACAGATCATCGGGCTGCTCTTCGGCGTCCTGGTCACCGTCGGCGTCGCGGCCTTTCTCCGCTACACGAGACTCGGCACGGCGATGCGGGCGCTCGCCGACGACCGCGAGATCACCTCGACGCTCGGCGTTCCTGTGCGCCGGGTCGAGGCGGTCGCGTGGCTCGGATCGGGCGTGCTCGCCGGCTTCTCCGGCCTCCTGCTCTCGGACCTCGTCGGTCTCGACGCCGTCGGCCTGACGTTCCTCGTCATCTCCGCGCTCGCGGCCGCGCTGATCGCTCAGCTGCGCTCGCTGACAGTGACACTGATCGCGGGGATCATCGTCGGGCTGTGCACCGCTCTCCTGACGCCGATCCTCCTGTGGCCGAACGCGACGTTCTCCGTGTCGACGTACCGGTACGGGGCACCCTTCGCGTTGGCGATCATCGCCCTGCTCGTCATGACTCGGGGCCGCCGGGTCGTGTCGATCTCGCGGACGGACCGGTAGCCGTGGACACAGCCGGATCGCCGCGCCGGATCGGCCGGCCGGGGACCGCGTGGAGCATGGACGCGTCGACGGCCGTGCGCGTGCTCGTCATCGTGGCGCTGCTCGCCTTCGCGCTGCTCGCTCTCCCGATCCTGCTGAGCGACTACTGGATCGTCGTCCTGACCGAGGCGGCGATCTTCGCGCTCGTCGCGCTCGGGCTGAACCTGCTGGTGGGCAGGGTCGGCCTCGTCTCGCTTGGCCAGATCGGATTGCTCGTGGTCGGCAGCTGGGTGGCCGCGCGGTTCTTCTTCCTCACGGGCCTCCCGTTCCCGATCGTGCTCCTGATCTCGGGCGTGATCACCGGGGTGATCGGAACGCTGCTCGGACTGCCCGCCCTCCGCCTGAGCGGTCTTCATCTCGCGCTGATCACCCTGATGTTCGCGGGGCTGGTCTCGATCGTCATCCCGACCGTCAACTTCCCGAACGGCGGCGGCGGCGTGCTCGGCCACACCGAGTCGTCGTTCGGAAACCCCGCCGTGCGGCGTCCGAGCATCGCGCAGAGCGATCCCGCGTACTACCGCTACACGGTGATCGTGATCGCGGTGATGTTCCTGCTCGCGCTGATCCACATCTCGTCGAAGGCCGGCCGCGCCTGGGCGGCGATCCGGCAGAGCGAGGCGGCAGCGATCGCCGCGGGCGTGAACATCACCTTCTACAAGCTGTGGGCGTTCGCGCTCGCGTCATTCCTGACCGGCGTCGCGGGCGGGCTGTTGGCGGGCGACGAGGGGAAGCTCTACAGCATCCAGTTCAGGACGATCGACTCCATCACCTTGCTCGCCGTCGTGATGATGGGCGGCATCTACAGCCTGTGGGGAGCCTGGATCGCCGGGCTCCTCCAGCAGCTCGTGCCCGCGCTGCTGAACGACTGGTTCGGATTCTTCGAGCGAAACCCCGACTTCGTGCTCGTGCTGTTCGGCGTCGGCATCCTGCAGGTGCTGGTGACCGCGCCAGAGGGCCTCGTCAACCAGGTGCCGAAGGACCTGAGGAACCTCGGCCGGCTGCTCGCCCGCCTCGCGGGAAAGGCGACCGGCCGCAGCAGGCCGGCGACGTGATCGAGGTCGAGGGGTTGACCGTCCGCTTCGGCGGCGTCACGCCGATCGACGGTATGACCGTCACGTTCCCGGGTGGGACGTGTGGGCTGATCGGACCGAACGGGGCCGGCAAGACGACGTTCTTCAACGTGCTCAGCGGCTTCGTGACGCCCGCGGGGGGAGCGATCCGCGCATACGGCGAAGACTTGTTGAAGATGGCCGACTACCGTCGCGCGCGCTGGGGCCTCCGGCGCACGTTCCAGCAGGAGCAGGCGATCGAGCGGCTGTCCGTGTTCGAGAACGTCGCGATGATCCACGAGCACTCCTCGGGCTCGCGCGCGTCGCGCCAGTCCGCGGTCGGCGACGCGCTCGCGTTCGTCGGGCTGGAGGACGTGGCCGCGCAGAAGGTCGGCGGTCTCGGCGCAGGCGCACGCCGGTTCGTCGAGCTCGCCCGCGCCGTCGTCGGGAAGCCGCGCGTCGTGCTCCTGGACGAGCCGGCCGCCGGCCTGCCGGAGGAGCAGACCGAGCAGCTCGGACAGGTGATCAGGGCGATCCCCCAGCACTTCGGTGCACTCGTGATCCTGGTCGACCACGACATGACCCTCGTCTCGGCCTGCTGCGAGACGACCGCCGTTCTCGACTTCGGGCGTCTGATCGCGTCGGGGCCGACCGCCGACGTGTTGCGTGACGAGCGCGTCGTCGGCGCATACCTCGGCACCGAGGAGGCCGTGTGAGCTCCCCGGACGGCGCCGGACCGACGCTGACGCTGGAGGGCGTGTCCGTCCTGCGCGGCGGGCACCCGGTCGTTCACGACGTCTCGCTGCGGATCCCTCCCGGCGAGATCACGACGCTGCTGGGCGCAAACGGCGCGGGCAAGTCGACGCTCGTGCTCGCGGTCGCCGGCGTGTTGCGTCCGAGCGCGGGACGTGTCGCGCTCGGGGACCGCGACTTGACGCGTCGGGCGCCGGAGCGCATTCGCGCGGCAGGCGTCGCCGTCGTTCCGGAGGGGAGGCGCCTGCTGCCCGCGTTGACGATCGAGGACAACCTCAGAGTGGCGACGTATTCTCTCGCGCGCCACCAGCGGCAGGAAGGCATCGACTACGCGCTCAGGCTCTTCCCGGAGCTCGAGAAGCGGTGGCACACGCAGGGGCGTCTGCTGTCGGGCGGGGAGCAGCAGATGCTCGTGCTCGCGCAGGCACTCGTCTCGCGCCCGAAGGTGATGCTCGTCGACGAGCTCTCGCTCGGTCTCGCGCCACTCGTGGTGAAGCGTCTCGTTCCGACGCTGGAGTCGGTCGCCGAATCGGGCGTCGGCGTGCTGCTGATCGAGCAGTTCGCGCACCTCGCCTTGTCGCTGGCGAACACCGCGTACGTCCTCGAAGGCGGCCGGATCCGCTACGAGGGGACGGCGAAGGAGCTCGAGAGCCGGCCCGAGGTCCTCCGCTCGGCGTACCTCGAGGGCGAGCGGGCGATCGAGCGGATTGACGGCGTAACGGACGCTCAGTAGGGTCGGCGCGTGGCGCTGACGACTCTCGACGCGGCCCGTGCCGAGACCGTCGAGGCGCTGTGCGAGCTCTTCGTTCCGGGGTCCGGCCGAGTCGGCCCGGCCGTCTACGTCGATGCCGTCGTGACGGCGATGCCGCCGCCGGTGCGGGAGATCGCGCTTGCGTCGATCGACGCGCTCGCGCCCGCAGCGGCGGGCGGCGCCTATGCGCTCGCCGAGCACGCGCACACACCCGGGTTCGCCTTCGTTCGCGCGCTCGCAGTCGAGGCGTACTACAGCGACTTCGTCGCTCCCGGGAGAGATGGGCCGGGCGCCTGGTCGGAGATCGACTTCAACACGCCGCTCGCAACGCGCCTCGCGAAGGACTGGTCGTACCTGGGGATCGCGTGAAGGACCGCTTCGACGTCGTCGTGGTCGGGTCGGGCGCGGGCGGCGGCGTCGTCGCCGGCGAGCTCGCCCAGCGCGGGCGTGACGTCCTCCTGCTCGAGATCGGCAAGCACTACACGGCTGCTGACTTCGTGCGCTGGGAGGCGAAGATGACGCACGATCTCTTCTGGCCGTTGCGCCTCGCGCCGCTCCCGAACGGCGAGATGCTCGCGTTCCTCGCTGGCCGCTGCGTGGGTGGGACGACGACCATCAACACGAAGGTCGCCCTGCGTGCGCACGAGCGCGACGTGGCGAAGTGGCACGCCGAGACGGGGCTGACGAACGAAGCCGGCGAGCCGTTCGCGGCCGCCGATCTCGATCCGTATTACGACCGAGTCGAGGGGATCCTCGGCGTGCGCGAGCGAACCGACTGGACGACGAGCGTGTACACGGTCGAGGCCGGCTTCAAGGTGCTCGGCGCCGAACTCGAGCCGGTCCACTCGTACACCGACGCGAACTGCATGCGCTGCGGCTCGTGTCTCCAGGGATGTCCGACGAACGCCGGTAAGTCGACGATGAACACGTACATCCACGACGCCTGTACACAGGGACTGCTCGAGCTGCGGGCGGAGGCGGCGGTCGAGCGCGTGCTCGTCGAGGACGGTGCCGCAACCGGAGTCGAGTACGTCGACGCGGCAGGCGAGACGCACGTCGTCCACGCAGGCGCGGTCGTCGCCGCGTGCGGCGCGCTGAACACGCCGCAGCTGCTGCTGCGCTCGGGGTTGAACGGCCCGGCGGTCGGGAAGCACCTCGGCCTCCATCCCGTCCGCCTCGTCTACGGCCGCTTCGCCGAGCCACAGGACGCGCACATGGTCTACCCGATCACGGCGCACTGCATGACGCATCAGCACGACGAGGACGGCGGCTACGTGCTCGAGGCGACCACGATCCAGGACCCGATCTCGTTCGCGACCACGCTTTGCGACGAGAACGGGCCGATGTGGGGACAGCCGCTCGTCGACGCGGTCCACCGCTTCCGGCACTGGGTCGGGATCCTCGCGATGGTGAACGACGAGAACAACGCTGCGGTCGTCGTCGAAGACGGCCAAGAGCGATTCGAGATCGCGTTCAACGAGCGAGAGCTGGAGCGGATCGACGCGTCCTTCGACTTCGCGCGCAGGGTGCTCGGCGCCGCGGGCGCGCAGCAGGTGTGCTGGACCGGCCTCGCCTCGACGCACGTCCAGGGCAGCTGCCGGATGGGCGACGATCCCGAGCGCTCGGTGGTCGACCGCAACGGCGAGGCGCACGAGGTCAAGCGGCTGTTCGTGGGCGACGGCTCGCTCGTGCCGCGGACGATGTCGGTCAACCCGTCGCTGACGATCATGGCGCTCGCAACGCGGCTCGCCGACCATCTCGACGAGGACGCGAACGGGTATCTCGGCTCGCGCACCGTCGCCGCCGCGGCCCGCACGTGAAGGCGGCGCAACTCCAGGCGTACCACTCGCCGCTCGAGCTGATCGAACTGCCCGAGCCCGAGCCGTCGAGGCCCCGCGACGTCGTCGTGCGCATCGGCGGTGCGGGCGTCTGCGCGACCGACCTCCACGCGATCGATGGTCTGATGGAGGTCGCGGGCGTGACGCTGCCTCTCGTCCTCGGTCACGAGAACGCGGGCTGGGTGCACGCGGTCGGCGACGACGTGAGCACGGTCTCGGTCGGCGACGCCGTGCTCCTCTATCCGCCGTACAGCTGCGGACTGTGTGTCTCGTGCAGGCGGGGACACGACATGCATTGCGAGCGGCACCAGTTCACAGGCCTCACGCAGGACGGCGGGTTCGCCGAATACGTGCTCGTGGACGAGCGTTCGCTCGTCCCGCTGCCGCCGGGCGTCGACCCCGCGGAGGTGGCGCCACACGCGGACGCCGGGCTCACCGCCTATCACGCGGTGAAGCGGCTCGTTCCTCGGCTCGAGCCGGGCCGGACCGTCGTGGTGATCGGCATCGGCGGTGTCGGGCACATCGCCCTCCAGCTCGTCCGGGTGCTCGGCGGCGCGACGGTCGTCGCGGTCGACGCCGACGAGCGCGGCCGTCGGCTCGCCCGCGAGCTCGGCGCGGCGGAGGTCCTCGGTGACGAGCAGGACGTCGTCTCGGCGGCACGCGAGCTGACGAACGGCCGGGGCGCCGACGTCGTGCTCGACGTCGTCGGCACCGACGACACGCATGCCACATCGCTTGGCGTGCTGGCAAACGGCGGCGTCTTCTCGACCATCGGCTACGGGGGTGTCATGTCGCTGCCGTCGGTCGCGCTCGTCTCTCAGGAGACGGCGGTCGTCGGCAACCTCGTCGGCAGCTGGATCGACCTCTGGGAGGTCCTCCAGCTGCACGTGCGCGGCGAGGTGACGCTCAGGACGGAGCGGTACTCGCTCGACGACGTCAACGACGTGCTCGGCCGTCTCCGCGACGGCGAGATCACGGGACGAGCTGTCCTGGTGCCGTCGTGAGCTGCGGATGAGCGGGCTCGTCGAGGGCAAGGCAGGGCTCGTCACGGGCGCGGCGAGCGGCATCGGTCGTGCATGCGCCGTGCGCCTCGCGCACGAAGGCGGTGCCGTGGTCGTCTCGGACCTCGAGAGCAGCCGCGCGGCCGGCGAGGAGACGGTCGCGCAGATCGCGGCCTCGGGCGGACGCGCCGCGTTCTTCGCGTGCGACGTGGCGAGCGAGGAGGACGACGAGGCGCTCGTCGAGTTCGTGCTCGAGCGGTTCGGTCGGCTCGACTTCGCGCACAACAACGCGGGGATCGGCGTCCACGCTCTGCTCGCCGACACCTCGACGGAGGACTTCGACCGCACGATCGCCGTCAACCTCCGCGGCACGTTCTTGGGGATGAAGCACGAGATCCGCCGGATGCTGTCGGGTGGCGGCGGCGCCATCGTCAACACGTCGTCGAACGCCGGGCTCCACGCGGTCCGGCTGCTGAGCGCCTACACCGCGAGCAAGCACGGCATCGTCGGGCTGACCAAGAACGCCGCGATCGAGTACGCGGAGGACGGCATCCGCGTCAACTGCGTCTGTCCGGGCGCGATCATGACGCCGCTGATGTCGAACCAGTCGCCCGAGCGCCAGCAGCAGATCCTCGCGCCGCAGGCGATGAAGCGGTTCGGAACGCCCGAAGAGGTCGCGGCCACCGTCGCGTGGCTCTGCTCCGACGAGGCGTCGTTCGTCACCGGAGTCGCGCTGCCGGTGGACGCCGGCTCCGTCGCCTGGTAGCGGTGACGGCAACGGGCTCGTCGCCGGTACAGGGAGACGTCCTCTGGCGCCCGCCGCCGGATGCGCGAGAGCGCTTCGAGATCGGGAGCTACCTGGGCTGGCTGAGCGCCGAGCGCGGCCTCGACTTCGACGGCTACGACGCGCTCTGGCGCTGGTCGGTGACGGATCTCGACGGGTTCTGGGGATCGATCTGGGACTACTTCGGCGTTCGCGCGAGCGTTCCGTACGAGCGCGTGCTCGGCTCGGGCGAGATGCCGGGTGCGGAGTGGTTCCCCGGCGCGCGGCTGAACTTCGCCGAGCACATGGTCGGCCGCGACGACGACCTCGACGCGCTCGCCGTCGTCGCACGCTCGCAGTCGCGCGAGTCGCTCGAGCTCACGTTCGGGGAGCTGCGGGACCAGGTTGCGCGGGCGCGGGCCGGCCTTCGGCGGCTCGGCGTCGGTCCGGGGGACCGCGTCGTCGCGTACCTCCCGAACATCCCGGAGACGCTCGTCGCCTTCCTCGCGAGCGCGAGCCTCGGCACGATCTGGGCGACGTGCCCACCGGAGTTCGGCGTCCGCAGCGTGCTCGACAGGCTCGGCCAGCTCGAGCCGACGGTGCTCCTGTGCGTCGCCGGCTATCGCTGGGGCGAGACGCTGGTCGACCGGCGGGAGCAGGTGCGCACGATCCGCGAGCAGCTGCCGACGCTCCGCCATGTCGTCCACGTTCCGTACGCGGGCGATGCGGGCGACGAGCCGACCGACGCGCTCTCGTGGGACGAGCTGCTGCGCGAGGAAGGCCCGCTCGAGTTCGATCCCGTGCCGTTCGCGCATCCGCTGTACGTCCTCTTCTCTTCCGGCACGACCGGCCTGCCGAAGCCGATCGTCCACGGGCACGGCGGGATCCTGCTCGAGCACTTCAAGAACCACGCACTCAGCTGGGACCTGCGCCCGGGCGACAGGCTCCAGTGGTTCACGACCACCGCGTGGATGATGTGGAACGCGCTCGTGTCGACGCTCCTCGTGCGCGCGTCGATCGTGATGATCGACGGTAACCCTGCGTATCCCGATCTCGGGTTCCAGTGGCGGCTGGTCGAGGAGACCCGTCCGACGATGCTCGGCGTGAGCCCTGCGTTCACGACGGCCTGCCGGAAGGAGGGCCTGGAGCCCGGACGCGACGTCGACCTCTCCTCGCTGCGCTCGATCGGCGCGGCGGGCTCCCCGCTGCCGCTCGAGGCGTTCGAGTGGATCTACCGACAGGTCGATCCCATCGTCCTCCTCAATCTCGGCAGCGGCGGCACGGACGTCTGCACCGGGATCGTGCAGGGAAGCCCCCTGCTGCCCGTATACGCGGGCGAGATCGCGGGCCGCTGCCTCGCCGTCGACGCGCAGGCGTTCTCGGAGGACGGCGAGCCGGTGATCGGCGAGCTCGGCGAGCTCGTCATCACCAAGCCGATGCCGTCGATGCCGGTCGGACTGTGGAACGACCACGACGGCTCGCGCTACCGCGACGCGTACTTCGACCACTTCCCCGGCGTCTGGCGTCACGGCGACTGGGTGTTGTTCACCGAGCGTGGCAGCGCGCTGATCACCGGCCGCTCCGACGCGACGCTGAACCGCGGCGGCGTCCGGATGGGGACGAGCGAGCTCTACGCCGTCGTCGAGGAGCGCGACGAGGTGCTCGACAGCCTGGTCGTCCATCTCGAGGCGACGGACGAGCTGCTGCTGTTCGTCGTCGTGCGGCCGGACGTCGAGCTGACCGACGAGCTGCGCGCAAGCCTCGCGGGCGACATCCGCACGGCGCTGTCGCCGCGGCACGTGCCCGACAGGATCCTGGCGGTGCCGGCGATCCCGCGCACCCTGACCGGAAAGAAGCTCGAGTTGCCCGTCAAGCGCATCCTCGACGGCGCGGACCCGGCAGAGGTCGCGAGCAGGGATGCGCTCCTCGACCCGAGCGCGATCGATGCGTTCGTCGCCTATGCAAGGCAGCGAGGAACAAGAGCCTGATGCTCGACCACATTCTCATGCTGACCGACGACCTCGAGGCGACGCGGGCCTTCTACTGCGAGGCGCTCGGCTTCGAGGTGGGCGACCGGCCTCCGCTCGAGTTCCCTGGCTACTGGCTCTATCTCGACGGCAAGCCATGGGTCCACGTCGCGGAACGCGGTGCCTATCGTGAGTGGACGGCCGGAATGGGGCTCCCTGCAGTGGAAGGCCCGGTCGACCACGTCGCTTTTCCCTGCGCCGAGTACGACGCACTCCTCGCCCGGTTGTCGGCGTCGGGTGTCGACGCAGTGCCGAACGAGGTGCCGGGCGTCTTTCGTCAGTTGTTCGTCATCGACCCGAACGGCGTTCGGATCGAGCTCAACGTCCCGGACGAGTAGCTCTCAGAACGGGAAGGGCTCCGCCTTCTCCCGCGCGGTCAGCCACTGCCACTCCGTCCACAGCTCGAGGTTGGCGACGCCGCCGAAGTGGCCCCCGTTGCTCGAGCAGCCGAACCCGCCGAACGGCGCGGGCGGCTCCTCGTTGATGGTCTGGTCGTTGACGTGCACCATGCCGGCGCGAAGCTGATCCGCGATCGCGGAGGCGCGCGCGAACGAGCCGGACTGGACCGCTGCAGTGAGCCCGTACTCCGTTGCGTTCGCGAGCTCGACCGCCTCCGCGTCGTCGCGGAAGGAGACGATCGGCGCGACGGGGCCGAAGATCTCCTCGGCGAACGCCGGCATCTCCGGGGTCACCTCTCCGAGCACCGTCGGCTTGAAGAACAGGCCGTCGTTCGTCCCGCCTGCGCGCACCTTGGCCCCCTGCGCGACGCTCTCGTCCACGATCCGGCGCACGCGGTTCAGCTGCCGCTCGTTGATGATCGGCCCGAGCGCGACCTCCTCGGTCGCAGGGTTGCCGACGGGCAGTCGATCGGCACGCTCGACGAGCGCGTCCGTGTACGCGCCGACGATGCTCTCGTGCACGATGTGGCGGCTGACCGAGAGGCAGATCTGCCCCTGGTGGAGGAACGAGCCCCACGCGCCGGCGGACGAGGCCGCCTCGATGTCGGCGTCGTCGAGCACGACGAGCGGGCTGTTGCCGCCCATCTCGAGCAGCGTTCGCTTGAGCAGCCGCCCCGCCGCCTCGCCGACGAGGTGCCCGGTGTCCGTCGAGCCGGTGAACGAGATCATGCGGACGTGCGGGTCGATGACGAGCGCCTTGCCGACCTCGCCGTCGCCTGGGATCACGTGCAGCACGCCCTCGGGGAGGCCCGCCTCCTCGAACAGGCGAGCGATGACGACGCCGCCGGTGACCGGCGTGTTGTGATCGGGCTTGAGCACGACCGCGTTTCCGAGCGCGAGTGCGGGGCCGACCGAGCGCATGGCCAGCACGTAGGGGAAGTTCCACGGCGTGATCACGCCGACGACTCCGACCGGAACGCGGCGAGCGGTGCTCGTCCGTCCGGGAGTCAGCGATGGCAGCACCATCCCGAGCGGCTGGTTGAGGAGCGTCGCAGCCATGTCGAGCTGGCCGATCGAGGCCGTGATCTCGTGGGCCACCTTTCCGGGGACCGAGCCGGTCTCGCGGATCAGCCAGCCGGTCAGCTCGGGGCGGTGCCGCTCCATCAGCTCTGCCGCGCGCCTGACGACTGCGATTCGTTCCGCGAACGGCGTCTGCGCCCACTCCCGCTGTGCGGCGGCCGCCGACTCGGCGGCGCGGCCGATCGTCTTCGCGTCGCCGCCTCCCGCGGTGCCGAGCACGTCGCCCGTCGCGGGCTCGACGGTCTCGATCTGGACGGGGGCCTCGACCCAGCCGTTGCTGGAGATCTTCCCGGTCCACTCCCGCTCGTCGAGCAGGTTCTCGACCTGGACGTCGGGCTCAGTCGTAACGGTCATGACGTTCCTTTCGCGTCGTCGTCTCCAGTTGTCAGGCGGCGGTGCTCGCCGCTGCAAGGGGTGTCTTCCCGAGAATGAGGTCGGATGCCTTCTCGGCGATCATCACGGTCGCGGCGTGCGTGTTCGCACGCGTGATCGTCGGCATCACGGACGCGTCGACGACCCGCAGGCCCTCGATCCCGTAGACGCGCAACTCGGAGTCGACGACCGAGCCCATCGCGCACGTCGACGTCGGGTGGTAGACCGACTGCCCGACGCGGCGCACGAACTCGAGCAGGTCCTCGTCCGAGTCCGAGCTCGGCACGCTGAACGGCGCGCGCTCGACCGCCTTCAGCGCAGGCTGCGAGGCGATCTCGAGTGCGATGCGCATCCCCTCGATCGCGCTGCGCCGGTCCTCGTCCGTAGTCAGGAAGTTGCAGAGCACGCGCGGCTTCGAGTCCGGCAGCGGCGCGCGCAGCATCACGCGTCCGCGACTCGTCGGCTTGATCACGACGGGTCCGAAGCAGTAGCCGCTGTCTCCCGGCGCGGTCAACCCCTCGTCGAAGAAGAGCGACGGGGCGAAGTGGAACTCGACGTCGGGCGCGGGCAGGTCGGGGCGCGTGTGGAAGAAGCCTCCGGCCTCCGGGATGTTGGAGGTGAGCGGCCCGCGTCCTTGCTCGAGCAGGCCGAAGTTCTCGGGCGTGAAGATGCCGAAAAGCGTCGGCTCGTCGGTGAGGTAGTTGAGCTGCGCCATGCAGTGGTCCTGGAGATCGCGGCCGACGGGCAGGCTCTCGCGGACGGCGATCCCGAGCGGGGCGAGCTCCTCCTCGAGGCCGATCCCGGACAGCATCAGCAGCACCGGCGACTGGTACGAGCCGGCGCAGAGGATCACCTCGCGTCCCGCGTGCACGGTCTCGACTGTCCCGTCGCGCACGACCTCGACACCGACGGCACGGTCACCGTCGAAGACGATGCGCTGGACGAAGACTCCGGTGATCACGTCGACGTTCGGCCGCGACGCCGCGGGATGGAGGTACGCGTCGGCCGTGCTGCAGCGGACGCCGTCCCGCTGCGTCAGCTGGAAGCGGCCGACTCCCTCCTGGCGCTCGCCGTTCAGGTCCGGGTTCAAGTCGTGCCCGGCCTGGACCGCGGCCTCCAGCATCACGTCGACGAGCGGGCTCATCGAGCGGCTCTCCGACACCGCGAGCGGTCCGCCGACGCCGTGGAACGCATCGGCGCCGCGCTCGTTGTCCTCGCCTCGCTTGAAATACGGCAGGACGTCCTCGTAGGCCCAACCCTCGCAGCCGTTCGCGGCCCACTCGTCGTAGTCGGCCTGGTTGCCGCGGAGGTAGATCATCGCGTTGATCGACCCGGAGCCGCCGATCACGCGGCCGCGCGGGAGGTAGAGGCGCCTGTTGCCGAGACCTGGCTCCTGCTCACCGAGCAGGTCCCAGTCAAGGCTCGACTTGAACACCGCGGGGAAGGCTGCGGGGATGTGCAGCTCCGGCGCGGTGTCCGGGCCTCCGGCCTCGAGCAGCAGCACGCTCGCATCGTGCTCCTCGCTCAGCCGCGCGGCGAGGACGCAGCCCGCCGAGCCCGCTCCGACGATCACGTAGTCCGCAGACGCCACGTTGGCCCACCGCCTTCGCTCGATTGCGGCCCAGCCTACTTCGCGAACGGCGGTCCACGCCATCCGAGGCGCCCGAAGCGTTAGGTTCTCGCCGATGGTTCCGGAGAACGAGATCGTCGGGTGCTACTGGACCGTGTCGGGTCCCGTCGAGGTGCACGTCGGGCGCGAGTGGAGCCTGTTCGACTGGCGCGAGCGCTGCGAGCAGGCGGCGCGGGTCGGCTTCGCCGGCATCGGCATCTGGCACGCCGACCTCGAGCACGTGCTCGAGAGCCGGACGCTTGCGGAGATGAAGGAGCAGATGGACGCGAACGGCCTGCGCTACCTCGAGCTCGAGTTCCTCTGGGAGTGGTTTCTCGACCCGGACGACGAGCGGCGGCGTGCGGCGGAGCCGACTCGAAGGCTGCTGTTCGAGGCGGCTGCGGCGCTCGACGCACACCACATCAAGGTCGGCAACATCCCGGGCACCGAGTGCGAGCTGTCGCAGGTCACGGAGCGGTTCGCCGAGCTGTGCGCGGACGCCGCGCGGCACCACGACGCGAAGATCGTCTACGAGTTGATGCCGTTCGACGTCAACGTGCGCGATCTCGACTCCGCGCTCGCGGTAGTCGAGGGCGCGGACGCGCCGAACGGCGCGCTCGCGATCGACATCTGGCACATGTCGAAGCTCGGCATCGAGCCCGAACACCTCCGGCGCATCGACGCCAGGCATCTCGGTTGGGTCGAGCTCAACGACGGCCAGTACGAGAACATGCCCGATCTGATCGACGAGACTGTCAACCACCGCAGGCTGCCGGGAGAGGGCGAGTTCCCGATCCCCGCGTACGTCGAGGTCTGTCGCGAGATCGGCTACGAGGGGCCGTGGGGCGTCGAGGTGATCTCCGAGGAGCTCCGCAACCTCCCGATCGACCAGATCTTCGAGCGCGCCTACGAGACGACGAGCGCGCAACTCACCGCCGAACCGAAAAGGAGCGCAGGTGTCTGAGCACGCCCTCGACAACGATCGCCTCGTCTGGATGTTCACGCAGATGGTGCGGATACGCGAGTTCGAAGAGCGGGTGAAGCGGACGTTCGAGGAGCACCCCGGCGTCATCCGCGGCCACACGCACCTGGCAGACGGAGCCGAGGCGTCGATCGTCGGCTCGCTGGCCGCCCTCGGTCCCGACGACTACCTGCTGGCGACGTACCGCTGTCACGGCTATCCGCTCGTCCGCGGCACCGATCCGAAGGCGATGATGGCCGAGATCTACGGCCGGGAGACCGGCCTCTGCAAGGGCTACGGCGGCTCGATGCACCTCACCGACGTCGAGCGCGGCTTCCTCGGCACGTCGGGCATCGTCGCGCAGGGGATCCCTCACGCGACCGGTGCCGCCTACGCCGCGCAGATCGAGGGGAAGGGACGCGTCGTCCTCTGCTTCTTCGGCGACGGTGCTTCGAAGCAGGGTGCGTTCCACGAGTCGATGAACATCGCGTCGCTGTGGAAGCTCCCGGTCGTCTACGTGATGGAGAACAACAGCTACAACGTCGTCACGCGCGTCGAGCAGGAGGACGCGAACGCCGCCGCGGGCGAGCCGCTCGCCGTCAAGGCGAAGGGCTACAGCATGCCGGGCGAGACGGTGGACGGCGGCGATCCCGTCGCCGTGTACGAGCGGGTCGCGGCCGCGGTCGCGCGGGCTCGGGCGGGCGAGGGGCCGACGCTCGTCGAGTCACGCGTCTACCGCCTCAGCGCGCACGGCAACATCATCGCGCCGCCGGGAATCCCGCTGCACTTCCCCGAGCACGAGGCGATCACCGTGTTCGGGGCGCCCGAGGAGTACGAGGCGGCGAAGCGCGGCGACCCGGTGCCGCGGTTCCGCGCGCGTCTCGTCGGCGACGGAACGCTGAGCGCCGAGCAGGCGGACGAGATCGCACGGGCCGCGCGCGACGAGATGGAGGAGGCTGTGTCGTTCGGGATCGAGAGCCCGCTTCCCGCCGGGGAAGAGGGAACAAAGTACGTCTACGCCTAGGAGGGCGGAGCACATGGCACGCGAGCTGCCCTACATCGCCGCGATCGAAGAGGCGATTCGCGAGGAGATGGAGCGCGACGAGTCGGTGCTCTACTTCGGCCAGAACATCGCGACGCACGAGAACGACCCGTTCCTGCAGGCCTTCGGCGGCGACCGTGTCCGCGTCACGCCGATCTCCGAGACGGCAGAGATCGGAATGGCGATCGGCGCGGCCTTCGCCGGGTACCGGCCGGTGGTCGAGCTCTACATGGCGGAGTTCATGCTCGTGGCGATGGACCAGGTCGTGAACGAGGGGCCGCGCTTCCACTACATGACCGGCGGACAGGTCAAGGTGCCGGTCGTGCTGAAGGCCGGCTACGGCTTCACGGCGGGCTGGTCGGGTCAGCACACGGGCTCCATCTACGGGATGTTCATGGGCGTGCCGGGCCTGCGTGTCGCCGTGCCCGCCACGGCGGCCGACGCCAAGGGGCTCATGACCGCGGCGATCCGCGACGATAACCCCGTCGTCTTCTTCCACCACTACCTGCTGACGCTCGAGCACGGCGACGTGCCCGAGGGCGAGCACGTCGTTCCGCTCGGCGAGGCGAACGTCGTCCGCGAGGGCAGCGACGTCACGATCGTCGCGATCGGCTGGATGCTCGGGAAGGCGCTCGCGGCAGCAGAGCAGCTCGCCGCGGAGGGCATCAGCGCCGAGGTGATCGACCCGAGGACGCTCGCGCCGCTCGACACCCCGACGATCCTCGCTTCCGTCGAGAAGACCGGCCGGCTCGTGATCGTCGACCAGTCGACGCGGCACGGCTCTGCGGCGGCGGTGATCGCGGCGGAGGTGGCGTCCGAGGGCTTCTCGTCGCTCAGGGCGCCGATCGGGCTCGTCACCGGTCTCGACGCGACGATCCCGTACAGCGAGCCGATGGAGGAGTACGTCCTCCCGAACGAGGCGAAGATCGTCGACGTTGTCCAGCACGTGCTGAGCCCTGCGCCGACGACGGCGTAACGCATGACGGACGCGCTCGGCGGCGCGACCGGACTCGAGCTCCTCCGCACGATGTGGCGAATCCGCATCTTCGAGGAGCGCGTCGGCGAGCTTGCGCGCGCGAACGAGGTGCACGGGCTGATCCATCTGAGCATCGGGCAGGAGGGAGTCGCCGCGGGCGTCTGCTCGCAGCTGCGCGACGACGACGCGGTGTACGGCAACCACAGGGCGCACGGGCACGCGATCGCGAAAGGCGCGCCGCTACCCGCCGTGATGGCGGAGCTGATGGGGCGGGTCGACGGCCTCTGCAGGGGACTCGGCGGCTCGATGCACCTCGTCGACGCCGGGCACGGCTTCCTCGGCGCGACGGGCGTCGTCGGCGGAAACGTGCCGCTTGCGCTCGGCAGCGCGCTCGCCGGGCGAATGCTCGGCGGCGACCAGGTCGCCGTCGTCTTCTTCGGCGACGGCGCCGTGCAGGGCGGGATCTTCGTCGAGTCCGTGAACATCGCAACCCTGTGGGAGCTCCCGGTGATCCTCGTCTGCGAGAACAACGGCTTCGCCGAGTTCACGCCGCGCTCCGCCCACACGAACGTCGAGCGCGTCAGCGACGTCGTCGCGCCGTACGGGATCGAGCGGGAGACCGTGGACGGGAACGACGTCGTCGCGGTCCGGGATGCCTTCGCGCACGTCCTCTCCTCGGCACGCGCCGGGGCAGGCCCGGCGCTGCTTGAGTGCCTGACCGTGCGCCTGCGCGGTCACTACGAGGGAGATCCCCAGCGCTACCGCGAGGCGCTCGCCGCGGAGGAGTGGCAGCAGCTCGATCCGATCCTGCGGCTGCAACGCTGCGGGGTGGAGGCGGGCTGGCTCGACGAGAACACGGTCGTGGCTCTGGAGCAAGGTGCGCGCGACGAGGTGGACGAAGCCGTCCGACTCGCACGCGAGAGCCCGTTCCCCTCGCCGCCGTCCACCGACCTCGTCTACGCGACGTGACCGAGACGACGTACCTCGGCGCAATCACCGCGACGCTGGCCGGCGCATTGCGCGCGGATGATCGCGTGCTCGTGCTCGGAGAGGACGTCGTAGAGGGCGGGCCGTGGGGCGCGACGGCGGGTCTTGCCGAGGAGTTCGGCGAGGACCGGATCCGCAACACGCCGATCAGCGAGGCGGCGATCTGCGGGATCGCGATCGGCGCAGCGCAGTCGGGCATGCGCCCGATCGTCGAGATCATGTTCGTCGACTTCATCACGCTCGCGCTCGACCAGCTCGTCAACCAGGCGGCCAAGGCGCACTTCATGTCCGGCGGCCAGCTCCGCGTCCCGATGGTGCTGCGCACGCAGGGCGGCGCCGGCCAGCGCGGCGGTGCGCAGCACTCGCAGAGCCTCGAGGCGTGGCTCACGCACGTGCCCGGGTTGAAGGTCGTGATGCCGAGCACGCCAGCCGACGCCGCGGACCTGCTCGCGGCGGCGATCGCAGACGACAACCCGGTCGTCTTCGTCGAGAACAAGACGCTCTACTTCCGTCGCGAGGAGGTCGACGTCCACAGGGAGTCCGGCGCAATCGGGCGGGCGCGCATCGTGCGGCCGGGTCGCGACGTCACCGTCGTCGCGCTCTCGCGGCTCGTTCACGACGCCGTCGCGGCGGCCGGGTCGCTGGCCGACCAGGGAGTCGAGATCGAGGTGATCGACCCCCGGACGCTCGTGCCGCTCGACGTCGACACGATCCTGGAGTCGGTGTCGCGGACGCACCGTCTCGTGGTCGCGCACGAGGCGGTCGAGCACGGCGGGTTCGGGGCGGAGATCGTCGCCCGGGTGCAGGCGGCCGCGTTCGACGAACTCGATGCGCCGATCGGGCGGGTCGGCGCGCCGTTCGCGCCGATCCCGTTCAGCCCGCCGCTCGAGGACGCCTACCTGCCGGGCCCTGACGAGGTGCGGGCCGCGGTGCTGGCGGCGATCGCCGCGTGAACCTCGCGCGGATCCTCGGGGATGCGGCGGCGGCGCACGGCGCGCGACCCGCGTTGCTCGGGGAGTCCGGGACGATCACATACGCGGAGCTCGAACGCCGTGCCGGAGTCGCCGCCGCGATCCTGCGCGAGCGCGGTGTGCATACCGGCGACCGGGTCGCGATCAGGCTGCCGAACGGCTCCGGTTTCGTCGCCGCTTACTTCGGTGCCCTGAAGCTCGGTGCGATCGCCGTGCCGCTCAACCTCCTGCTCGCACCAGCCGAGATCGAGGCGAGGATCGAGGCCTCGACGCCGCGGCTCTTGGTCGAGGACGAGCTCGACGGCGACGTCGATCCGCTCGTCGGGTCTCTCGATCTGACGGGGACCGATCCCGCCGTGATCCTGTTCACGTCGGGGACGTCGGACCGACCGAAGGGCGCGATCCTCACGCACGGGAGCCTGCGCGCGGCCGCGGCGAACGCGGCCGAAGCGCTGCGGCTCGGGCCGGGCGACGTGATGCTCGGCGTCGCGCCGTTCTCGCACGTGCTCGGCCAGTCGACCGGGATCCTCTCCACGTTTCTCGCGGGCGCCGCGATCAACGTCGCCGCGCGCTTCGACCCCGAAGCCGCGCTCGAGGGGATGGCGCAGACACGGACGACGATCCTGCTCGGCGTGCCGACCATGTGCATCGCGCTGTGCGAGGCGGCGCGCACGGCGGACGAGCTGCCGCCGATCCGGATCGCGCACGTCGGCGGCGCGGCCGTTCCGGTCGAGGTCGCCCGTGCGTTCGAGGCGATCTTCGGCGGCGAGGTGTACGAGGGGTACGGGCTGACGGAGCTCTCGGGAGTCGCGACCACGTACGTCCACGGACAGGAGCGCAAGCCGGGCTCTGTCGGCATGCCGCTCGGAGGCACCGAGCTGCGGATCGTCTCGCTCGAGGGCGAGCCGCTGCCGGCGAACGAGATCGGCGAGGCGCAGTTCCGCGGGCCGTCCGTGATTCCGGGCTACTGGGAGGACCCCGACGCGACCGCCGCTGCAATCGACGCCGGCGGGTGGTTCGGGACCGGCGACGTCGGCTACGTCGACGACGACGGCTACCTCTTCCTCGTCGACCGCCGGAAGGAGCTGATCATCCGGGGCGGCTACAACGTCTATCCGCGGGAGGTCGAGGAGGTGCTGTACACCCATCCCGCCGTGCTCGAGGCCGCGGTCGTCGGCGTGCCGGACGAGCGGCTCGGCGAGGAGGTCGCGGCGCTCGTGGTCCCGCGGCCAGGCACGGCGTCGAACCCGGACGACGTCGCCGCCTGGGTGAAGGAGCGTGTCGCCGCCTACAAGTACCCGCGCAGGCTCGTGTTCGTCGACGAGCTCCCAAAGGGGCCGACGGGAAAGATCCTCAAGCGCGCGATCGACCGAAGCGCGCTGGGCGCGGACCCACCCGGCTAGGGTACGCGGGTGACGAGGGGCGGATCGCGCGCGGTGGCGACACAGCCTGCCGACCTCCGCGTGAGCGCGCGCGCGCGCGAGCTCGTGCGAGGCGCGTTCGACCTGCACGTTCACGTCGCGCCCGACGTGCCTCCGCGCCGAATCGACGACGTGACGCTCGCGCGTCGGTTCGCCGAGCTCGGACTTGCCGGCTTCGCGCTCAAGTCGCACTACACATCGACTGCCGAGCGTGCCCGCGTCGTCTCGGATCTGATCCCCGAGGTCGACGTCTTCGGGACGCTGACCCTGAACCAGGCGGTCGGCGGCATGAACGCGCTCGCCGTCGAGGTCGCGGCTCGCGAGGGGGCGCGCATCGTCTGGATGCCGACGGTCGACTCCCCGGCGGAGACCGCCGGCCGAGTGGAGCCGAAACCCGGCGACAACGTGCCTCAGTGGGCGCGCCTCCAGCACGAGCTACGTGCGCTCGGCCTCGGCGTCGAGCCGGTTCACGTGACGGACGAGAACGGCGCCCTGCTCCCCGAGACGAGCGACGTGCTGCGCGCGATCGCGAGGCACGGACTGATTCTCGCGACCGGCCATCTCGCGCGCGACGACGCGTTCGCCGTCGTCGACGGAGCTGTCGACGAAGGAGTCGCGCACATCGTGGTGACGCATCCAGAGTTCCCGTGCCAGGACTTCTCGATCGACGACCAGCTCGAGCTCGCCTCACGTGGGTGCCTGCTCGAGCGGTGCCTGAGCACTCCGCACAGCGGGAAGACGTCGTGGGAGCACGTCTTCGAGGGCGTGCGCGCAGTCGGCAGGGCGCATTCGCTCTTCTCCAGTGACCTCGGCAACCCGGACTATCCGACGGTGGAGGACGGGCTCGCGCTCTGGGCGGAGCGCCTGCTCGGCGCCGACTTCGACGACGACGAGGTACACGACCTGATCGTCGGGCAGTCGCGGCTGCTCGCGCTCGGCGACGTCGGCGCCTAGCTCAGAGCCAGTCGAGCAGCTCCTCGACCCCGTCCACGACCGCGTCCGGTCGGCTCGCGACGGGGATGCCCTCGAGGTCGAGACCGCCGCTGATCCCGCTGCGCACGAGGATCGTCCGCGCGCCGCCGAGCTTTCCCAGTGCGATGTCCATCCCGAGGTCGTCGCCGATCACGGCCAGCGTCGCCGGCGCCGCACCGAGCCGATCGGAGATCGTCTCGAGCGCGGCATGGGAGGGCTTGCCCACGATCACCGGCTCGGTGCTGCTCGCCTTCGCGATCGCCGCCGCGGTCATGGCGCCGCGGCTGAGGATCGGACCCTCCGCTCCGGCGTACGCGGGCGCGTAGCTCGCGGTCAGCAGCTCCGCTCCGGCCAGGACGGCGCGAGCCGCCCGCTCGAGCCGCTCGAACTCCACCGTGTCCACGTGCGCGACGAAGACGGCGTCGGCGTCCTCAGCGTCGGTGATCCGCAGGCCCGCGCGCTCCAGCCAGTCGCGCACGCGCTCGTTCGCGAGCAGGAACATCGATCCGTCGCCGTCACGCGCACGGAGGTACGACTGGACGCTGCGGAGCGGCGTCAGCATCTCCTCGTCGGCGAGCTCGAGGCCGACGTCCCGCAACCCGGCCGCGAACGTCTCGGGCGGCTCGTGGCTCCCGTTCGTGAAGACGGCGAGGGGCCTGCCCGACGCGCGGATTCTCGCGAGCACCTCGAGCGCGCCGGGTTGAACGTGCGCCTGTGTGCCCGCGCGGTGCACGAGCGTCCCGTCCACGTCGAAGACGAACCCTTGTACGTCGTCAAGTCGCACGACGCCACTCCACGAGCTCGTCGCCCTTCTGGACGCGCAGGTGCTTGATCGAGTCTCGCTTCGCAGCTTCGCTCAGGAGCGTCACGAGCGGATGGCGGCCGCGACCGTTCGCCGCGGTTCGCCGGGGCCTGGGCTGCTGCGGAGCAGGCGCGGGTGTGGCGGAGCCGATCGCGTCGACCTGCTCCTCGGGCATCGTCAGCCGCAGCAGCAGCTCCTCGTCGGAGATCCGCGCTCCGAAGCGTCGTCGTGCATCGTCGAGATGGAGCGGCTCGACCGCGCGGAGCTCCTCGGCGCGCGGCCGCGAGAGCACACGCTCCGTCACGTCGCGGTCTGGCGGCGCCGCCGGCTCGCCGTAGTGACCGAGGAAGTAGCGGATGGTCTCGTCGGACACGTTGGCCCAGCGTTCGCCGTCGATGACGTTGCGAACGGCCTGCGTCGCAACCATCTGCGAAACGGGTGTGACGATGATCGGGTAGCCCATCTCGGCGCGCACGCGGCCGACCTCCTCAAGCACCTCGTCGAACAGCTGGGGGTGTCGCAGCTCCTCGAGCATGCGCCGCGTCGTCGAGACCATGCCGCCGGCGAGCTGGTGGTGGTAGTAGGTCGCGTCGAACTCCTGCGGCCGTCCGATCGACAGTCCCTTCTCACGCGCGAGCACGCGGAAGTGGCTCGAGACCGCGGCGAGCGCGTCGACGTCGAGCCGGTGCGAGAAGCCCTCTGCCTCGAGATCGCGGAGCGTCGTCTCCGCGGCGGGATTCGACGTGCCGCGTGCCAGCGGCGTGACCGCGGTGTGCAGGACCTGGAAGCCGGCATGCAGACCCTCCATGTAGACGAGCGGTGCGAGCCCGATCGTGCAGTGGCTGTGCAGCTCGATGGTGCGTCTCCCGGCTGCGCGGATGAAGTGCGGCGCGAGCTCGCGCACGTCAGCGGACGTGAGCAGGCCGCCGGGGTCTTTGAGGTAGAGACGGTCCATCTCCGCGCAGTCCGCGAGCGCGGCAGCGCGCTCTGCGTAGTACGCGTGCGTGTGCACCTCGCTGACCGAATACGTCAGCCCGATCACGATCTCCTCGACGCCCTCCTCGCGTGCGAGCACAGCCAGGCGGCGCAGTCGCGCGGGATCGTTCGACGGATCGGCGATCTGGAAGCGGCGGATCCCGTTGCGGACGACGCAGCGGAAGACGAGCCGCATCACGTCCTCGTCCGCCGGGACCCAGGAGATGAAGCGCATCCCGGTGGTGATGAAGCTCAGTGGCGTCGCCGGCATCGCGGCGGACACGAGCCGGAGCCGCTCCCACGGATCCTCGCGGTGGAAGCGGACCGAGACCGCCATGTGCGTGCTGGAGGTGAAGTCGGCCGCGTGGAAGCCGACCCGGTCGACCGTCGGCGCGATCTCGAGCACATCGGGCGTCGTCAGGCCGGTCGCGCTCCACAGGCTCTGGTTGCCGTCACGCATCGTCGTGTCGACGATCTCGACGACTCGGCTCGAGCGGGTCGAGCTCATCGATCCGGCCGGACCCGGAAGAGAGCTGCGCCGTACTCCACGGGCCGCGCGTTGTCGGCGCAGATCTCGGCGATCGTTCCGGTGACGCCCGCAGGCACGGCGTTCATCATCTTCATCACCTCGATCAGGCAGACCACCGTGCCAGGCTCGACGCGCGTCCCCACGTCGACGAATGGCACAGCTCCCGGCGCCTCGGCCCGGTAGAAGGTGCCGAGCATCGGCGCGGCGACCGTGAGCAGCGCGTCGGATCCAGCTCCATCGCGCGGCGCGACCGCCGACCGCTCCTCCGCGTCGGGCGAAGCCTGGGCAGCGTCGGCCGTGCGAGCAGCGCCGCGCTGGACGTAGAGCGAGAGCTCGTCGGTCTCGATGCGCAGCTCCTCGACGTCCGACTCGTCGATGAGGCGCAGGATCTCGCGGACGTCGTCTTCGCTCAGTGGCATGCGGATCACGGCTCCGGGTCGGTCTGGGGTGACGCGCCGAAGGTGCCCATCACGAGCGACAGCGCCGACTCCGACAGCTTGGGCGTCTTCGGCTTCATCGTGGTGACGGGGCGCGACTGGAGGACGTGCAGCGAGCCGGGGAGCGGGCTGCCGCGCTCGAGCGCCCACTCGATGTCCTGATGGGACCCGAAGTGTCGCTCGACGTTTCGCCCGGCCTCGACGAGTGCCGAGAGATGCTCTTCGTCGAGGCACGGTTGTCCCTGCCGCTCGGCGGGAACCTCGAGGCGCACCGTTCCGCGCGCGGCGGCATCGGGGACGTACTCGATCTCCTTCGTGCTAACGGTCCGGCGCACGACCTCGCCGGTGACCTTGCTGACGAGGAAGTCGTCGGGCGTCGTCTCTCCACCGACGACGGCGATGCCGAGACCCCAGCTCGCGTTGACCGCGACCATGCTCGGGTCGCCGCTGACGGGGTTGCAGGTGAACATCACGCCGGAGACCACGGCGTCGACCATCTGCTGAACCGTCACACCCATTGCCGCCTCCGCGACTCCGCCGCCGAGCCCTGCGCGATACATGATCGCGCGCGTCGTGTAGAGGCTCACCCAGCAATCGCGGACGGCGTCGAGCAGCTGCTCGACTCCGCGTATCCAGAGGAAGCTCTCCTGCTGGCCCGCGAAGGTCGCATCGTGGCTGTCCTCGCCGAGCGCGCTCGAGCGGACCGCGACCGACGGCTCGCCCAACTCGTCGTAACGCTCGGCGACCTCGTCTCGCACGAGGAGCGGAAGCGGAGCGAAGCGCATCGCCTCCGCGATCGTCTTGGACGCGGCGCCGGCCGCCTCGACGTCGTCCTTCGCGACGCGTCCGAGCGCCGACTCGACCGTCCCTCGCAGGCCGGTCTCGGCGACGAACAAGCGAAACGCGTGTGCGCCGACCGCGAAGCCGGGAGGCACTGGGATCCCAGCGGCGAGCATGTCGCCCAGGTTCGCGCTCTTCCCGCCGTACTCGGGAGCATCGGATCGGCGCAGCTCCGCGAGCGGCCGGGTGGAGCGGTCGGACATGCCTCAGTCGAGGATCGTGACGACGCCGTCCGACCCGTCGACGCGGATCGTCTGCCCGGTCTGGATCGTGGCCGTCGCGCGCCCCGTTCCGACCACGGCGGGCAGGCCGTACTCGCGGCAGACGATCGCGGCGTGCGACATCACGCCACCGATGTCGGTGACGACGGCCTTCACGCTCGAGAAGATCGGCGCCCACGCCGGTGACGTGATCGGGCAGACGAGGACGTCCCCGTCGCGGACCGCCGCGATCTCCTCGACGTCGATCACGACTCGCGCGGTACCTTCGACGACGCCCGGTGAGGCCGCAGCTCCGGTCAATCGTCCTCCGCCGTCCTCGGCACTCGCCCATTCCTGGACGCGCTGCGTCGTCACCCCCCAGAGCATGATGCTCATCGGGTCCGTGATCGCCTCGGGTGTCGTACCGATCGCGGGCGGCGGCGTCCAGCGTGCGAGCCGCTCGAGCAGCTCCTTACGACGGGCGACGATGGGAGGCCAGTGCCTCGGCCCGAGCGGCGCGCCCCCGGTCGCCCAGGTCAGGAGCAGCTCGTCGAGCGCCTGCGCGACCTCGTGCCGCCCGAGCTGGAAGACGTCCTCGGTGTCCTCGAGGAAACCGTGTCGTGCGAGCAGTGCTCCGAACTCGCGCACCTTGTTCCACCAGCGGGTCAGGAACCAGTAGTCGCAGTAGAACTTGTGCTCCTCGACGTACGGGAAGACCATGCGCGAGAGACCCAGCAGCTCGTCGAACGTCCTACGTGTGTCCTCGTCGAGCAGGGCTCCGTACTCCGACGCGAGGCGGTCGCGCTCGCGCGCAATCTCCTCGCTCGGCCGCTCGGCCTCCTCGCCGTCGTTCAAGGCGCGCACGTGCCCGACGATCGAGGCATACGGGATGGTCGGGTCGTCGTACCAGCTGCCGTAGTAGTGGTAGAGACCGTCGCCCGTGGCCATGTTGAACCACGGATCCTTGATCCGCTCGAGTTCCGCCAGCCAAGCCTTGCCGGCGTCGCTTCGCTCGAGCTCTGCGTCGATCTCGGCGGGCGAGCGACCCTCGACGAAGACGCCGTCCACACCGCTGTCGATCGCGAGCTTCGCCAGGCGCCGGAGCTCGGCGCTCGGCTTGAACAGCAGCACGTCGATCCCGGCGACCATCTGTGCGATGTGCTGGTCGGGGATGTCGGGGAGGCTGGTCTTGCAGAAGTCCGAGAAGGTGACGTATGCGCCGTAACCGAGCAGCAGCAGCTCGAAGTGGTGCTGCCACATCAGGTCGCCGCAGCGCAGCGTGCGGTCGTAGGACGCGAGGACTTCGTAGAACGCGGTGTTCCGGTCGTCCTCGAGCATCACCTCGTCGGGCTCGTACTCCGGGAGCTCGGGGACAGGAAGCTCAGTGATCTCCGCGATCAGGGCCTCCATCTTCTTCTTCCAACCGGCGTAGAGCTCTTCCCAATGCTCGAAGTAGTAGCCCGCACGCCGCTGGAAGAAGCCGACGCGCTCGCCGATCTTCTCGGGATCGGTGACCGGGTTGCCGGAGATGTAGACGTACCCGTTGACGATGCGGTAGTCGATCCCCATCGCCGGGGGGACCGCGAAGAACCGGTTCTGCCACTCCCCGACCGCCTGGTACGGAGAGTCGATGCAGGCGACGTCGAAGGCGGGCATCGGCACCGGGAAGTGCATCGAGTTCCAGAACCAGAAGCGGGCCTCGTCGGCTTCACGCCGCGACTCGTCGAACAACGTGTAGTACGGGTACATCTCCTCCCAGCCCTCGCAGCCGGGCGGCGTCTGGATCTCGTAGGGGCTCGGGAACGCGGAGCTCGTCTTCGTCGGCGCGGCCATCTCCTCACCTCCGTCGTGGCTCGTGCCTGTATATAGCAACCGCCGATGCGGCTCATCAGACAGCATGCGCTCGGCGGCCCCGACGTGCTCCGGGTCGAGGAGCTGGCGAGGCCGACGCCGGCTGCGGGAGAGGTGCTCGTTCGGGTGGCGGCGGCCGGCGTCAACCCCGTCGACTGGAAGGTGCGGACGCGCGGAGGCTTCCTCGGCGAGCCGCCCTTCACCGTCGGTTGGGACGTGGCCGGCGTCGTCGAGGAGGCGGGGGCCGCCGTCGCGGACTTCGCGCCGGGCGACCGGGTCTTCGGGATGCCTCGCTTTCCCGAGGAGGCGGCCGCGTACGCGGAGTACGTGACCGCGCCGTCGAACGAGTTGGCGGCGACGCCGGACGCCCTGAGCGACGTCGAGGCCGGAGCGCTGCCGCTTGCCGGGCTGACGGCCTGGCAGGCCCTCGTCGGAGTCGCAGATCTCCAGCCGGGCCAGCGTGTCCTGATCCTCGCCGCCGCGGGCGGCGTGGGGCATCTCGCCGTGCAGATCGCCAAGGCCCGTGGCGCCTTCGTGATCGGGACGGCCGGCGCCGCCAAGCACCCGTTCCTCGACCAGCTCGGCGCCGACGAGAAGATCGACTACACGAGCGATGCAGTCGAGGACGTCGTGTCGGACGTCGACGTCGTGCTGGACCTCGTCGGCGGCGAGGGCAGCGCTCCGACGGTCGCGTGCGTGCGCGACGGCGGGATTTTCATCGCGATCCCGTCCGCGTCGGCGCTCGACCATCTGCGTGAGCGCGCGGGCGACCGCGTCCGCGTGACGAGCATGCTCGTGCGGCCCGACCGCGAAGGGCTGGAAGCGCTCGGTGCTCTGGTCGAGAACGGTCGGCTGAAGGTGCACGTCGAGCGGACGTTCCCGCTCGCCGAGGCGGCGCGCGCCCACGAGCTCGGCGAGCAAGGGCACACGCGGGGCAAGCTCGTGCTGACCGTCGACTGAGTGCGCGGGAACGACGGCGGGTTATCCTGCGCGCCCATGGCGCGCTTCGTCCTCGTCCACGGCGCATTCGGCGGCTCTTGGTGCTGGGACCCGCTGCTCGAGCCGCTCACTGCTGCGGGCCACACCGTCGAGACCCTCGACCTTCCCGGGGCGGGGGACGACGAGTCGCCCGTCGAGGACGTCACGCTCGAGAACTGCGCCGCGCGCGTGTGCTCGGTGCTCGCGCAACGTCCCGAGCGCGCGGTCCTCGTCGGTCACAGCATGGGCGGCGTCGTCGTCACGCAGGCGGCCGCGAACTGCCCGGAGCACGTTGCCTCGCTCGTCTACGTCTGCGCGTTCATGCCGTCGAACGGCCAGAGCCTGCTCGACCTGACGCGGCTGCCGGAGGGCAAGGGCGACATGATCCAGGCGAACATCGAGATCACGGGCGAGCCGCCGGTCGCTCACCTGTCGAACGAGGCGACCGCGGTGGCGATCTACAACCGCTGCACGGAAGACCAGACCGCCTGGGCCGTCGAGCGTAGGCGCCCGCAGCCCGTCGCCCCGTTTGCGACACCCGTCGAGATCGACGACGGGGCGCTCGCGTCGATTCCGCGCTCGTACGTGATCACGACTGCGGACCAGTCGATCCCGCCGGCGCTCCAGCGCCGCATGGTGCGAGAGCATCCGTGCGTGAGCGTGGTCGAACTCGACGCGGACCACGCGCCGTATCTCTCGGCGACCGACGAGCTCGTGGACGCGTTGTTGCAGTTCGCCGACGGCGCCTGAGGCGACGCCGACGATTCTCAGTCGGCGAGCGCCTTCGTGCGCCACCCTTCGGCGTACGAGGTGCGTGCGACCTCGGCGTAGGGGCACGGGCTGACGATCGCCCGGAACTCGGTCTGCGCGTGGCGCTCGACGACCGGCCTGGCCGAGCCGCCGTCCTGCTCGCCCCAGACGAGCGTCACTTCGGCACCCAGCGGGATGTCCACGTCGACGATCGCGAGCGAGAGCATCGTGCGCTCGTTGTAGCTGTAGCCCGAGAAGGTCGAGACCCCGACGACGTTGCCGTCGTCGAGGACGCTGTCGTACGGCCACGTCGAGTAGTTCGACAGCGGGAAGTCGATGTACTTCGCCGCATCGCCCTTCTGGAACATCGACCCGATCGCGCGCGCGACGTCCTCTCCGTTCCAGGCGAGCGTGACCTTCTTCCGTCGCGGGGCGTCCGCGATCGCCTCGAGTGCCTCGCGCCCGATGAATTCGTGGTCGAACCTCACGAACGGCCAGTAGCCCAGGTCGTGCGGAGTGAGGTAGTAGTCCGTGACGTCGTCCGAGTAGAAGCTGCCGCCGAGCGAGCCGGTCCCCTCGTAGCCCTCGGCCGGCAGCCACTCGCGGTACGGTTCCAGCTCGTCGCCGGTGAAGATCGCGGGAAGCGGGGAGGGGATCCAGCCTGACTCGAGCGTGTTGGTGGCGTAGACACGCGAGCCGACCTCCTTGAGGCCGAACTCCTGGCCGGCCTCGACGAGCGCGGTGCGCACGTCCTCACCCTCCTCCCACGGGCCGAACAGCTCCATTCCGGGCGCCCCGGACATCCCGTGATGGAGCGCGCGCACGGTGTGCCCGCCGATCGTCAGTTCGCCCATGTTGAAGAACTTGATCTCGGGGAGCGAGCCGCCGTTGGCCTTCGTGAGCACGTCGAGGGCGTTCGGGCCCTGGACTTGGAACCGGTAGACGAGCCGCCGTCCCAGCGGGTTGACGAGCGTCCGCTCGTCGCGGCTGACCTCGACGTCGTAGCCGCCGGTTTCCGCGTGGTACTGCACCCAGTTGTGAGCGGACGGCCTCCCGACGAGCATGACGCTGTTCGTGTCGAGGTAGAAGAGGATGCCGTCGCCGATCACGAACCCGTCGGGATTGCAGACGACCAGCTGTTTGGCCTTGTCCACCTTGAAGTTCTCGAAGGTGTTGACGCCGAGCGACGAGAGCAGCTTGATCACGTCGGGCCCGTGCAGGTACAGGTCGGTCATGTGGTGGGACTGGTCGAAGAGCGCACAGGTCTCGTTCCAGCTCGCCTGCTCGTCCCGCCAGTTCGTGAACTCGGCCGGGACCTTCGGGTAGACGTACGGCCCCAGCTGCGAGTTGCGGGTCAGCTCGACCGGTCCTCCGGCCGCCTGCATCTTCTCTTCCAGGTTCGCGTAGCTCATGGTCTCCTCGTCCGCGATCGAAGGACTGGTGCGAATACGCTAATCCATGATCGCCGGGCCTCGCTTGCTGCTTGACGCGAAGGCCGCGTGATGGTCCCATGACCTGGACTGCCGGCAGCGTCCTTCGGAGGTGAACCCAATGGCCCAGGTCGAACCCGCAGCCCGGCCACTCCCGCCTGGTGTCTCGGCGGAGCAGCTCACCCGCGCGTTCGACGCGTTCACAGCGGCGCTCGGCGACGAGGCGGTGCTCACGTCGGGCGAGGCGCTGCTCGAGTTCCGCGACCCGTTCGCGTA
>DASPSY010000019.1:0-8171 GCA_035623685.1 Gaiellaceae bacterium
GGCTGGCGCCAGCCCGAGCCGATCAGCCCGGCGAGCAGCGACTCGCCGAGCTTCCCGCCGCCGAGGATCGCGACCTTCCGCGTGGTCATGCCCGGAGTCTAGGAGTCGAGCGCCGCTCGGTACGGCGCCAGGGTCGACTCGTCGCGAAAGACGAACCGCACGAGCTCGACGGTCGCGTGCTCCTGTAGTGCCGACTGCGTCGCCCCGATCGCGACCGGCGCAGCCCGCTCGACCGGATAGCCGTAGGCGCCGGTCGAGATCGCGGGGAAGGCGAGCGTCCGGCAGCCGAGCTGCGCCGCCGCGCCGACCGCGCGCCGGTGGCAGGACGCGAGCAGGTCGTCCTCCGACTCGCCGCCGCCGCGCCAGATCGGTCCGACCGCGTGGAGGACGTGGCGTGCCTGCAGGTTGCCTGCACCGGTCGTGCGCACCTCTCCCGGAGGGCAGCCCCCGAGCAGTCGGCACTCGGCGAGGATCGTCGGCCCGCCGACGCGGTGGATCGCCCCGTCGACGCCTCCTCCGCCCAGCAGGGTCGAGTTGGCCGCATTCACGATCGCGTCCACCTCCTGCAGCGTGATGTCGCCGAGGACGAGCTCGATCACGGAGTCGCGGGCGCGGTGAGGAAGAACGCGGGCGGCCGATTCGCCGTCGACGGAGCCGGCAGCGGCACGAGCCCGCGGTGATGTCCCTGCGCGAGGTAGACACCCGCGAGGCCGGCCCATTCGCCGTAGGGCTCGAGCAGGCGCGCGGTCTCGTGTGGCTCGACGCGCCGGCCTTCGAGGTCGGACTGCAGCTTGACGAGGGAGAGATCACCGACGATGCCACGCTCCCAGCGGCCGAGCCCCTGGAGGCAGACGACGCCGACCGTCCACGGTCCGACGCCTCGTTCGCGCTCGAGCCGCCTCGCCACCGCGTCGGTCGGGAGCTCACGCAGGCGTTCGAGCTCGAGCGACCGGCAGATCCGCACGAGCGCGGCGGACCGGCGTGCGTGGAGGCCGAGTGCGCGCAACCGCGCGGGCGCGAGCGCGGCGAAGGTCGCGGCCGTCGGCGCAACGGACAGCTCGGTTCCCTCGAGCCGCGAGCACGTCGCATCGATGATCCGATGCTCGAGATGCCGCGCGCGACGCGCCTCGATCAGCTGACCGCAGAACGCGCGGAGGAGCGCGTGCGCCACCGTCGCGACCCTTGGTGGGCGCAGCCCGCGAAGCTCCCTGGTCGCAGGGCCGACCAGCGGGTCGTGCGCGAACCTGCGGAGAAAGGGGGAGTGGTCGTCGTCGACGGCGAGCGCGAACCGAAGGCGCTCGATCCCCTCCTCGCTCTCGGCGTGGAGCACGACGCGGCCGTCGACGAGCTGGCGCGCGGATCCGAGCTCGGCTCGCTCGCCGACAGCGAGGCTCGTCGTCAGCGTCCCGTCACGGATCCGTCGCGTGGCGTCGCCTGCGAAACGGGTCGAGAGCGCGAGCGAGTACGGCCCGGCCGGCCGGACGACGTACTCGACGTCTAGCTGGCGTGGGCCGCTTCGGCCTCGAGCGGGAGCTCGAGCTCGGTCGCCCGCTGCAGGACTCGCTCCGCCTCCGCGTCGCGTCCGTGCTCCCGCAGGAAGGTTCCCCATTCCGCCGCGCATCTTGCCGCATCGTGACGGCGGCCATGGACGACGAGAAGGTCGGTCGCGCGCTTGAAGGTGTCATTGGCGCCGACCTCGTCGTGCTCCAGCGCGAGCCCCTTCGCCAGCACCCAGACTGCGGCTCCCTGCTCGCCGCCGTGGAAGTCGCCGAGGATCGCCAGCGCGTCGCGTGCGAGCGACGATGCATCCTCTCCCTCTCCTTCGAGGACTGCGCACTGCGCCTCGACGATGCGGAGCATGCCCTCGTCGCGCGGCTCGGGTCGCGAGCCGAGCAGCGCGCGTGCGCGCTCGACCCCTTCGCGCGCCTCGTCGAGGTTTCCCTCGTCGGCGTCGATGCCGGCCGCGAGGACGTAGCCGCGGGCGAGGCGCGCGGTGTCGTCCGTGACCTCGAGAAGGGCGATCGCCTTGCGGATCGACCGGAGCGCCTCGGTGTAGCGGCCGTCGAGACCGGCGGAGCGCGCCATCGACCAGTAGAGCCGGATCCTGTTGTTGGGGTCGGTGTCGTCCTTGGCGCGCCTCAGCGCGTCACGCACGACGCTGGCCGCACGCTCGTGGTCGCCGTCGTCGCTGAGCGCGTAGCTCAGCAGCGTCGCGAAGCGGACACGGAGGCCCGCGTCGGATGGTGCATGCTCCGACACGTCCGCGATGGACTGCTCGAAGATCCGCACCGCCCGGTCCGCCGCGCCGAGTGCCGCGTAACACTCACCGAGCGTCGCGTAGACGTCCGGGCGCACGTGCGGCGCGACGCGGCTGAGGTTCAACCCCGCCTCGAGCAGCTCGACCGCGTCGAGATGGCTGCCGCGACGCGCGGCGGCGAAACCGAGCGCGATCGAGGCGCCGGAGGCGGTCAGCGGGTCGCCGACGCGCTTCGCCTCCTCGCACAGCACCTGGAGCTTTCTCTCTGCCTCGACGGTGTCGTCCGCGAAGCGAACCTCGAGCTCGAGATCCGAGAGACGCAGCTCCCGGTCGTCGGCGTCACGGATGTCCCGACCGGTCTCGAGGTAGTCGACGCTCACCTCGAGCTTCGCCGCGAGCATCCTCAGCGCCTTGACCGATGGCGTTCGCGCTCCCGCCTCGATCCGCGAGATGTAGGCGTAGGAGACGCCGGGTGCCGACAGCTCGCGCTGCGAGAGGCCGCGCGCGAGACGGAGGCGCTTGAGGCGGTCGCCGATCGGCTCGGTTACGTGCTCATCGGGTCGAGGCACAGCCGCTCGAAGTGTGGCCGCAGCTACGGACATAAGTCAAATAGTCCAATCGGCGCGTACTCGTGACAACATAAGGGCCGCACGCACTCGAACAGGGGAAGGGAGGTGCCGCCGATGCCGACCACGATCACGCCCGGCCCGTGGCCCTGGGGCGACTAGGCCGCGCTCCACGAATCTGCGCGAGGCCGCCTAGGCCTCGGACCGCGGCGGGCGGAGCGCCCGGAGCGTCCGCCCGCTGTACCCTCGCCGCGTGAGCACCGCACTGGCTCTCGGCATCTATGCCGTGCTGCTCGCTGCCGGTGTGATCGCAGTCTGGCGTCGCCCGCTCGTCGCGCTCTTCCTCTGGATCGTCGGCGTCGCGATCCACAACACCGTGGGCGCGGCGCTCTACGGTGCCGGGGTTCGCGGCAGCCCGCTGACCGCGATCCAGGCGTGGAAGGAGATCCTCCTGGTCGCCGCCTATGCGCGCGTCGTGTTCGACGCCGCGCGTGCAGGCGCACTGCCGTTTCGTCCGCGGCTCGTCGACGCTCTTGCACTGGCGTACGCGGTGCTCGTGTGCGTGTACGCGGTGATCCCTCAGCACGTGCTGGGCGGACAGGCGGACCGGCACGCCGTCGGTCTCGCGCTGAAGCACGACCTCGTCCCGGTCGCGGCGTACTTCCTCGGCCGTGTCGTCGTGGTGAACCGTGAGGAGCTCGAGTGGATCGCCTGGACGC
This sequence comes from Gaiellaceae bacterium, assembly GCA_035623685.1. GTDB lineage: Bacteria > Actinomycetota > Thermoleophilia > Gaiellales > Gaiellaceae > 3-1-20CM-4-69-9. Next base: position 3,543 of record DASPSY010000019.1, read on the forward strand.
TGATCGGGTCGGCGGCGGTCGTGGCTGCATGGGGATTGATCGACGACTACGCGATCTCGATTGCATGGTGGCGCACGTCCGCAGTCGTCCCGTACTTCCACAAGCAGCTCGGCTACGACTACCACGGGACAGGCGGCCTGCCCGAGAACTTCATCTACAACGTCGGTGGCGACAAACCGTTCTTGCGTCGTCTCGTGTCGACCTTCCTGTCTCCGCTCGCGACCGCGTACATGCTGACGGTCGCCCTCCTCCTTGGTGCGTCGCTGCAACGCAGGCTGCGTGTGCTCGTGACGGCGGGCGTCGTGATCGCCGCCGGTCTGCTGTTCACGTTCTCGCGGTCGTCGCTGATCGCGCTCGCCGCGGGTCTCGTCGTGATCGCGTTCGCGCGGCGGCGGTGGTGGCCCGTCGTTGCCGCAGTTGGGACGATCTGCGTCAGCATCGCGTGGGTTCACGTCTTCCCGTCGATCGCGCCGACCGGACGCTTCACGCCGGCCGACCTCGCGTACCAGCACGAGGTCGCCCAGCAGCACCCGGGCGCAACGTCGAATCCGATCAGCACGAGCGAGCCGTCGCTGCACGAGCACCTCGTCTCGCTGCGCGACGGCGCGCACACCGTGGTCCATCATCCGCAAGGCTACGGGCTCGGGAATGCGGGGCAGACCGCGTCGCGTACCGGCACGCCGATCAAGGCGGGCGAGTCGAACTACACCGAGATGGGCGCCGAGATGGGCATCCTCGGCTCCGTGCTCTGGACGGCATGGGTGATCGCGCTCCTGGTCGGGCTGATCAGGGCGGCGCGCCAGACGCGCTGGTGGGCGGCAATCGGGGTCGCGTCCGCGTTCGCCGCGGCAGTCGTGCTCGCCGTCCAGACGGACGTGATCGGGGATCCGTGGATGGGCTACGTCCTCTGGATGCTCGCAGGGATCGTGCTCGTGCCGCCTGGGCCGGAGCCTGCGACCGCGTGAGGCGGCTCGCTATCGTCGGGCCGTGGCGATCGATCCACGCGTCGACATCGGGCACGTCCACCTGAAGGTGGCCGACATCGAGCGCTCGCTCGGTTTCTACCGCGACGTGCTCGGCTTCGAGGAGATGCAGCGTTTCGGCAACTCGGCCGCGTTCGTCGCCGCGGGCGACTATCACCATCACATCGGCCTGAACACGTGGGAGTCGCTGGGCGGCTCTCCTCCTCCGCCGGGGACCACCGGGCTCTACCACGTCGCCATCCGCTACCCCGACCGCGCGACCCTCGCCGACGCGGTGCGGCGCGTCCTCGCAGCAGGCATTCCGCTGCAGGGCGCGAGCGATCACGGAGTCAGCGAGGCGATCTACCTCCAGGATCCGGACGGCAACGGCGTCGAGCTTTACCGTGATCGGCCGCGCGAGGAGTGGCCGCGTCCGCAGGCGGGGAAGGGCGTGGCGATGGTGACCGCGCCGCTCGACCTCGGGGCGCTGTTGGAGAGCTGAAGGTCGCCGTCTCGCGGGATTGCGCGAGGGCGTAGACAGGCGGCGCGTTCCGCGCTATGTCTTGAGAACTGCGGTAGGAGAGGACGGGTCGATGCTGATCGAGGTGAGCGACCCCGCACTGGTCGAGGACCTGTGCGGGTATCTGCGGCGTTGCAGCTGCTCGACGCGGCAGCGCGGGCCGACGATGATCGACGTCGCTCCGCCCGAACGTGAGTGCGGGATGGAGCAGGCGTACCTCCGCATGGAGGTCGACGCCTACCTCCGCGTCTGGCGTGCGATGCACCCGGGCGTAAGCGCCGCGCTCGCCGCCTAACGGACGACCGGCGCCGCCGAGCGCCTGGTTCGCTACAACTCAGGACGTGGCCCCGAAGCCCGTCGAGCAACTCGACTCCGTCGTCATCCGGTTCGCCGGCGATTCCGGAGACGGGATGCAGTTGACGGGTGGCCAGTTCACCTCGGAGACGGCGGTGATGGGGAACGATCTGGCGACGTTCCCGGACTTCCCCGCCGAGATCCGTGCGCCCGCCGGATCGCTTCCCGGCGTCTCCGGCTTCCAGCTCCACTTCGCCGACCACGACATCCTCACACCTGGCGACGCACCGAACGTCCTCGTTGCGATGAACCCGGCGGCGCTGCGGACGAATCTCGGCGACCTACCCCCGCACGGGATCCTCGTCGTGGACGCCGACGCGTTCAACGAGCGAAACCTGACCAAAGCCGGCTACGGCGCGAATCCGCTCGACGACGGCTCGCTCGATTCGTACGAGCTGCACGCGATCCCGCTGACGACGATGACGATCGAGGCACTGAAGGACATCGACGGGATCACGAAGCGGGAGGCCGAGCGCGCGAAGAACATGTTCGCGCTCGGCCTGATGACGTGGCTCTACGGCCGGCCGACGGACGGGACGGTCGGGTTCCTGCGCGCGAAGTTCGCGAAGCGCCCCGAGATCGCCGAGGCCAACGTGAAGGCCTTCAACACCGGGTACCACTTCGGCGAGACGACGGAGTCGTTCGCCGTCCAATACGAGGTGAAGCCCGCGGCGCTCGAGCCCGGTGTCTACCGCAACGTGACGGGCAACCAGGCGATGGCGTACGGGCTCATCTGCGCGTCGGTGAAGTCGGGGTTGCCGCTCTTCCTCGGCGCCTACCCGATCACGCCGGCCTCCGGCGTGCTGGAGGAGCTCGCACGGCACAAGAGCTTCGGCGTCAGGACGTTCCAGGCCGAGGACGAGATCGCGGCGGCAGGCGCCGCTCTCGGCGCGAGCTTCGGCGGTGCGCTCGGCGTGACCACCTCGAGTGGCCCTGGCATCGTGCTCAAGCAGGAGACGATCGGGCTCGGGATCACGCTCGAGCTGCCACTCGTGATCGTCGACATCCAGCGCGCCGGACCGTCGACGGGGATGCCGACGAAACCCGAACAGGCCGACCTGCTCAACGTCATGTTCGGCCGCAACTCCGAGTCGCCCGTGCCGGTGATCGCGGCTCGGAGCCCGTCCGACTGCTTCCACGCCGCGCTCGAGGCAGCGCGGATCGCGGTCAAGTACCGCACGCCGGTCTTCCTGCTCTCGGACGCGTACCTCGCCAACGGAAGCGAGCCGTGGCTCCTCCCGGACCTCGAGGGGATTCCTCCGATCGACCCTGGCTTCGCCCGGGCCGGCAACGGCGAGTTCGAGCCCTACCGTCGCGACGAGACGACACTCGCGCGGCCGTGGGCGATTCCCGGGACGCCGGGGCTCGAGCATCGCATCGGCGGGCTCGAGAAGGCCGACGTCACCGGCGACGTGAGCTACGACCCCGAGAACCACGACCGGATGGTGCGGCTGCGCGCGCAGAAGGTCGCCGGCATCGCCCAGGACATCCCTGAACTCGTCGTCGACGACCCGGGCGGCGCCAAGACACTGGTGGTCAGCTGGGGAGGGACGTACGGCTCGGTGTCCGCCGGCGTCCGCCGCGTACGCGCGACCGGCAAGCCCGTGGCGCACGCACACCTGCGCTACCTCAATCCGTTCCCGCGCAATACCGGCGAGGTCCTGCGGGCCTACGACAAGGTGCTCGTCCCGGAGATCAACCTCGGCCAGCTCGTGAAGCTGCTCCGGGCGGAGTTCCTCGTCGACGCGACGGGCTTCAATCTCGTGCGCGGGATCCCGTTCCGCGCGAGCGAGGTCGCAGGCGCGATCGACGCGATGGTCGACGCCTAGCGGTGCTGCTGTACGACAGCCCGGTCTCGGGCAACTGCTACAAGGTGCGACTCCTCCTCGCGCATCTCGAGATCCCGTACGAGCGGCGGACACTCGACGTCGTCGACCGCTCGAATCGCGCAGACGTCCTCGGGGCTCTCAACCCTGCACTGCGAGTACCGACGCTCGTCCTCGACGACGGCCGGGCGCTGGGCGAGTCGAACGCGATCCTCTGCTACTTCGGCGAGGGCACGCCCTTCGTGCCGGAGGACAGGTACGAGCGTGCCCAGATGCTGCAGTGGATGTTCTACGAGCAGTACGAGCTCGAGCCGGCGATCGCGGTGGTTCGCTTCTGGCTCGCGTACTCCGGTCGTCCCAAGGCTCTGTCCACCGAGCGGCGCAACGAGCTGACCAAGGCGGGCAACCGCGTACTGGGAACGATGGATCGTCATCTCGCCGGTCGCGAGTTCCTCGTCGCCGAACGCACGACGCTCGCCGACATCTCGCTCTACGCGTACACGCACGTCGCGCCCGAGGGCGGGTTCGACCTCGATCTCTACCCGGCTGTGCGAGCCTGGCTCGAGCGGGTCGCGTCCGAGCCCGGTCACGTCACGATCGACGACTGACGCCGGCGGGGCTCAGGGCATCGAGGTGTCGTAGCGCTCGAGCCCGTCGTCGGGGAGCGTCTCCCACGGCGCGACCGAGCGGACGAAGATGTGCGAGACCGGTCCGTCTTCGAACGGATCGTCGACCGCGCTCATCCGCACGCTCGCGTGCTCGGATTCGGGCCAGCCGCCGCCGAACAGATTCGAGCCGCAGCGGCCGCAGAACGTCTTCGCCGTTCCCTCTTCGGGCTCGAACGTGACGAGGAGTCCCTCGCCCTCGACGATGCGCACCTGGTCGGAGCTGACGCGGCCGTTCGCAGTTCCCACGCCCCCGGAGAGTCGCTTGCACGTGGTGCAGTGGCAGAAGGTGAAGCGCGCGA
>DASPSY010000026.1:0-44071 GCA_035623685.1 Gaiellaceae bacterium
GGGCGATCGGGACGTTCCGGGAGGTGTCGACGCCGTTCGAGCTCGCGGTCACGCTGCTCGAGTACGGCGAGTGGCTGATCGGCGAGAGCCGCGCCGACGAGGCGGCACCGCTCGTGGGCGAGGCCGTCGAGATCTTCGCGAGACTCGAGGCGACGCCGTGGCTCGACCGTGCGTCGAGAACCGGCGTGGCGGAGGTCGAGGCCGACTACGCCGCCGCCGGGGCCTCGGGCTCCGACTGAGACACGACGCTCGGAACGCCTCGCTACGCGGTCTCGACCTCGGGACCCGCGCGTACGAAGGCGGAGTCCTGCTCGGCGGTTCGCTCGGGCTGGAAGAAGCGCTGGGCAATCGCCGTCGGCACGATCGCCGAGAGGACGACCACTGCGATCAGCAGCGAGAACTGCGTGCTGTCGATGATGTGCTCGTTGAGTCCGTAGAGCGACGTGATCGTGCCGAACGTCAGGCCGGTGGACATCAGCAACGTCGTGAAGGCCTCGTTCGGAGCCGTGTAGCGGCGTGCGAGGGGATACACGGCGCCGAGCTTCGGGATCATCTTCGCGGCAAAGAGGATGGCGAGGAGACCGAGGTTCGCCCACAGCGCACTCACCGAGACGCTCATCCCGCCCTTGAAGAAGAAGAACGGCGTCAGGAAGGCGAAGGCGACGACGCGAAGTCGCTGTTGCTCCCTGTGATGCTGCACGTAGTGCGAGCTCATCACGACGCCGAGCACGAACACCGGCAGAGCTGCCTGGGAGTTGGCTCGCGTCCCGAGCCACATGAGCAGGAACAGACAGGCGAACACGAGCTTGACCTCCGGCTCGATCACGCGATCGCCGAACCTGGCAAAGAACGACGGCGAGACTCTCGGCAGCCCGACGATCAGCGCGATCGAGACGACGACGAAGGGGATGATCCAGACCGTCGGCTTGGTGAACAGGATCGTGAGGCCGGTGACCGTGGCGATGTCCGTCACGAAGGTCGCCGACATCAGGCGCTTGCCCACGAGCTCTCGACTCAGGCCTGTCTCGACCAGCACGGCGTAGACGACGGCGAGGCTCGTCGTCGAGAGAGCCAGGCCTGCGATCTCCGCCTGACGGTGGTTCCAGCCCAGCCCGTAGTAGGCGAGCAGGCCCACGACGGCAAACGGCGCGAAGAAGGAGACGAGCCCGATCGAGAGCGACGAACGCCACTCGCGCCTGAACTGCGGGACGTCGACCTCGGACCCGGCGAGGAACACCAACACGATCCCTGCGAACGAGCCGATGAAGTCCAGCCAGGTCGGGACGTCGATGTGGAACGCATTGCCGACGACGACCCCGGCGAAGAGCTCGATCAGCGCGACCGAGAGGCCGAGCTCGACGCTGACCATCGAAGCGAGCAGGATCGCTCCGGCGAGAACGGCCGCAATCGCGATATCACTCATGTGCACTACCTCCGTGCGGGCGTGGCTCTAACGGACGTAGAGGCCATCAGCCCGAGGGCGGTTAGCGCGAGCCTCATCGCGACTGCGTGCGAACGGAGTGTAGCCGGGACAGCGGCTGGTCTGGCGGATCGCCGTCGCGCCGTTGCTATTTGACGATCATCACCGGGCAGGTGGCGTGGTGCGCCACACGGTCCGCGGTCGAGCCGAGCAGGTAGTCCTCGAGGAAGTGGCCCTTGTAGCCGACAACCACGAGATCGAAACCTCCCGTGCTGGCATGGCGGACGATCAGCTCTGCGGGATGTCCCGGGAGAACCTCGACGTGGAGATCGATCCCCTCCTCTCGAGCCTCGTCGCGGGCCAGACGGACGATCGTCTCGAAGAACTGATCCTTCTCCCGCTTGACCTCGTCGACCTCCCCGATCGTCGCGGCGTACGCGGGCAGCCTCCCTTCGACCGCGAGCGCGTGAAGCTCCGCACGAGCCAGCTTCGTCAGCTCGATCGCGGTCTCCAACGCCTTCTGGCCGCCGGGACTACCGTCGATCGCGACGAGGATCTTGCGGAACGACATGGTTCACCTCCGGGGGCACACGTTTGTAGGCCGCGCTCGGACGTGCATACGCTAGGCGCATTGTGATCACGCTCGAGATCCCCGGGCGGGAGACGATCGCGTTGGAGTTCCTGCTCGTCGACGTCAACGGGACGCTCAGCGACCGAGGCGAGCTCATCGACGGCGTCGAGGAACGGCTCGACGAGCTCCGGACGCAGCTCCGGGTGGAGCTCCTGTCGGCGGACACGTTCGCGACCCTCGAGTCGATCTCGACGCGTCTCTCCGTACCGGCACGCATCGCCGCGACGGCCGAGGACAAGCTCGCGGTCCTCGAGGAGCTCGGCGCGCATCGCTGCGTCGCAGTCGGGAACGGCAGCAACGACGCGCGCATCCTCGCCGATGCCGCCGTCGGCATCGCGGTGATCGGACCCGAGGGAGTCAGCAGTCGCGCGCTGCTTGCATGCGGCGTCGCCTGTCGCTCGATCGGCGAGGCCCTCGACCTCCTGCGCGAGCCGCAGATGCTGGCGGCGACGTTGCGTCCCTAGTCGAGCCAGGCCGTGTAGCTGGTCGGCGTGCGGCGGGTGAAGGCCGCGTACGCCTGCTCCGGCTCGTTCGTCTCCTGCTCGACGCCCGCGCCGTGTCGCAGTGCCACGTCGTCGACGGGATAGCCGCCCCAGTCGGGGTTGTCGACCGAGCGGTCTCGCACGCCGACGGCCACCACCACGCACGGCCCGTCTCCCGCGCCGACGATCGTGTGGCTCGTGCTCGGCGGACAGTGCACGAAGTCCCACGCGCGGAGCGTCCGTTCCTGGCCCTCGACGATCAGCAGCGCTTCACCGGAGAGCACGAGGAAATCCTCCTGGTCCGCTTCCCAGTGGTACATCGCCATCCACTCGCCCGGTCGGAGCACGCCGACGTTGATCCCGAGCTGCGGGAACTCCGTGTCTCCCTCGAGGTCGCAGATCGACATCCGTCCTTCTGCGTGGTACCAGCGCGCGTCCTTCGCGTTCATGACGAACCAGCCGTCGCCCTTCGGGACGAGTCCTGCTTCGGTCTGGTCGATCGGCGCCTCGGGGACCACCGTCGAAGACTAACTGCCCGGATCGAGATGGAGCTCGCGCGCCCAGCGTCCGATCTCGGATCGGATCTTGTCCGTCCAGGACATGGCATTGACGACGAGCTGCTCGCGGCTCGTATGGAGTCCGCAGGCGACGAGGTCGAGCCCCGAGAGGGCGAGCTGTTGGACGTGCCCGTCCGCTCCCGGGAGCTGGGTCGTGGCGCTCGAGCACGGCTGGTCGAGACGCGGACGCGCGCCGAACGCCCTTGCTCCACTCGCGAGCTCCGCACCCACGAGCGCTACCGCGATGGCGACCGCGACGACAGCCGCGCCCGACGCACGGCGCGACTCGTCGCGGCGATAGAGGAGGGCGAGCGGCGCGAGCACGAGCAGTCCGAGCAGTGCGGCGACGAGGTACGAGCGGCGGAAGCCGCGGGTGATCGTCGCCTCGACGACGTCGTCGAGCTTCCGTCCCATCTGCGCCAGGACGGGATCGTGCTGCGCGCCAAGCGTGCTCGCGAAGTCGGGCATCTGCTTGCGTGCCGGGTGGCTGAGCGCGGGGGCGACGGCGAGCGCGAGCTGGGCCTTCGTGCCGATGGAGACCGGCGCGTCGAGCACGACCGAGACTCCGCGGAGCTCGGCGCGCTGTCCGGCCGCGGCGAGATCGGATGCAAGCAGCGGCGTGAGTAGGAGGATGCCGGCGACGAGTCCGGCATGACGGATCCAGATCGCGTGCGCCGCTCCCGCCGCCGACGGCCCGTGGTCGGAGAGCACGCGCTGCGTCAGTCCCGGGAGCAGCAGGCCGAGCCCGGTACCCGCGAGCGCCAGCGCGGCGATCACCCACAGCACGTTGCGGGCAGGGAGGAACCCCATTCCGGCGAGACCGGCGCCGAGCAGGATCGCGCCGGCCGTCGTCGCTCCCGAGCCGATGCGTCTCGAGAGCGGCTGGGCGAGGATCGTCGCCAGCGGGATGACGCTGACGACGCCGGCCGCCGCGAGCGGAGACAGGCGCCAGACGTCGATCAGCTGCACGACGGCGAGAAACAGGAGTCCGACGAGCGCGGCCGACGAAAGCGCGAGCGCAAGGCTGGCGGCGTAGCGCCGCGGCCGGCCGATCGTGTCGAGGGCGGCGCCGGCGAGGTCGGTGCTGCGGTTGCGAATGCAGAGAGCTGCGACGACCCCGAGTGCCGCGACCGGTGCCTGGGCGAAGAAGATCGCGCGCCAGCTGAACGCCTCGGTGAGCACTCCGCCGAGCGCCGGTCCGAGCGCGGCTCCGAACACGCCTGCGCCGGTCCAGAGCGCCGTTCCCCGCTGCGGGGTGCTCGCCAGCCGGCGGACGAGCGGCAGCGAGCCGACGAGGAGCACGGCGGCGCCCGCTCCCTGTGCGACGCGGAACGCGACGAGCAGCCAGACACTGCCGGCGGCGGCGCAGCCGAGCGAGGCGGCGAGGAACAGGAGGCCGCCGAGGTACGTGGCTCTCGCTGCGCGGCCCGAGCGCGGTCTCGCGCGCGCGTGGGCGAAGGCGACGACGGCCAGCGCCAGGTTGTACGAGGTCACAACCCAGGCGACCGAGGTGATCGAGACGTCGAATCGTCGCAGCAGCGCCGGGAGCGCGAGCACGACGATCGACGAGTCGGCGAACGCCACGGCGACGAGCCCGAGCAACGCCACCATGGCGAGCCGGCGTGCGACCGGGCTGCCGGTCCGCGCGAGAGCGACTGAGGCCGATCGCATCATTGCTATGGGACGTCCCATCGGCTGGAGTGTTTGCCCGCGGGCAGAGCCCGGCGCGGCTTAGGCCGCGGGCGGCACCGCGGTCGAGTCGCGGACGACGAGCCGCGTCCCGAGCTCGACGTGGAGCGTCTCGAAACTCTGGCGCTTGGCTACGAGGCTGAGCTGTACGAGACGGCGTCCTCTCGTTTGAGCTCTTCGAGCGCTTCGTCGAGTGCGTCGAAGCGATCCGTCCAGGTCTGCTCGTACGTCTTGACCCAGTCGTGGATCGGCTTGAGGGCATGGCCGTTGAGGCTGTACAACCGCCGCCGGCCCTCCCCGCGGACGTCGACGGTTCCGACCTCTCGCAGCACGCGGAGGTGCTTCGACACCTGCGGCTGGGCGAGACCCGTCAGCCGGACGAGCTCGTTGACCGGCCGCTCGCCGGAGGCGAGCAGGTCGAGGATCTGCCGCCGCCGCGGCTCCGCCACCGCGTTGAAGGCGTCTGCCGTCGTCGCCGCACGTGCCATCGGCAGACCTTACATTCCAATATGGGAATATGTCAACTCAACGTGCCGGCGGTTGCGGCGACGGCCGGTTCCGCGCGGTCGCCCTCGATCTGGATCCGGGGCAGCCACTCGAGCCAGCGCGGGAGGTACCAGTTCCAGTCCCCGAGCAGCCGCATCGCCGCCGGCAGGAGCACCGAGCGGATGACGGTGGCGTCGATCAGGAGCGCGACGGCGACGCCGAAGCCCATCTGCTGGAACATCACCAAGTCGCCCATCGCGAAGCCGCTGAAGACTGCGACGATGATCAGCGCCGCTCCGGTGATCAGCCGCGCCGTCGACGAGACGCCGTACGTGACCGCCTCGTTGGTCGAGCCGCTCGCGTCGTACCGCTCCTTGATGCGGCTGAGCAGGAACACCTGGTAGTCCATCGAGAGCCCGAACAGGACCGAGAACAGGAAGAGCGGCACCCACGCCTCGACCGCATCGATCCGCTCGAAGCCGAGCAGCCCGCTCCCGATCCCGTGCTTGAAGACGAGGATCACGAGCCCGTACGCCGCACCCACCGACAACAGGTTGAGGGCGATCGACGTCAGCGCGACGACGATCGAGCGGAAGACGACGGTCAAGAGGACGAAGCTGAAACCGAGCACGAAGACGAAGACGATCGGCAGCCAGGAGCTCATCGCGTCGATGAAGTCGACGTTGTCGGCCGTGTCTCCTCCTACGAGCACGCGCGCCTTCGTGCCTGCGAATGCCTGCGGGACCAGCGTGCTGCGCAACCGGCGTACGGCGTCGAGCGCGCGCGTCCCGGTCTTGTCCCCGCCCAGCTCGACCCCGATCGCCGCCACGTCGCCGCTCGGGGTGACGCGCAGGTCGCTCCGGCCGAACGAAGGATCCTCGGCGAGCACGCTCCGCAGCTTGCCGATTGCCGCCTCGACCTCGGGCGAGCGGACGTCGCCGACGACCGCGACCAACGCCGGGCTCGAGCTCGTCTGCGGGAAGTAGCGCTGGAGCGCCTCGAATCCCTGCTTCGACTCGAGCCGGTTCGGCAACGTGCTTACGCCGCTCGCTCCGAGGGTCAGTCCGATCGCCGGCAAGGCGAGGGCGATCAGCAGGGCGGAGAAGCCGACGAGGTAGACCACCGGCCTCCGCATCACCGCCCGGACCACCGCGCCCCAGAAACGTCCTTCCTGCGCGCCGCTCGTGCTGCGGCCGACCCACGGCACCCGCAGCGCGTTGATCCGGTCGCCCGCACGGCCGAGCAGCGCGGGAAGCAGGGTGAGCGCGGCGACCACCGAGACTATGCCGACGGAGATCGCCCCGACGGCGAGGCTCTTCATCACGTTCGAGGGAACGAGCAGCATCCCCGTCAACGCGATCACGAACGTCGTACCGCTGAACAGCACCGCGCGACTCGCAGTCGCGCCGGACACGGCGATCGCGTCGAGCTCCGTGCGTCCGTGTCCACGTTCCTCGCGATAACGGGAGACGACGAACAGCGAGTAGTCGATCCCGAGGGCGAGGCCCATGCCCGTGAGCATGTTGACGACGAACACCGAGAGCGAGAAAGCCTCTGCGACGAGCGCGCAGAGCCCGAGCGCGACGATGATCGAGACGAACGCCATCAGCAGCGGGACGAGGCCGGCGACGACCGCGCCGAAGACCAGGATCAGCACGAGGAACGCGGCGGGCAGTCCGACCCGCAACTCGCCCGACTTGAGGTCGTGCTGGGACAGCGAGTTGAAGTCGTGGTCGACGGTGCCTTCGCCCGTCATCGCGACCGCGAACCCGTCGCGGCCGTTGTCGTCCTGCACGACCTTGAGGAGCTTGTCGACGTCCTCCTGCCGCTGAATGCCGATCAGCGTCGCGTGCCAGTCGCTCGAGACGAACGCCGGGTTGTGGCTGGCGTAGTACGTCGATGCGTGGTAGACGACGCCGGTCGCGTCGCCCTCGCGGACGAGCTGTTGGACGAAGGCCTTGAACGCCGGGTCTCGGACGGTCCGAGTCGCGGAGCTGACGACGACCAGCTCGTCGACGCCGCGGCTGTCGGGCGGGAAGCGTTGGTCGAAGAGGTCCTCGGCCTGCTTCGACGGCGGGCTCCCCGTCACGTGCCCGTTGGTCGTCAGGTTGCCGGGCAGGAAGAGGATCGTCAGTGCGAGCGCGACGACGATCGCGCCTGTCCAGGCGCCGAACACACGCCACGGATGGAGGCTCGACGCTCGCGCGAGCCGTTCGGTCAGACCTGCCATGGATCAGCCCTCGTCGTACTCGTCTCCTCGACACTCTACGAATGATCCCGATCGGGGGTGGACGCGCGTCAGGGAGCGCGTTACGCGGCGCGGATGACATCGCCGAGCACGAGGCCGACGAGCGTCCACATCGCCGCGTAGGGGACCGCGTAGGCCACGGACCCGAGCAGGATCCTGCGTTCGCCGATCCGTCCTTGCCCCAGCGACTTGGCGATCGCGGCCATCAGGACCGGATTCGCGAGCGCCGCTGCGAAGGCGTACCAGCGGTCCGAGCCACGTTCGACCCATGCGACCGGATGCCGCATCAGACGGCTCGCGCGCATCGACTCGAGCCTCTTCTCGATCCGCTGTCCGTGGCCCGAGAGCCAGGCGTCCCACCGGCGGTCGACCCAGCTGCAACAGAAGATGCTGAGGAGGCTGAGTGCGGCCGCCGAGCAGACGAAGACGAGCAGCGGCCTCAACGACGCCGAGAGCACGGCGATCGGCATCCCCACGAACACGCCGTCGAAGAAGGCAACCGCCGCGACGATCGCGCCGATGATGCCTGAGCGTGCCGCACCGGCGACTCGCTGTGCCCGGCTGTGCGGGGAGGCCATCCGACAGGTATCGGCAGCCGCCCCGGCGCTCTCCAGTCGCGTGGGCTTCGGCCGGCGTCACGCGTACAGCTGAAACGGCGGGTAGCGGTCGGTCACGAGGAGGAACGCATAGGCGACGACGCGGTTCGTCCAGCGAAGAACGCCGAGGACGAAATCGAAGAGACCACGCGGGTAGTGGCCGGTGAAGAGGATGGCGAACCAGGCGACGACGACGGCCACGAACGCGGCAATCCAGAGGAACGCGAGCAGGAAGTAGTGAGGGATCGCGAGAAACCACTTGACGATCGGCAGCCAGCGGTTGAGGTCGCGCTCCACGTCGGGATACGGGAAGTCGAGCGCAACCGACTGGTGGTCGTCGGTCGACGGATAGCGGTCGTCCATCAGGGCGAGGTAGGCGCCGATCCTGTTCGAGAACCGCAGCAGCTCACGGTTCCAGTCGAACCACCAACGCGGGTACTTCTGGCGGAAGAGGATCATCAGCAGCGGCGCCAGAAACAGGAGGCCGCCGGTTCCTGCGCCCACCGTCCAGGCGTGACCGCCGGCCCCGTACGACTGCTCGTGGCCGCCGATGCTGGCGGCGACGATCAGGATCGGGATTGCGACGAACACCCTGAACGCCGTCGTCACTCGGTTGAGTTGACGGTCGGGATACTCGATCTGGAGCTGCACCGGATATGCCGGCTGTCCGCTCGGGCTTGTCTCCATGGGGCCAACCTCCCGTTCTGGTTGCTGCGACGAAGGCCGCGGGGTTGGCCGGAAAACCTACTCGCGCTCGGTCGACGACCGCTTCGCGGGCAGGGAGCGTGCGTAGCTCGTTGCGAGCCGGACCCACTCGTCGAGCTCGTGCCTGGTGGAGACGCGCTTCGCGTCGACGCGGAGCCACCCGCGCATTGTGCGGCCGCGCATCTCGACGAAGTGCACTCCTGGGCGTTCGACGAGCGAGTCCGACGCCTCCGGGTCGACGCGAACCATCAGGCCGCCATGGCCACTCGCGGCAACTGCCATGTTGCCGCCGATCAAGAAGGCGAGGCCGCCGAACATCTTCTGCTCGGTCAGCTCAGACTCTCCCGCCATTGCCTCGCGGATGAGATTGGCGAGGTCCTCGTCGTAGGCCATCGCTCAGGCGCGCTCTGTCGCGGCCTCCGGGAGCGGATCGCGGAGCGGAAGAAAGAGCGCCCGGCGCGTCCAGTGCGGCATCCACCAGTTGACCTCGCCGAAGATGCGCATGAGAGCGGGAACGAGGAGCGCGCGGATGACGGTTGCGTCGAAGATGATCCCCGCCGCCAGTCCGATCGCGAACTCCTTGATCTCGAAGCCGGGGCTCGACGACAGGACGAGGAACGCGAACATCAGGATGAGAGCGGCGCTCGTGACGAGCTTTCCCGTGCGAGCGAGCCCGAGCTCGATCGCCCTATTCGTCGACCGCGTCTCGTCGTACGCCTCGCGCATGCGCGTCAGCATGAAGACCTCGTAGTCCATCGAGAGGCCGTACAGGAACGCGAAGATCATCAACGGGATCCAGGCGGTGATCGCCTGCGTGGCCGTGATGTTCCAGAGGGAGGAGCCGTGACCCTCCTGGAAGATGAGCACGACGATGCCGAACGTCGCCGCCAGAGAGAGCAGGTTGAGGATCGCGGCCTTGATCGGGAGCACGATCGAGCGGAACGCCCTTGCGAGCAGGATCAGCGTCAGCGCGAGCACGAAGGCAAGCACGTAGGGGAAGTTCCCGTAGACGGCGTGGACGAAGTCGCGGTCGACCGCGGGCACGCCGCTCAGCGTCGCGTTCGTACCGGCGAGCGCGTCGTTCGTCCGGTTGATGATCCCCTGGATGCCCGGCGCAGCGCCGTCGATGGCGGGGAACGCCTCGACGAGCGAGTCGCTGCCGCGGCGCCACGAGGAAGGCGCGGACGCACCGACGATGCCGTCCACCTTGCTCACCTTCGCTGCGATCGCCTGCGGGTTGCCGCCGTCCTCGACGAGGATGTCGAAGGGCTTCATGACGCCGGGGCTGATCCCGGCGTCCGCGAGCATCTGGCGGCCGACGATCGCGGTTCCGGCCCCTGGGAAGTTCTTCAGCTGGGCCTCGTTCGGGTTCAGGTTGATGCCGACTGCGGCGAGCGTCCCAGTGATCACGAGGCCGACGATCGCGACGGGCCACGGCCTACGGATGACGAACCGCGCCCAGTGTCCCCACCGGCCGTCCTCCGGGTGGCCGGTGTCGACCACGCGCTTCGGCATCACGCGCACGCTGTTGATGCGCTCGCCGAGCACGGCGAGCAGCGCGGGGAGGAGCGTGATCGCCGTGATCACCGAGACCGCGGGGATCAACATTCCGCCGATCCCCATCGAGCGGATGAACGGGAGCGGGATCACGATCAGCGACAGCAGGCCGACCGCGACGGTCGAGCCCGAGACGATCACCGAGCGACCCGCATGCGTCATCGTCTCGACGAGCGCCGTCTCCGTGTCGGCGCCTTCGCGCAGCTCGTCGCGGAAGCGGAAGATCATCAGCAGGGCGTAGTCGATGGCGACGCCGAGCCCGACGAGCGCGATCAGGAACTGGACGATGATCGAGACGTTCGTGATGTACGTCAGTCCCCAGACGAGCGTGAACGTGTTGAGGATCGCGGCGACAGCCACGGCGATCGGCATCAGCACCGCGGGCAGCGTCCCGAACACGAAGAGCAGGATCACGAGCGCGCCGAGTCCGCCGACCACGGCTTCGAGGAAAACGCTCGGCCCGCCGCTACCGCCGTTCGTGCTCGCCTCCTCGAGCGGGTCGTGGCCGGTCACGGCCACGGTCGTGCCCGCCCGCAGCCCGTTCGCGGCGGCGGCGCGCATGCGGTTGGCCCCGCTCGTCGTGTCGAACCTCGCGAGACCCGCGGGATAGACCTCCTCGAAGGTCGTGTGCCGGTCGCGCGACACGTACATGAGGTTCCCTGTCGAGAAGTACGAGCTCGTGCGCGCGCCTGGGCTCGTGGCCGCTGCGCGCACCATCGCCGCCTTGATCGCCGCGCTCTTCGTCGCGTCACCGGTCGTGTGGAAGACGACGACGTTCGGCGGACGAGTTCCGCTGCCGAACGTCTTCAGCGTCCGCTGGCTCGCCTCGTACGCCGACCTGCCGGGAATCGAGAAGCTCTGGTACCAGCGCTTGGAGACCTGTCCGGCCGCGTAGCCGCCGAACAGCGTGAGGACGACCCAGACGGCGATGACGGGCCTGCGGCGGCGGGCGACGAAATGGGCGAGGCGAGCGAGCACACGATCTCCTTCCGTTCGATCCGGTCAGCGTACCCGAGAGAACTTACAGGCACAGAAAGTTTTCTGCAACTGTAAACTTCGTTACAATCGGGCGCATGGGACTACGCGAGGCGAAGAAGCTGCGCACGCGGCAAGAGATCGCGGACTGCGCCATGGGGCTCTTCGCGAAGCGCGGGTTCGACCGGGTCACGGTTGCCGAGGTCGCGCAAGCCGCGGGCGTGTCGGACAAGACGGTCTACAACTACTTCCCGGCGAAGGAGGATCTGTTCTTCGACGAGGTGCCTGAGCGGGAGGCCGCGCTGGTCGAGGCGATCCGCAGCCGCCGCGAGGGCGAATCGATTCTCGCGCCACTTCGACGCCTCCAGGTGAGTCAGTGCACGCGCATGTGCAGCCCGGCGTTCGCCACGTTCGCGCGCATCATCGAAGAGTCGACCGCGCTCAAGGCCAAGGAGCTCGAGGTGATGTCCCGCTTCGTGCAGGTGGTCGCGGATGCGCTCCAGGCGGAGCTGGAGCTCGACGAGCGCGACGCGCGCATCGCTGCGGGCCTGCTCGTGAGCGTCCATCGTCAGTTCTTCCGCGCGGCGCGCAAGCAGGCACTCGAGGGAAAGCACGGCCCGGCCGCGGTCCGGCGTCTCCGTGCAGATCTCGAGCGCGCCTACGAGCTGCTCGAGCACGGGCTCGGCGGTCTGGGTCTGCCCGGGCGGGGCGTCGGGGCGATTCGGGCCGTGTAGCGGCTTCGCTTGTCGGAGCCGTCGGGCCGCAGCCCGATCGCGCCGGGCGTAGATTGGCGGGCATGTCGACGCCGCCTCGTCGGTTTCAGCGAGCTGAACGCCGGCCCGCGCCGGGGACGGTCGCGAGAGACCCCTCCCGTGACCTGGCGACCGTGCCGGATCTCGTCCACGGACGGGCGCGCTCCGGCCCGGTTCGAGCGGAGCGCCCCGTGTATGTGGATCTCCTGCCTCCGTGCAACGCGGCGTGTCCGGCCGGCGAGAACATCCAGGAGTGGCTCGCCCGGGTGCAGGCGGGAGACCACGAGCAGGCGTGGCGGGTACTGGTGAACGACAACCCGTTCCCGGCGATCCACGGGCGGGTGTGCTACCACCCCTGCGAGACCGACTGCAACCGTGCACAACTTGACAGCGCGGTCTCGATCCACGCGGTGGAGCGGTTCCTCGGCGATCTCGGCCGCGAGCGTGGTTGGTCGTTCGAGCGCTCGGTTTCGCGAAGTGGCAGGCGCGTTCTCGTGATCGGCGCTGGGCCGAGCGGGCTCTCGGCCGCCTTCCACCTCGCCCGGCTCGGGCACGAGGTCGAGGTCCGTGACGCCGGCGCGCAGCCGGGCGGGATGATGCGCTACGGCATCCCGTCATACCGCCTCCCTCGGGACGTGCTGGACGACGAGGTCGATCGGATCGCGCGGCTGGGCGTGCGGTTCACTCCCGAGCACCGGGTCTCCGATCTCGAGGCCGAGCGTCTCGAAGGTGGGTTCGATGCGGTGTTCGTGGCCGTCGGGGCACATCTCTCCAAACGTGTCGAGATACCGGCTATGGACGCAGGGCCGATCGTCGACGCGGTGTCGTTCCTGCGTGGAGTCGCGTCGGGAGAACGACCGACGATCGGTCGTCGAGTTGCGGTGTACGGCGGCGGGAACACGGCGATGGACGCCGCGCGGACGGCAAAGAGGCTCGGTGCGGAGGAGGCGTTGATCGTCTATCGCCGCACTCGCGGCGAGATGCCGGCGCACGAGGAGGAAGCCCAGGACGCAGAGCGTGAGGGAGTTCGGATCAACTGGCTGCGAACGATCAAGGCAATCGAGGGCGAGGATCTCCGAGTCGAGGTGATGGAACTCGACGAGTCAGGGTTCCCGCAGCCGACAGGCCGCTACGAGACGCTGTCCGCCGACATGGTGATCCTCGCGCTCGGGCAGGAGAGCGACACTGCTTTCCTTCGTGAGCTACCGGGAGTCGAGTTCGACCCCGACGGTACGGTGCAGGTCTCCTCGTCGCTGATGACCGGGTGCCCCGGTGTCTTCGCCGGCGGTGACATGGTTCCGGCGGAGCGCACCGTGACGGTCGGAGTCGGGCACGGCAAGCGCGCGGCGCGCGAGATCGACGCGTGGCTGCGCGGCGTGGAGCTCGAGCGTTCGGCGAAGCATCCGGCGGTCAGCTTCGGGATGTTGAACCTGTGGTACTTCGGCGATGCTCGGAGGCAGCAGCAACCAGAGCTCGAGCCCTCGGCCCGGATCAGAGACTTCGTGGAGGTCGTCGGTGGCCTTCCGTCGCATGACGCGACATTCGAGGCTGGACGATGTCTCTCGTGCGGGAACTGCTGCGAGTGCGACGGGTGTCTCGGCGCCTGCCCCGAGGACGCGGTGATCAAGCTCGGCCCGGGAGCTCGTTATCGGTTCGACTACGACCGCTGCACCGGCTGTCGGGCGTGCTTCGACCAGTGCCCGGTGCACGCGATCGAGATGGTCGCGGAGTCCAGCTGATGCCCGTGACGGTCGACGGAAACGAGGCCGCGGCATCGGTCGCCTATCGACTGAGCGAGCTCTGCTGCATCTACCCGATCACGCCTTCGTCGCCGATGGCCGAGCTCGCGGACGAGTGGTCGAGCAAGGCTCGCCCGAACGTCTGGGGCAGTGTGCCGGCCGTGGTCGAGATGCAGAGCGAGGGTGGTGCAGCGGGCGCATTGCACGGTGCGTTACAGGGAGGGGCGCTCGGAACGACGTTCACGGCTTCGCAGGGACTGCTGCTGATGATCCCGAACATGTACAAGATCGCCGGCGAGTTGACGGCGACGGTGCTGCACGTCGCCGCGCGGTCGCTGGCGGCGCAGGGCCTGTCGATCTTCGGTGACCAGTCTGATGTCATGGCTGTCCGCCAGACCGGTTTCGGGCTGCTCGCATCGGCGTCTGTGCAGGAAGCCCATGATCTCGCGCTCGTTGCGCATCTGACGGCGCTTCGGTCCCGGGTGCCGTTCGTGCACTTCTTCGACGGCTTCAGGACATCGCACGAGCTGAACACGATCGAACCGCTTTCCGACGACGACCTGCGTGCGCTCGTTCCCGAGGACCTCGTTCGCGCACACCGGGCGCGATCCCTCTCGCCGGAGCGGCCTTTCATCCGCGGCACGGCGCAGAACCCGGACATCTACTTCCAGGCACGTGAGACGGTGAACCCCTTCTATGCGCGTGTGCCAGGCCTCGTACTCGGCGCGATGGACGAGCTCCGCACGCGCACCGGCCGCAGCTACGGACTGGTCGACTACAGCGGTCATCCCGAGGCCGATCGTGTCGTGGTGTTGATGGGCTCCGGCGGCGAGACGGCACGCGAGACCGTCTCTCATCTCCAGGCGCGGGGCGAGCGAGTCGGGGTCGCTCAGGTGCGCCTGTACCGGCCGTTCCCGGCGCAGGCGTTGGCGGCGGTTCTTCCCGCAACGGTTCGGCGAGTCGCCGTTCTGGACCGGACGAAGGAGCCCGGCTCGCTCGGCGAGCCGTTGTTCCTCGACGTGCTGACAGCACTGAGCGAAGCACATGCGGAAGGCGAGCGCGAGCACATGCCGACGGTCGTCGGCGGCCGTTACGGCCTCTCGTCGAAGGAGTTCACACCCGGGATGGCTGCCGGCGTGCTCGAGGAGCTGGCGCGCGAAGCGCCGCGGCGCCGCTTCACCGTCGGGATCAACGACGACGTCTCCGCAACGAGCCTGACCTACGACTCGTCCTTTTCCGTGGAGGCAGACGACACGATCCGCGCCGTTTTCTTCGGGCTCGGCTCGGACGGGACGGTCAGCGCGAACAAGAACACGATCAAGATCCTCGGCGAGGAGGGCCTGCACGCGCAGGGCTACTTCGTCTACGACTCCAAGAAGTCCGGTTCGCAGACGGTCTCACATCTGCGCTTCGGCCCGCGACCGATCCGCGCCCCGTATCTCGTCTCGCAGGCGAAGTTCGTCGGGTGCCACCAGTTCGGGCTGCTCGAGCGTGATGAAGTGCTCGAGCGGGCTGCACCCGGGGCGACGTTGCTGCTCAACTGCTCTCTTCCGCCCGATCGGGTGTGGGATTCCCTCTCGCGGCCGGTGCAGGAGCGGATCCTGGAGAAGCGGATCGAGCTGCACGTCGTCGACGCGAACCGGATCGCCCGGGAGGCAGGTCTCGGAGGCCGGGTCAACACGGTGCTGCAGACGTGCTTCTTCGCGATCTCGGGCGTCCTCGAGCCGGAGCAGGCCGTCGCGCGCATCAAGTCCGCCATCGCGAGGACGTACGGGCGTCGCGGCGCAGAAGTCGTCGAGCGCAACCAGGCCGCGGTCGACCGCGCGCTGGATGGACTTCATCGGGTCGACCTTCCCGGCCGAGTGACGAGCTCGGTCGAGCCGCGGCCGATCGTCCCTGCCGACGCGCCCGAGTTCGTACGCACGGTGACCGCAGCCATGATGGCCGGCCGGGGTGACGAGCTGCCGGTGAGTGCGCTTCCCGTCGACGGCACGTATCCGAGCGGGACGACTCGCTACGAGAAGCGCAACATCTCCGATCAGGTTGCGGTCTGGGACGAAGACCTGTGCATCCAGTGCGGAAACTGCAGCTTCGTCTGTCCACACAGCGTCATTCGCTCCCGCTACTACGAGCCGTCGGCACTCGACCGTGCGCCGCAGGGCTTCAAGTCGGCGCCGCTCACCGGGCCCGGGCTTCCCGATGCCCGCTACACGCTGCAGGTCTACGTCGAGGACTGCACCGGCTGCGGGCTGTGCGTCGAGGCCTGTCCGGTGTCGACCGGCGGAGATCCCGTGCGCAGGGCGATCAACCTTGCCGACCGCGACCCGCTCTTGGAGATCGAGCGCGGGAACATCGAGTTCTTCGAGCGTCTGTCGCCTGCAGACCGCTCGCGCGTCGACTTCGGAACGGTGCGCGGAACGCAGTTCCTCGAGCCCTTGTTCGAGTTCTCGTTGGCGTGCACCGGCTGCGGCGAGACTCCGTACTTGAAGCTCCTGTCGCAACTGTTCGGCGACCGACTGACGATTGCCAACGCGACGGGGTGTTCCTCGATCTACGGCGGCAACCTTCCGACGACGCCTTGGACCAAGGACGCCGACGGGCGCGGGCCGGCATGGTCGAACTCGCTGTTCGAGGACAACGCCGAGTTCGGGCTCGGGTTGCGACTCGCCGCAGATCGGCACACGGAGCTCGCGCGCCGACGTCTTGCGGAGCTGCGCGACCAGCTCGGTCCCGAGCTGGTGGACGAGATCCTGGAAGCGCCGCAGCTGCGCGAGTCGGAGCTCCGAGCGCAGCGAGAGCGCATCGCCGAGCTGGAGCGCCGTCTCGACGGGATCAAGGAGGCCGCGGTCGACGACCTGCGCAGCGTCCTCGACCACCTGATTCGACGCAGCGTCTGGATCGTCGGCGGCGACGGCTGGGCCTACGACATCGGCTCTGCCGGCCTGGACCATGTGCTCGCCAGCGGAAGCAACGTGAACGTGCTCGTACTCGACACCGAGGTCTACTCGAACACCGGCGGGCAGATGTCGAAGGCAACACCGCTCGGGGCCGTCGCGAAGTTCGCTGCGGGCGGCAAGACCATGCCGACAAAGGATCTGGCGCTGCAGGCGATCGCGTACGCCAACGTGTACGTCGCGCGCGTTGCGATGGGAGCCGATCCTCAACAGACGCTCAACGCGTTTCGCGAGGCCGAGGCCTACGACGGGCCGGCGCTCGTGATCGCCTACAGCCACTGCATCGCGCACGGCTACGACATGCGCGACGGGCTGAGCCAGCAGTACCGCGCAGTGGCCAGCGGCCATTGGCCTCTGATGCGCTACGACCCCGCGGCACGTGCAGCCGGCGGCAATCCCTTCCTGCTCGACTCCCCTCGGCCGCGAATGCGCCTCGCCGAGTACCGGAAGGGCGAGCTCCGCTTCCGTGCACTCGCGAGCGCCGAGCCGGTCGAGGCCGAGCGCCTCCTCGGCCTGGCCCAGCAGACCGCCGACCTGCGCTGGCAGACCTACGAAGAGATGGCGACCCGAAGCGCGAGCGGCTTTCCGCAGGACGCCCGGAGGGATCTCTGATGGAGCTCGCGACCAGCTACATGGGTCTGCGCCTGCGGAATCCCCTCGTTGCGTCGGCATCGCCGCTCTCGTACACACTCGATGGGATCCGTCGGCTCGCCCGCGCGGGGGTCGGTGCGATCGTCCTCTTCTCGCTCTTCGAAGAGCAGTTGCGCGAAGAGGCGATCCGGAGAGCGCTGATCGTCGACAGCACAGCCGAGAGCTTTCCCGAGGCACTCGACTACCTGCCGACGATCGCGGAGGACGAGGCCGGCCCGTCACGCTACGTGAGCCTTCTGAAACGTGCGTCGGCCGAGGTCGACATCCCCGTGATCGCCAGCCTCAACTGCGTCACGCCCGAAGGGTGGGCGGACTACGCCGGTGTCGTGCAGGATGCGGGCGCCGCTGCGATCGAGCTGAACGTGTACTACCTGCCCGGAGACCCAGAGATCGCCGGCGTCGACGTCGAGCAGCGCCACGTCGACATCGTCGAGCGCGTGAAGAGTGCGGTGACCGTCCCGGTCGCCGTCAAGCTGAGCCCGTACTTCAGCTCCTTCGGCGAGGTTGCGCTGCGGCTGGACGAGGCAGGCGCGGACGCGCTGGTGCTCTTCAACCGGTTCCTCTACCCGGATGTCGATTCCGAAACGCTCGCGATCTCGCCGAACGTCACGCTCTCGAGCCCCGCCGAAGCGCGGCTTCCACGGACCTGGATCGCGCTCCTGCATGGACGGACTCGTGCCGCGCTTGCGGCGACGACCGGCGTCGAGGATTCGGCGGACGTCGCCGGCTATCTCCTTGCCGGTGCCGATGTCGTGATGACTGCTTCGGCGCTGCTCCGGCACGGGCCCGAGTACGCGGGGGATTTGTTGGATGGTCTCTCCGCCTGGATGGACCGCAATGGGCTTCGTTCAGTCGACGAGTTGCGAGGCATGCTCTCGGCGCCGGCAACGACTGACCGGGCGGCCTACGAACGAGCCGGTTACGTCTCGGCCATGCGTGCGGCGAACAGCGGCGCCGACGCCCCGAGGTGACGCCTGCAATCGAGACGCACGGGCTGACGAAGCGTTACGGCTCGACGCTGGCACTCGATCGTCTCGACCTCGCAGTGGTGGGGGGCGAGGTATACGGATTCCTCGGCCCGAACGGCGCAGGCAAGACGACGACGATCCGCCTGCTGCTCGGACTCCATCGCCCTACTGCCGGTCGTGCCACGCTCTTCGGGGTCGACGCCGTGCACGAACCGGTCACCGCGCATCGGCGCGTTGCGTACGTTGCAGGCGAGCCGTTCCTCTGGCCATCGCTGACCAGTACCGAGACGTTCGCGTATCTCGCGCGGCTGCACGGGTCGACCGACAGCGTGTACCGAGACGTGCTCGTCGACCGTTTCCAGCTCGACACGGACAAGAGGATCCGTGCCCTCTCCAAAGGGAACCGGCAGAAGGTGCAACTCGTCGCCGCCTTCGCAAGCCGCGCCGACCTGCTCATTCTCGACGAGCCGACGGCCGGCCTCGACCCACTGATGGAGGTCGCGTTTCGCAAGACGGTGCTCGAGGCGAAGGAGCGTGGGCAGACGATCTTTCTCTCCTCGCACATCCTGAGCGAGGTCGAGGCGGTCTGCGACCGCGTCGGGATTCTCCGCAGAGGCCGCCTTGTCGACGAAGGCACACTGGCCGAGCTCCGACATCTCTCTGCGCAGACGGTGGACGTCGTTCTTGCTGGACCCGCGCCGAACATCGACCCGCCGCCGGGCGTCACGGTCGAGCAGACCGGCCCGAGCAGTCTTCGCTTCGAGGTCAGCGGCAGTCCTCAGCTCCTGCTCGAGGAGCTCGGCCGCCACCCGATCGCGAGCCTGACGAGCCGCGAGCCCTCGCTCGAGGAGATCTTCCTCCACCATTACGACACCTCCGACGGCCGTGACGCAGGTTGAGGCGATCGCACGGCGAACGCTTGCCGACGCGCGCATCCGCGACGGCTGCTTCGCGGTGTTCTTCTGCCTCTTCGCGTTCGTGAACCCGGTCGGGTATCGCCACACGTACCCGACTCTTCGCGAGCGACTTGCCTTCGCGCGTAGCTTTGGCACCAACAAGGCGGTCGAGCTCTTCTACGGCGCGCCGCACGATCTGCTCACGGTCGGAGGCTTCACCGCATGGCGCTTCGGCGGCTTCGCGGCGATCGTCGCTGCGGTCTGGGGGCTGATCGCCGCCGTGCGCGCGCTGCGCGGGGAGGAGGACACGGGACGTCAGGAGCTCGTGCTCGCAGGCGCAGTCAGCCGCATCGACGCCTACGTGGCCGCCGTCGGGGCCATTGCCGTCCTCGGCATCTTGATGTGGCTCGCGATCTTCGTCGGGCTCGTCGCGGCGCGGCTCCCGGTCGGAGGCTCGGCCTACCTGGCCTTGGTCACGATCTCGCCGGCGTTCGTCTTCATCGGCGTCGGCGCTGTCGCGTGCCAACTCGCGCCGAATCGCCGGCTCGCGCTCGAGCTCGCGACCGCGGTGCTCGCCCTGTGCTTCCTCCTGCGCGTCATCGCCGACATCGGTCGGAACGTCGGCTGGTTGCGGTGGGCCACTCCGTTCGGCTGGAGCGAGGAGCTACGCGCGTTTGCCGGACCGCGACCGGGAGTGCTCGTCTTGCCACTCGTGGCCACCGCCGGGCTCCTCTTTGTCGCCGCAGTCATCGCCGCGCGCCGCGACGTCGGAACCGGTGTCCTGCGGGGACGGGACACCGCGCAGCCGGACCTGCGCCTGCTCTCCTCGCCCGCTGCGCTCGCCTTCCGCCTGAGCCGCGGCAGCACGATCGTCTGGCTCGCCGGCATCGGTCTGTTCGCTGCGGTCATCGGCGTCCTGTCGACGAGCTTTACGGCGGCGAACATCTCGGCGAACCTGCGGGCGCAGCTGCACAAACTCGGCGGCGCGACGATCACGACGCCTGCGGGCGCGCTCGGCTTCTACTTCCTGCTCTTCGTGCTCGCGATCAGCCTCTACGCCTGCGCCCAGCTTGCCGCCGTCCGGCGCGAAGAGGCCGACCAGCAGCTCGAGACGCTGTTTGCCTATCCGGTCGGCCGCTCGCGATGGCTGATCAGTCGTCTGGGGCTCGCGGCCGGCGGTGCTGCGGCACTCTCCCTGACGGCGGCGCTCCTTGCCTGGGCAGGCTCCGCGAGCCAGCACGCGCACATCTCGTTGGCACGCCTCCTCGAAGCCGGCGTGAACTGCCTGCCGACCGCCTTCCTGTTCCTCGGCGTCGCGACGCTGGCATTCGCGCTCCTGCCGCGGGCGAGCACCGGCATCGCATACGGTCTCGTGACGCTCGCCTTCGTCTGGGAGCTCTTCGGCTCGCTCCTTGGCGCGCCGCACTGGCTCCTCAACGCGACGCCGTTCCAACACGTCGGCCTCGTTCCGGCGCAATCGTTTCGGGGAGGAGGCGCCCTCGCGATGATCGCAATCGCCGCCTTTACGGCCGCGGTGGGCGTCTACGCGTTTGGCCGCCGAGACCTGACCGGCGAGTGAGCACGGCGGACGCGGCCCCGCATCTGCTCGGCCAGGACGTCCTCGACCAGGCTGCCGCGGTGACGTTCGCCTCGCGGTAGCCTCAGTTGCGCAGATACGTGAGGACGGCGCGAACGCGTCTGTTGTCGCTCGAGGACTCCGGCAGCCGGAGCTTGAGGAAGATGTGCCGGACGTGCGTCTCGACGGTCTTCGGCGTGACGAACAGGCGCTCGCCGATGCCGCGGTCCGTCAGTCCTTCGGCCATCAGCGCGAGCACCTCGTGCTCACGCGGCGTGAGCTCGTCCAGAGGAGACTCGGGACGCAAGCGGCCGACCAGCCGCGCGACGAGCTCCGGATCGACGACGACCTCGCCGTCGCCGACGCGCTGAACTGCGTCGGCGAGCTGGCCCGAGTCGAGGACGCGGTCCTTCAACAGGTAACCGCACCGCTCTTCCCCCCCGTCGAGCAGCCGCAGTGCGTAGTCGGTATCGGTGTACTGCGAGAGGACGAGGACGCCGACGCGCGGCCAGCGGCCGCGAATCGTCTCCGCTGCGACGAGACCCTCGTCCGTGTGCGTCGGCGGCATGCGGATGTCGACCACGGCGACGTCCGGAGTCTCGGTCGCAACGCACCGCAGCAGCTCGTCGGGTGACGACACCTTCGCGACCACGTCGAACTGCTCGTCATCGAGCAGGCGCGAAACTCCTTCTCGCAGTAGGACCGAGTCGTCCGCGATCACGACCCGCATGGGATCTCCGCGTGGATGTGCGTTCCGCCGCCGGAGGGGCTCTCGACCCGGAGCGTCCCGTCGAGCGCCTGCACCCGGTCCGAGAGACCGCGCAATCCGGATCCGCACGCGGGGTCGGCCCCACCGACGCCGTTGTCGTCGATGTCGACGACCGCGTTCTCGTCCCGGCGTGTGACGCTGACGCGGATCGTCGTGGCGTGCGCGTGCTTCGCGACATTCGCCAGCGACTCCGAGACGATGAAGTACGCGGCCGCCTCGATCGGGTCTCCGAGTCGATCCTCCGTGACCGCGCCGATCGACACCGGCACGGTCGAGCGCTCCGCCAGTGAGCGCAGCGCTGCCGCAAGGCCCTGGTCGGTGAGGATCGACGGGTGGATGCCTCGGGCCAGGTCGCGTAGGTCGTCGAGCGCGGCCCGCAGCTCCTCCTCGGCTTCGGTGAGGAGCTCGGACGCTCCGTTCGCGTGCGGTCCCAGCTCGACACGCACGAGCTGGAGCGCGAGCCCCAGACCGAGCAGGCGCTGCTGCGCGCCGTCGTGGAGGTTCCGTTCGAGACGGCGTCGTTCCTCGTCACCGGCCTGCACGATGCGCGCGCGGGAGGCGCGCAGCTCTGCGAGCTGCGCACGGAGCTCTGCCTGGAGCCGCTCGTTCTCGAGAGCAAGCCGCGCGGCCGCTGCTGCTGCCTCGAGCAGGCCCGGTCGCTCGAGCAGGGCAGGGTCGTGCACGAATGCGGCGAGCGGCGCCTCGGCCTCGCCGATGACCGTGACCGCACGCTCCGGGCCCGGCGTCGGCAGCTCGAGCGGTCGACCGTGGCTGTCGACGTACGTTCCGCGGTCGGGGAGCCAGAGCGCGAGTTCGAGGGACGGGTCGCGGAGCGTGCGGGCGAGCGCATCGCGCACACCGACGGGAGGCGTCCGCTCGAGGTCAACGACGAGGTCGGCGACGGCGGAGCGCGCGGTACGTCCCCAGAGCAGGCCGAGCCCGAGCGACACCGGGATCCCGATCACGACGAGCGAGTTGATCCAGAACCACGAGGTGTCCTTCCACGTGGTGTCCGGTGAGCCGTTGAGCGCGATGTGCGCGATGAACTGCGCGACGGCGAGGAAGGCTGCAATCGAGAGCGGCAGGACGACACGTCGGCCACCCGGGCTCGCACGCACGAGCTTGCGTCCGAGCAGCGCGAGGAAGACCAACGCCAGAGGCAGGAGCGTCCAGTCGAGTGCGTCTGTGAGCCCGTTGATGTCGTGCGAGGCGACGTGCGTGACGGGGAGCGCGCAGTCGAAGCACTCGTAGACGAATCGATCGTGCGGAGCGCGCGTGTCGAAGAAGAGGAGATACGGAAGTGCATAGACGGCTGCGAAGCCGTACGTGAAGAGAACGAAGGAGCGGTCGAGCCGCGTCGTGAGTCGACCCGTCGGATACGAGAGCACCAGGTGCGCGAACAACGGCACGTACAAGACGGTGCACGCGAGCGCGAGCGTGACGGGAAACGCGTGGTTCCAGAAGATCCACTTTCCGTCGGAGATAACCTCGACGAACGGAAGCGCCGTCAGGAGCAGACCGGTGCGACTGTCGGGCCGCCGGTCCCAGACGATCACGCCGATCGTGATCGCGATGAACGACAGCGTGAAGTAGACGACGGCACGGTGCTTGATCACGTCCGGCTGGTCGACCGGACCGAGTGCGAGCGTCATTCCGGCGCACAGCGCACCGCCGGCGGCCCACACGAGTAGGCGAACGGCTCTCACGTTCCTCCCACGAGCCCCGCGAGGGCGGCCACGGTGAGGTCACGCTTGGCGATGAACCCGCTCGCGTCGTCGGTGCGAACGAGGGAGCCGAGATCCGATGCGGTGCGGCTCGACGTGAGCACGACGAGCGGACGCTCGGAGAGGACGGCGAGCTCCTTCGCGACGTCGAGGCCGGTCATGTCGGGAAGCAGGACGTCGAGCAGGACGACATCCGGACGAAGGGCGCGGACCGACGCGATCGCGGCTGCGCCGTCTTCCGCGTCGCCGACGACGACGTAGTCCGCGGCCTCGAGGAGCCTGCGGGCGAAGCGCCGGAAGCTCGGGTGGTCGTCGACGATGAGCGCGGTGGTCGGCACGACCGCATCGTCCCATACGTCGACCGACCATTCGTCCTGGATTTCCCTGATTTTCGCGTGCCTCAGGGAAAGGCCCGACGACGGTCGCGCGCCGCGTTTCTACCCTCGCCTCCATGACACCGAACTCGAGGAGGGCAGAACAATGATCAGGACCATCGCGCTCTTCATCGCCACGTTGCTCGCTGGTGCCGCGGCCGCTTTGAGCTTTCCGTCGCCGACCGGGTCCGACCAGAGGGTGCAGACCGTCGCGTCGCACTCGGCGACGCCGACCTCGACGCACGTCCGGTCGACCGGCGTCGCACTCGCCGGGAGAGCGCCGTTCTCGGCCGCGCCTTGACTAGGGCACGTGGTCGAGGAGCCCGCGCGTCGCACGCGCGGCGACGACGTCCTCGCGCGCCTCGATCACACGGGTCGTGAAGGGCCCGAGAAACAAAAGGTGGTCGAGGATGCGATCGCGGACCGGGGTGGCATGCTCACCGATGCCGCCGGTGAAGGCGAGCACGTCGATTCCTGCGAGAGCCGTGGCCATCGCGGCAACCGCTTGTGCGACGCGGTAGGCGAAGATCTCGAGTGCGAGTTGCGCTGCGGGCGCCTCGGAACGGATGAGCTCGTCGACGTCGGCGGTCCCGGCAAGGCCGACGAGGCCCGACTCGTGCTCCAGCGCGTCGTCGAGCTCGGCGACAGTGACTCCGTGGCGCAGGAGGTAGAGGATCGCGCCGGGGTCGAAGCTGCCGGCTCGCGTCCCCATCGGTACTCCTTCGAGGGGGGTAAAGCCCATCGTCGTGTCGACGGACCGGCCGTCCCGTACCGCGGTGACGGAGCAGCCGCCTCCGAGGTGGCAGACGACGAGGCGCGGCGCCTGCACCTGCTCGGCAGCCCAGGCGACGGACATGCCGTGGAAGCCATAGCGGCGAATGCCGCCGGCTCTGAACCGCTCCGGCAGCGCGTACGTGGTCGCGCGTTCCGGCATCGTCCGGTGGAACGCCGTATCGAAGACGGCGACATGCGGAGAGTCCGCGCGCAGGCGTCGTGCTCGCTCGAGCGCGTCGAGGGCCGGCGTCATGTGCAGCGGTGCGAGCTCGACGAGCTCGTGAAGCTCCGAGACGACTTCTCCGTCGACGAGCGTCGGCTCGTGGAAGCGGTCACCGCCGTGCACGATCCGATGCGCGATCGCCCGGACGGGCGGTATCTCCTCGAGCGACGCAATCGGCGATGACGTGTCGTCGGCACCGACGACACTGAGCTTCAGGCTCGTGGAGCCGGCGTTGACGACAGCGATGTCGCTCAACCCGGCCACGTCCAGTCCCGGACTTCCGGGAGGTCGTCTCCGTGCTCCCGTGTGTAGGCGCGTGCGGCGATGCGACGCTCCTCCATCTGCTGACGCAAGTGCGCGGCGTTGTCGGAAAGACCTGGGACGCGGTCGATGACGTCGATCACCAGATGGAAGCGATCGAGGTCGTTGAGCATGACCATGTCGAACGGTGTAGTCGTCGTGCCCTCCTCCTTGTAGCCGCGCACGTGCAGATTCGCGTGATTCGTGCGCCGGTAGGAGAGGCGGTGGATCAGCCACGGGTAGCCGTGATAGGCGAACATAACCGGCTTCGAGTGCGTGAAGAGCGAGTCGAACTCGGCGTCGGATAGGCCGTGTGGGTGCTCGGTGCTCGGCTGCAGGCGCATCAAGTCCACGACGTTGACCACGCGCACTCGCAGGTCGGGCAGCTCCGCTCGGAGGATCGCGACCGCCGCCAGCGTCTCGAGTGTCGGAACGTCGCCGCAGCACGCCATCACGACGTCGGGCTCGCCGCCGTCATCATTCGACGCCCACTCCCAGATGCCGATGCCGCGCGCGCAGTGCACGACCGCGTCGTCCATCGGCAAGTAGTTCAGCGACGGTTGTTTCCCGGCGACGATCACGTTGACGTATTGACGCGACCGCAGGCAGTGATCGGCGACCGAGAGCAGGCAGTTCGCATCGGGCGGCAGGTAGACGCGGATGATCTCCGCCTTCTTGTTGACGACGTGATCGATGAAGCCGGGATCCTGGTGTGAGAAGCCGTTGTGGTCCTGGCGCCAGACGTGCGAGCTGAGCAGGTAGTTGAGTGATGCGATCGGCAGTCGCCAGGAAATCGCACGGGTGCTCTTCAACCACTTGGCGTGCTGGTTGAACATCGAATCCACGATGTGGATGAACGCCTCGTAGCAGTTGAACAGGCCGTGCCGCCCGGTGAGGAGGTAGCCCTCGAGCCAGCCCTGGCACTGATGTTCCGACAGCACCTCCATCACGCGGCCGTCCGGCGCGAGGTGCTCGTCGCGCGGGTCGATCTGCGCGTCCCATGCGCGGTCGGTGACGTCGAAGACGTCGCCGAGACGGTTGGACGCCGTCTCGTCGGGTCCCATGAGGCGGAACGTCGTCGGGTTGCGCGCGATCACATCGCGCAGGAACCCGCCGAGGACGCGTGTCGACTCGCTGAGCGTCGTCGCCGGCTTGGGGACCTCGACTGCGTAATCGCGGAAGTCGGGCAGAGAAAGTTCCCGCAGAACCACGCCGCCGTTGGCGTGCGGATTCGCACTCATGCGCCGCTCTCCGGTCGGCGCGAGCGCGCGGAGCTCGGAGAGCAACCTCCCCGAGCTGTCGAAGAGCTCCTCGGGCCGGTAGCTGCGCAGCCAGCGTTCGAGAACCGCTCGGTGTCCCGAGTCCTCGCGCGGTCTGATTACCGGAACCTGGTGCGCGCGCCAGGTGCCTTCGACTTGCAGCCCGTCGACCTCGCGCGGGCCGGTCCATCCCTTCGGCGTCCGCAGGACGACCATCGGCCACGTCGGTCGCTCGCCCACCCGACCCGCTCGTGTCGACTGCTGGATCGCCTGGATGTCGTCCAGCGCTTCGTCGAGCGTCTCCGCGAAGCGCTGGTGTGCGTCGGACACGGGCTCGTCGAGCTCGCTCGTCACGAACAACGGCCGCCACCCGTAGCCTTCGAAGAGCGCGCGCAGTTCGTGCTCCGGGATCCGTGCCAGCACCGTCGGGTTGGCGATCTTGTACTCGTTCAGATGCAAGACCGGCAGTACCGCACCGTCGGTCTGTGCATCGAGGAACTTGTTGGAGTGCCAGCTCGTCGCAAGCGGGCCTGTTTCGGCCTCGCCGTCGCCGACGACGGAGACGACGATCAGATCCGGATTGTCGAACGCGGCTCCGAAGGCGTGGGAGAGCGCATAGCCGAGCTCGCCGCCTTCGTGGATGGAGCCGGGCGTCTCCGGAGCTACGTGTGAGGGGATCCCGCCCGGGAACGAGAACTGACGGAAGAGCTCCCGCATCCCCTCGTGGTCCTCGCTCACGTGCGGATAGATCTCCGAGTACGTCCCCTCGAGGTATGCGTTGGCGACGAGCCCCGGTCCGCCGTGGCCGGGTCCGGTGACGTAGATCATCGAGAGGTCGCGCGCCCTGATCGCGCGGTTCAGGTGCGCATAGACGAAATTGAGGCCCGGGGTGGTGCCGAAGTGGCCGAGGAGACGCGGCTTGATCTGCTCCGGCTCGAGCGCGGCCTGGAGCAGTGGGTTGTCGAGCAGGTAGATCTGCCCGACGGAGAGGTAGTTCGCCGCCCGCCAGTACGCATCGATCCGCCAGAGCTCTTGGTCGGAGAGTGGCGTCGCGCTCATTCGCCCCCCGATCGGAGCTCTTCGATCGGTCGCGCCGCGGCCGCGCGCTCCACCGCGGCGTCGAGCTCGAGCTCGCGTCCCCGTTCGAACGCGGCCGAGTAGGCGTCGTCGCCGATCGACCGTCGCAGTGTGTCGACGGTCGCGTCCCGCCACCGTAGCTGGAACTGCGCGAGCGCGGATCCCGCGTCCTCGCGGAGTGTTTCCGCGGCGCCGGTCAGCTCCGCCGCGATGCTCGGCTCGGTCACCGCGAGCGTGGCGGCGAGAGCGTGCAGGCACTCTGCTGCGCCTTCCCGGTCGCCGACGTCTGCGAACAGCCGCAGGCTGTCCTCGAGGTAGCTGCGAGCATCGGACTCCTCGCCCTTCGCCACTGCGGCGGCGCCAAGAACGTAGATCGCAGTCGCCGTGCTCTGCGGGTCGCCGAAGTCGCGGAAGTAGACGAGCCCCTCCTCGGCGAGCATCGCCGCGCGATCGGGGTCGTCCTCGCCGAGCGCGACGTAGGCGAGGTTGACGGTCGCGGCCGCGACGTCCCAGTCGTCGCCGAGCTCGCGGAAGAGCGACCGCGCGTGCTCGTACGACCGCCCGGCCTCCTCGTAGTCGCCGCCGTGGAGGAGTGACTCCGCGATGCTGCTGACCGACAGCGCGACGCCGTGCACGTCGCCTTCCTCCTCGTAGAGCGCGCGGCTCTGCTCGGCCAGGCTGCGCGCGACTTCGTGGTCGCCCTGGACACCGGCGAGAACGGCCGCCCGGCGCAGCGTCTCCGCGCGTAGTCGGCGGGGCTGGTCGTCGGCGCGTTCGAGCGCAGCCGCCAGCCAGCGGCGAGCCTCCCGGGTGTGACCTCGCAGCCACCAGAAGCGTGAGAGCGCGTTCGTGAGCCGCAGCTCCAGCTCCGCCTCGCCTGCGTCGTGCAGCCAGCCGAGCGCTGCGCGGAGGTTGTCGTGCTCGACCTCGAGCTGTTCGAGCTCGCCAGCGCCGCCCGCCGACCTCGCCCCCTGGTCCGCGCGCTCAGCGAGGTCGAGGAAGAACAGTGCGTGCCTCTGTCGAAGCTCGCGCTCTTCGCCGGATGCCGCGAGCAGGCCGAGCGCGTACTCGCGCACCGTCGTCAGCATCCGGAAGCGCACGTCGCCGACGCGGCGTTGCTGCCGGCGCAGCAGGCTGGCGTCGAGGAGTCCCGCCATTGCGGAGACGACGTCGAGACGCTCCCCACAGACGGCCTCTGCCGAGTCGAGCGTCCAGCCACCGACGAAGACCGCGAGCCGGGCAAGCAATCGACGCTCCTCATCGGAGAGGAGCGCGTAGCTCCAGTCGAGCGTCGCGCGCAACGTCTGGTGTCGCTCGGGGAGATCGACAGGCCCGTCCGCGAGGATGTCGAGTTGCCGCTCGAGCCGCGCGAGCAACGCTGCCGGGGAGAGGACGTTCATTCGCGGCGCCGCGAGCTCCAGCGCCAACGGCATCCCTTCCAGCCGATGGCAGATCTCAGCCACGTCCACCGCGTTCGACTCGTCGACGGCGAAGCCGGGATCGACGCGTCGCACACGTTCGGCGAAGAACTTGACCGCGTCCGCTCTGAGCACGTCGGCGGCGCTCGTGGTCGCCGGCAGCGGTAGCGGCGGAACCGGGTACTCCTGCTCGCCGCTGACGTGCAGCGGCACCCGGCTCGTCGCGAGGACGCGGAGGCGCGACGTTCGCGCGAGCAGCTCGGCGACGAGCGGAGCGGCGGCGAGCACCCGCTCGAAGTTGTCGAGCACGACGAGCGCATCGCGGTGCTGGAGCTGCTCGGCGAGCGCGTCGACCGTCGCCTTGCGCGGCTGTTCTGCGAGCTCCAGCGCCGCGGCGATGGTCGAGGGCACGAGCGCCGGATCGTGGATCGGTGCGAGTTCGACGAACACCGCGCCGTCCGCAAGGGCCGGACCGAGCTCAGAGGCCGCGGCGATCGCGAGGCGCGTCTTGCCGATTCCACCCGGGCCGGTCAGCGTCAGCAGACGACAGTCGAACTCCTGCAGCTGCGCGCAGATCGCCGCGACCTCGAGCTGCCTTCCGATCAGGCGCGTGGGCGGCCGAGGAAGCCGCAGCACGCCCGTCGTCGGCATGACACGCAGCGACGGATCGTGGCGGAGGATCGCCCGCTCGAGCTCGCGCAGCCCCGGGCTCGGATCGATGCCCAGTTCGTCGGCGAGGACTCGCCTCGCGGACTGGAACACCGCGAGTGCGTCGGCCTGCCGGTCGGCGCGATAGAGCGCGAGCATCTGCTGGCGGTAGAGGCCTTCGCGAAACGGGTGGAGGCGGACGAGCGTCTCGAGCTCGGCGAGCGCCGTTGCATGGTTGTCGAGCGCGAGCTCGGCGTCGATCAGCAGCTCGGTCGCCTCGAGGCGCCGCTCGACCAGGCGTTCGCGGTCGGCGTCGAGCTGCGAGCCCCACGGCAGGTCGGCGAGCGGTTCCCCGCGCCAGAGCGAGAGCGATCGGCGCAGCGTCTCCTCCGCCTCCTGCGCGCTTCCCGCCTCGAGCGCTTCACGGCCTTCTTCGACGAGCTGCTGGAAGCGAGGCAGGTCGAACTCGTGCGCCTGGAGACGCAGGACATAGCCGGAGCCGCTCGTTGCGATCCGCTCCGCGCCGACGGCCTTGCGGAGGCCGTGGACGTAGACCTGGAGGGCGTTGACCGCGCGCTCCGGCGGCGACTCTCCCCAGACGCAGTCGATCGCCCGCTCTCGCGAGACGACCTCGTTCGCGTTCAGGAGCAGCAGTGCCAGCAGCGTCCGCTGCTTCGGCGCACCGAGCGCCAGCGGACGTCCTTCGCGCAGGACCTCCACCGGGCCGAGGATGCGAAACTCAGCGACGTGCAGGGCCCTGACGGTAGGACACCGTCGCGGTCGACACAAGGCCCAACCGTCGCTCGCCCTGCCGCGTGAGCTCAGACCTCGATCCGCGAGCCCATGATCACCGTCCGGTCGCGCGGGAGGTTGAAGTACTCGGCGGCGTCGGCCGTGATGCGCGCCGTGGCGAGGAAGAGCTGCTTGCGCCAGCGACTCATGCCGGGTGCGTCGCCGCGGTGGAGGTCGATCGTCGAGAGGAAGTACGAGACGTCGGACTCGTCGAGCGGGCTCTCGATGTCGGCCTCGCAGATGAGCGGCAAGAGGCCCGGGACGTCGGGCGTGTCCATGTACCCGAAACGAGCCGCGACGTGCGTGATGCCGTCGTCCCGGTAGCCGAGGTCGTCGATAACGAGCCGTTTCGCCTCCGGCACGTGTGGAACGGGCCGCGTCTCGATCGACAGGATCACGACGTGCTCGTGGAGGATGTGGTTGTGCTCCACGTTCGCGCGCATCGCGAGCGGGGCAGTCTTCTTGCCGCGGTTGAGGAAGATCGCGGTGCCGGGCACACGCTGCAGCGGCGGTTTCAGCGCGTGCAGTTGGTCGACGAACGCGCGAAGCGGCCCCTCCTCGTCCTCTCGCTTGGTCGTCACGAGCTCGCGCCCGCGCTGCCATGTCGTCAACACGGTGAACGCGACCATGGCGATCAGGAGCGGGAGCCATGCGCCGTGCACGAGCTTCGTCAGGTTGGCGGCGAAGAAGAGCAGGTCGATGCTCAGCAATACGCCGCCGCCGATCACGACGACCCAGAGCGGCTGTCGCCAGTGGTTGCGGACGATGTAGAAGAAAAGGAGTGTCGTGATCGTGATCGTGCCGGTGACCGCCATGCCGAAGGCGTATGCAAGCGCGGTCGAGCTCTTGAAGGTGACGACGAGCGCGAGCACCGCGATCATCAGCGCCCAGTTGATCCACGGCACGTAGATCTGACCGACGCGCTCCTGCGAGGTGTGCGCGATCCGCAGGCGCGGGAGGTAGCCGAGTCGCGCAGCTTGCTGCGTGACGGAGAAGGCGCCCGTGATGACGGCCTGCGAGGCGATCACGGTGGCGGCGGCGGCGAGGAACACCATCGGCAGCCGTCCCCATTCGGGGACGAGCAGGAAGAAGGGACTGCGGATACCGCCGCTCGGGTCGTCGAGGATCAAGGCGCCCTGTCCCATGTAGCTGAGGATGCAGGCGGGAAAGACGAGCAGAAGCCAGATGCGCGTGATCGGCCTTCTGCCGAAGTGGCCCATGTCCGCGTACAGCGCCTCGGCTCCCGTCACGGCAAGCACGACCGCGGCGAGTGAGAAGAACGCGACCGAGAAGTGCCCGAACAGGAAGCCGAGCGCGTAGCTCGGTGACAGCGCCTTCAGGATCCCAGGGTCGTCCACGATGCCGTGCACGCCGAACGCGCCGATGGCCGAGAACCAGAGAGCCATCACCGGGCCGAACAACCGGCCGACGGCGCCGGTGCCGAAACGCTGGACGAGGAAGAGGCCGACGATGATCGCTGCCGTGATCGGCACGACGAGGTCGCTGACGGATGGCGCCGCGACCTTGACCCCCTCGACGGCCGAGAGCACGGAGATCGCCGGCGTGATCATGCTGTCGCCGAAGAAGAGTGAGGCGCCGAAGACGCCGAGCGCAGCGAGCGCCAGCTTCGTCCGGCGGCCGCCGCGAACACCGCGTCGCCGGATCAGCGTGATCAGGGCCAGGATCCCTCCCTCGCCGTCGTTGTCGGCACGCATGACGAGGAGGACGTAGGTGACGGTGACGATCACCGTGACCGACCAGAAGATCAGCGAGATCACGCCGAAGATCGCCTCCGTCGTCGCGGGGACCGGGTGCGGATCGTTGGGGTTGAACGCCGTCTGAACCGTGTAGAGCGGGCTCGTCCCGATGTCGCCGAAGACGACGCCGAGCGCGCCGACGGCCAAGGCCGCCTGGGCGGTGTCGCGACGACTCACGGGTCGATTGTCATCCACCCGGCGGCCGCAATGGCGTGAGCTGAGCGGCGCTAGCTCGGTTGGACGACGATCAGCGAGTTGCCGTCGGGGTCGCGCAGCCAGAACATCGGCGGCACCGGCCCGCCGTGGCGGCTGATCTCCTCGTCGACGTCGACGTGCGACGCCTTCAGCGCGGTGTGATCGGCGTCGACGTCGGTGGTGTCGAGGCAGATCCCGGTCTGGCCGCCTCCGGCGGACTGGCCGGGCGGCGGCGGTGCGAGCGCGATCGTCGTCTCGGTACCGGGCAGCGCGACCTCGACCCAGCGCATTCCCTCACCCATCGGCGTGTCGACGGTCTTCTCGAAGCCGAGCGTGTCGACGTAGAAGTCGATCGCGCGGTCGGTATCGGCGACGGTCACGCAGACGCGACCGACTCGCGTCAGGCTGAGCTTGGACTGCACCTTCGACATCGTAGGCCTCCTTTGGCCGTCGGTTTCCTTGCTTTCGACATCCACCGGACCGAAAACTCATCGGTGCCCCGATGATCTGGGCGCTTTCGAAGGGTCGAAATCGAAGTGCGCTCCACAATCACCATCGTCGGCGCGCTGGCACGATCGGCGCTTGAGGCACGCCGGGCCGGAGTCGAGCTCGCGTTCGGAGGCGTCTCGCGCGATCTCGAGCTGCTGATCGCCTTCGTCGGGCTCGAGGATGCCCTACGCGCCGAGGTCGAGCGGCAGCCCAAAGATTGGGAAGAGGCGCTCCGTGTCGAGGAAGAACGTGATCTCCGCAACCTTGCCGCCGGCGAGCTCGACCACCTGTAGCGCCCACGGCTCGTGGCCGCCGTCGGGTCCTGGTTTGTACTGCCCGTACGCGGGGAAACCGTTCGCGCGACCCGCGGGAAGAACGCGTGAGTCACGACACCCGATTCCCGGTCCCACCCACCACGCGAACATGTCGTCGCGGCCTTCGAGCCACATGTCGTAGGGCGGCATCGACTGGCTCGCGTCCTCTCGGATGACCGATGCGAGCGCGTCGAGGTCGTACGCCTCGAAGGCGGCGACATAGCGCGCGAGCAGCTCCTCGTCGTACGTCGTGTCACGCGCGGGGAGCTCGGACGACGAGAGGGTCGACCGCGCGCGCTGGAGCGCGCTGTTGACCGACGCGACCGAGCTTTCGAGCAGCTCGGCGACTTCCGACGCCCGCCACTGAAGCACCTCGCACAGGATGAGCGCCGCCCGCTGCTTCGGGGGCAGCTGCTGGAGGGCGGCGACGAACGCGAGCCTGATCGTGTCGCGCGAGACTGCGACGTCCGCGGGGTCGGGCGCCGGCAGGATCCACGTCGCCTCGGCACGCTCGTGCAGATTCTCGAAGACGGGCTCCTGCGCCGGACCGAGGTC
Organism: Gaiellaceae bacterium; assembly: GCA_035623685.1. Taxonomy (GTDB): domain Bacteria; phylum Actinomycetota; class Thermoleophilia; order Gaiellales; family Gaiellaceae; genus 3-1-20CM-4-69-9. Next base: position 33,551 of record DASPSY010000026.1, read on the forward strand.
GACGGGTCGCACTCGCCGTTCGCGGCTTCCGAGCATGTCGAGGCAGACGTTCGTCGCGATCCTGTAGAGCCACGAGCGCAGCGCGGCGCGCCCCTCGAAGCGATGGACGCCGCGCCAGGCCCGGACGAGCGCCTCCTGCACCGCATCCTCGGCCTCGAACGGCGAGCCCAGCATCCGGTAGCAGTAGCCGACGAGCTCGCTGCGGTACTGCTCGACTGCGCCTTCGAGCTCGGCGGTCGACGCTTCCACGACGGTCATCCTAGGGTCTGACCGGGGAGCCTCCGCAAATTCATCGATGAGTTCGCGACACTTCCAGCGTCTATACGACACCGACCGGCGAGACGCGGGGTGGCCAGATGGGCGAGATACACGTTCACGAGTTCATGACGCTCGACGGCGTGATCGACGCGCCGACGTGGACGGTCGACCACGAATCCGACCCGAGGATGGGCGAGGCGATCGGCGCGGTCACCGAACGCTCCCGAGGCATCCTGCTCGGGCGCGCGACGTACCAGATGTTCGAGCCCGCGTGGTCCGTCCGTTCCGCGGACGACGATCCGGGCGCGACGTCCGAGAATCAGCTCGCGGCCCCGGACGAGAACAGCGCGTACATCCCCCACACGAAGAGACCGGAGGCCACCGTGGCCGCTGCGAGCGGGAGCGCGCCTCGCCGGAAGCGCGGGAACACGACGAACACGACGAGCTGCGAGACGTAGAGCGCCGCAAGCGACGGCTTGATCAGGTCGTCGTAGAAGCGGTCCGGGTCGATGAGCGAGACGACGTCTGCGAGCACGAACGGGATCGCGATCCACTTGATCAGCTCGCGGACGGGTGGGCCGTGAAGCCAGTGGAGCAGCCGTGCGAGCGCGAGGTACTCCGCGACGATCAGGACGAGCGAGCTCACGGCCGTCAGGATGCCGACAGCGACGCCGAGACCGCGGCTTCCGTAGGCCTCCGCGATCGCGACCGCGGGGACCGGGGCGTCACGAAGGGAGTCCGGGACCGACCCGAGCGGGATCGCCGCAAACAGGAAGGCCGCGCCGACGACGCCGACCGCGACGAGCAGGCCGCGGCGGATCGTCGGCGATCCGCCTCTGACCTCGGCGCCGAGGTAGAGCGGCAGGCTCGCGCACACGAACAGCAGCGCCGTCGCGGCTGCGGCGCGCCCGGTTCCCCCCACACCGGAAGCGGAGACGGTGGTGCTCGCGTGGCCGTACTCGAGTGCGCCGACGACGAGCAGCAGTGCAAGCTGCGCGACTGCGAGCGCTCCGATCCCGATCAGGACGAGGCGGACCGGCGAAAGCGCAACGAGCACGATCGCGATCGGGAGGATCAGCTCCAGTGCACCGCGGTAGGGCTTGATGCCCGGAAAGACGGGTGCGAGCACGTCGTAGACGACGAAGGTGACCGTGTACGGCAGATAGAGGAAGTACGCGAACGCCCAGATCCAGCCCTGCGCGAGTGCGATTCGGCGCCCGGCGGCCTCGTCGACGAATGCCGTGAGCCCGCCCGCGGTTGCGATCCGGCCCGAGTAGACGAGCCAGATGCCGAGTGGCGCGGCGAACAGGGCGAGCCCGACCACGACCACCAGGCCGGCCGAGTCGACGGCGTCGCCGGCTGCGTCGGGAAGGAGCGACAGCAGCGCGAGTGGCCCGCCGATCGACGCGGCGGCGAACCCGACGAACAACAACGGCGAGAGCGAGCGTCCCGACAAATCGTTCGCCGCCGCCGGCCCGTGCGTGGCAGGGCCGGGCGTGGCGTCGACGGGCACGTTAACGTCTAGGCCGAACGGAACGCATCGGATTCCGAATCCGATTCCGGGCTCGCCGCGTAGACGTCGGCATGAGACCTCGAATGAAAGGAGACCGCATGCGAGGTCGGTTGATCCGGTGGGGATTGCCGCTCGTGCTGATCGCGGTCGCAGGTGTTGGTGCCGCGATGGCGGCGACCGGATCGATGCGCTCGACCGGCGGCACCGTGAAGACCGCCAACAGCAAGACGTTCGGGACGATCCTCGTCAGTTCCAGTGGCAGGACGTTGTACCGCTACACGGTCGACAGCAAGCACGTCAACCGCTGCAGCAGCAACGCGACCTGCAACAAGTTCTGGCCGCCGTACCTGGTGAAGGCGGGGGCGAAGCCCACCGCCGGCTCAGGCGCGAATGCTGCGATGCTCGGCACGATCAAGGCCAAGCACAACATGCGTCAGGTCACCTACGCCGGCTATCCGCTGTACTTCTTCGTCAGCGACAAGGCGGCTGGGCAGACAAAGGGTCAGGGCTTCGAGTCCAAGTGGTACGTCGTGAACAGCAAGGGTGCGCTCGTCAAGCACGCGGTCGCGAGTCCTCCGCCGAAGGCGACGACCACGACGTCCAAGAGCGAGTGGGGCTAGCTCTCCGCTGAGCGACGACGGCGGCAGCGATTTGCGGCCGCCGTCGCTGCACCCGATGCTCATAATCGGGGCCGTGAGCCCTGAAGCGATCGTCTCCGAGCTCTGGAGTCGGATTCAGGCCAGGGACTGGAGCGGCGTCGGCGAGCTCATCGCCGAGGACTTCGTGCTCGAATGGCCGCACGATGGAGTCCGCTTGCGAGGCCGGGAGAACTTCGTCGAGTTCAACCGCGAGTATCCCGAGGGCTGGTCGATCGAGGTACTCCAGATCCTCGCGGACGGAAACACGGTGGTCTCGGAGATTCGCGTGCCCCACCCGACCATCGGGCCGTTCTATGCGCTGTCGTTCTACGAGGTGGAAGCAGGCCTGATATCGCGCGCGCGCGAGTACTGGGTCGAGGAGCGCCACGAGGAACCGACTCCCGAGCGGGCGCGGTGGTTCGAGCGCATCTGAGCCGCTGAATCGTGCGCGGCCCTAGTGCGGAAGTGGCCCACCCGAGAGCGCGACGACCGCGCCTGCCGCAGCCGCGAGGAGCAGTGTGAGGACCACGCCACGCCGGAGGGCGAAGAGCACGACCGCGGCCCCTGCGAGGACTCCGTACTGCCACGGCTCAGAGAGCGCGCGTGCGAGGGGAACCGCGGTTCCGAGTATCGCGCCGATCGCCGCAGGACCGGCGCCGTTGAGAAAAGCTCTCGCGTCTTCGTTTGCGCGCAGTCGGTCGAAGTGCGTGGCTCCCAGGAGGATGAATGCGAACGAGGGAGAGAACGCGATCAGGGCAGCGAGGATGCCGCCGCCGACGCCCGCGGCCGCATAGCCGACGACGGCGACGGTCTGGACGACCGGGCCGGGCGTCACCTGGCCGAGCGCCACCGCATTGAGGAACTGGCTCGCTGTCATCCAGTGGTAATGGTCGACGGCGTCCGCTTGCATGAGCGGGATGATCACGAAACCTCCCCCGTAGGAGAGGGCGCCGACCTTGAATGCGACCCAGCACAGCGCGAGCAGCCCGCCGCCGGACCCCATCGCGACGGCGAGCAGCGGCAGGGGCGTCATCGCGGCGAGCTGGCTTCGCGCGCGACACAGGCGCTGGACCGCGAGCTCGCACAAGCCGCAACCGAGCAGGACGAGCACGAGCCAGGGCCCGACAGTGGCAGCCGACGCTGCGCCCGCGGCGAGGTAGGCGAGCCAGCGGGCGCGGGTCGCGGTGCGGCGCCAGCTGTCGGGCACGAGGTTCGAGCCGGCCTGGACGGCGACTGCCGCGACCGCGGCTCCGGCTCCGGCTCCCGCCCCTTTCACCCAGGTCGGTGGCGAGCCGGCGAGGAAGAGCGACGCGAGCGCGAGGATGAGGATCAGCCCCGGGACGATGAAACAGACGCCTCCCAGGAGGGCTCCAACGCGGCCGCGCAGACGCCAGGCGCAGAAGATCGCGAGCTGCGTCGAGGCCGGGCCCGGGAGCAGGTTGCACGCCGCGATCGCCTCCTCGAACTGGCGAGCGTCCAGCCATCTGCGGCGCTCGACGCAGAGCTGCCGCAGGAGCGCGATGTGGGCGGGCGGGCCGCCGAACCCGATACACCCGATCCGGGCCCACTCCCGAGCCACCGTCATGAGGCCGGGCTGCACGCCGGCCGCAGCCCTCATGCGGTCCGATCCCGTCACCGCTCCGCGTCGACCGTCGCGTTGTCCTCGATCCGGTCGAGTAGGAAGCGGATCCGCGTCTCGAGCTCGACGGCGGTGCGGGCGAACGCCGGGAAGGTGTCGCGGTCGCTGCCCGGCTCGGATGCAGGGTCGGGGATGCTCCAGTGCATCGTCGTCGCCGTTTCGCCGAAGTCGGGGCAGACTTCGCGCACGCGATCGCAGAGGGTGACCACGTAGTCGAAACGCCGACCGCGAAACACGTCCATGTGCTTCGACCGTTGACGGGAGATGTCGAGGGAACGTTCGCGCATCGCGCGCACGGCGTTCGGGTGGCGAGGCTTCGGCCGACTGCCGGCGCTCGCGACGTCGATGCGCCCGTCGGAGAGCTCCCGGAGCAGCGCTTCGGCCATCTGCGAGCGAGCGCTGTTGCCCGTACAGAGAAAGAGCACGCGCGGCCGCCTCGACCGCGATCGAGTCGTGTCGCTCGGCAGGGGACTCAGGCGAAGGGCGGGATGGAGTTCCGCTCCTGCTGCAGCGAGCAGCTCCCCGTAGCGCTCGACGTCGAGGCTGTAGTAGCTGTCGCGTCCGTCGAACGAGCTTCGCCGGGCAAAGACGATTCCCGCCGTCCGCAGCTTGCCGAGGTGGTACGAGACGAGGGGTTGGGGCTCGCCGACCGCGTGTGTCAGCTCGCGAACCCGGCGATCGCTCCTGGACAGCTCGCACAGGAGACGCCAGCGCAACCGATGCCCCGCGAGCTCGAAGACGGCGGGCGGGGCATCACGTGCCTCGGCTGGCGATCGCCGCATGGCCGCCGGACAATACATCAATGAGGATTGATCTTTCCTGTCGGGGGCTGGGGCGAGTCAGGCGGCGAACCAGCGTGCGCGGCGGATCGACCCGAAGTTGGCCTTGTCGGCGACGAGGTCGGCCGAAGGGGCGTGGTAGACGCCGGTGTGCGTCGGGCCTGACAGGAAGTCGATGTCGACGCTCCCGACGCGGCCTCCTCCGAACTCGATGTAACACGTCCCCTGACCGAGATGACGACCGGCTCGCTCGCCGCCTTGGATCTCGGCGATCACATTCTGCGCGACGACGCGGGCGGCACCCTCGGCGAAGACGCCGGCCTTCGGAACGCCGGCAGTGGCCACGTCGCCGACCGCATACACGCCTGGATAGCGCGTCTGCAGCGTCGCCGAGTCGACAGGCACGTAGCCGTTCTCGGTCATGCCGCTGGCGATCACCACGTCCGGCGCACGGTGCTTTGGCACCCCGAGGAAGAGATCGAACGGCAGTTCCTGGCCGTCGTCGAGCGCCGCGTGACTGCGACCCGGGTCGAGCTCCTGGACGCGACGGCTCGGGACGAAGGTGATTCCCCGCTCCTCGAACGCCTCCAGCAGCGCGGCCGAGGTCTCAGGCGAAGGCGGCACCGGCGTGCCGAGTGGAAGCACGTACGTGATCTGACAGGCGTCGCGTACACCGCGTGCGCTCAAGTAGTCGTGCATGAGCAGCGCGCATTCGCTCGGTGCCGGTGGGCACTTGTACGGCGCGTCGACCACGCCGATCACAATCTGTCCTTCGGAGAACGTCGGGATGATCTCGGACAATCGTCGGGCACCTTCTTCCGAGTAGAACTCGTTCCCGCCTTCGATCAGGCCGGGAGTCCCCTCGAAGTCGTAGTCCGCGCCAAGCGCGATCACGAGGTGGTCGGCCTCATAGGCGCCGCCGCTCGTCGTGACTCGTCGTGCTTCCGGATCGATCTCCACGATCGTCTCCTGCACGAAGCGCACGCCGGGCTTGGAGATCTCGCGATATCGGAGCCTGGCCGCGTCCAGTGTCATGCGGCCGAACATCACGTCGAGCTTCGAGTACCCGAAGACGAACGCGTCGCTCCTGTCGATCAGCAACGCGTCGGCATCGTCTCCGAGCGCGTCCGACAGGATCGTGGCCAGCTCGAGACCGCCGAAGCCTGCACCGAGAATCAGGACGCGCGCTCTCACGCGTCAAGCATGACCGGTTCAGCGCGTCGGCGTGTCGGTCCGCATCTTGGCCCAGTCGGCAAACGTCTCGATCCCGTCGACGACTCGCTCGAAACGCGGCGAGCGGAAGAGGTCGAAGGTGTGCTGCGCTCCGGGCAGCTCCGCGTAGACGACCGGACTCGTGGATGTGCCCCGCAGCTCGTCGACGAAGGCCCGCGCGTCTTCGACGATCACCAATGTGTCCCGGTCGCCGTGCACCACGAAGAACGGAGGCGCTTCCGTATGGATGTAGGCACTCGGTGCCGAGGAAATCGCGTCTGCGCCGGAGTGGTAGCTGCCGTAGTAGCCGTAGAGCGAGACCGCGGCGGTGACCGACGTGTCCGCCTGCTCGAAGCCGGGCTGGAAGCGGGCGTCGTTCGGAGTGAGCGCGGCCGTCGCAGCGAGGTTGCCGCCGGCGGAGCTGCCAGCGACGAGCACGACGGACGGATCGGCGCCGTACTCGGCGCCGTGGGCTCGCACCCATGCAATCACCCGCTTGGCGTCGATGAGGTGGTCCGGAAACCGTGCGACCGGGCTCAGCCGATAGTTCGCGCTGACGCACAACCAGCCTCTGCTCGCGAGCCGGTAGAGGAGCAGACGAGCCTCCTTGCTCTTCCGTCCTCTGCGGAATGCACCGCCGTGCAGGTGGACGAGCGTCGGACAACCCGTGGGCCGTGAGCGATGCCGGTAGACGTCGAGCATGTTCCACCTTCCGGCCTCGCCGTAGCTGATGTTCGACACCCGCTCGACGTCGCGGCGACGAACTGAGAACGGTGCGAACAGGATCGGCGGAAGCGAAAGCCGTCGCGGTGGAGGGGGCTGGAGCCCCGCGTCTTCGAGGGCGTGCTCGATCACGGGCCGCGCTTGCAGTGCTCGCCACACGACCAGCCCAAGGCCGAGGGTCGCGACGCCGGCGACTGCGAGCGCGATCCGTCCGACCGGTGAGCCGAGGTCGCCTTCGCTCGCGGCCAGCAATGTGGAGGCGAGCAGCCAATAGAAGGCGATGAACGGCAGCTCGTCGACGAGGAAGGACGACCAGTACCGAAGGTTCGACCGGCTCGACTGCTTCGGCATCGGTGCGGCCAGTGCGGTCAATGCGCACCAGGCGACGACTGTCGTCGTCACCAGATAGCCGACCGGCACGTCAGCGCCCTGCCCGGTGGCTCGCGCAGTGTCGCGTCGAATCGGACTGAGTATGCGGAGTCGAGCACGCGATCGCCATGCTTCGAGCGTATCCCCGCCGCGCTCGCGTAGGGTGCGCTCCTCACGACAGGAGGCATTGGATGGCACTCGACCAGAGCCGCATACACGACCTTGCGTGCAGCTACACCGAGGCGTGGTGCAGCCGCGATCCTGCGAGAGTCGCCGAGCATTACGTTCCGGGCGGCACGATCGCGATCAACGGCGGGGAGCCGACAGAGGTCACGGAGGTCGCGCGTTCGTTCGTGTCCGCGTTCCCGGACATCGAGGTGTTCATGGACGACCTCGTCTTCAAGGACGCCACGGTCGAGTACCACTGGACCTTCGCGGGGACGAACACAGGACCCGGCGGCACGGGAAAGGCAGTCCGCATCTCTGGGTTCGAAGAGTGGAAGCTCTGCGATGACGGTCTCGTCGTCGAGTCGAACGGTCATTACGACCAGGCCGAGTACGACCGCCAGCTCGAGCACGGCGTGACCGACCCGTAGCGGCGTCAAGCCAAGGGTTGCGGCTGCGGTTGCCTTTCGCTTCGCGCGTGGCCGGTGAGGAGCCGCTCGCGGTCGAAGAGTCGCGAAACGATGCGCCAGGCGACGATGTCGACGATCAGGAGCGCGAGCGCCAGCCCGAGCGCGAGTGGCACCGACGGCGTGAGCACCTGGAAAGAGAAGAGCGCGGTGAGCGCGAGCAACGGCAGGCCCGCGAGCGTCGCGAGCTGCTGCGCGACGCGAACGTCGCTCGCCCGCGTCGAGATGCCGATCCCGATCCAGATCGACCACAGCGCGAGTAGTGGTGTGAACAGGATCTGTGCGAGAAGTTGGGGCGGCCGGAACACGACGTCTTGGACAACCGGTGCAGCGCCGAACTCCACGCTGAGCGCGACGACGAAGAAGATGGCATAGGCGACCCCGACGGAAGGGATGAACGCGGCCAGCGCCTTACCGAGCAGCAGCTCCGAACCGCGGACCGGTGTGGTCAGGACCGGCTCGAGCGTTCCCTGGTCGCGCTCGCCCACCACCGAGTAGGCGGCGATCACTGGCGGAATTACGATCGGGACGATCAGCAGCAGCAGCGAGATCACCCCGACTGCGGCCTTGACCTGCGGACCGGAGGCGGAGTCGGGGATCTTGAACAACGTGAGCATCGGCGTGATCAGGAAGACGACCGGGAGCGCCGCCATCGTCACGATCACGAAGCGGTTGCGGCGGAAGTCCCGAACTTCCCTCCGCACGACCGGGCCGACGCGCTGAAGGTTCACCGCCTGGCCTCGACGTCGTCGTCGATCAGCTCGAGATAGACGTCCTCCAGCGAACGCCTCGCCTCTGCAAGGGAGAGAACGTCCGCGCCTGCCGCGACGAGTGCGCGGGTAACCGCCGGCGCCGCAGTGCGTTGGTCCTCGACGGTCAGCACGTACACCGATGTGTCCTCGCTGCGCCAGCTCTCGACGCCGGCGACCGAGAAGACCTGCTTTGGTGAGTCGAGTGGCGACACCGTCCGCACGACGAGCGTTCGGGTGAACAGGCGGTCACGCAGCTCGTCGGGGCGGCCGATCGTGCGCAGGCGCGTGTTCAGGATCGCGACCCGGTCACACAGGCGCTCAGCCTCCTCGAGGCGGTGTGTCGTCAGGAACACGGTCACACCGCGGCCGCGCAGACCGTCGATCAGCTCGTGCACCTCGCGTGAAGCGACCGGGTCGAGTCCGGAGGTGGGCTCGTCGAGGAAGACGATCGCCGGATCGCTCAGGAGCGAGCGTGCCACTCCGACCCGTTGCCGCAGACCCTTCGAGAGACTGCCGCAGAGGTCGTTCGCGCGGCCGGCGAGGTTGACGGCCTCGAGCGCCTGCCCGATCCGTTCCCGTGGAGCGCCGAGTCCATAGAGTCCTGCGAAGAACTCGAGGTTCTCGGCCACCGTAAGTCGTAGATAGAGGCCGGGATTCTCCGGCATCACTGCGATCCGCTGGCGGATCTCGACGCCGTTGTCCGGTTCGAGCGGGATCCCGGCGACGATCGCCGATCCCGACGTCTGCGAGATGAGCGTTGCGAGCATGCGCACGGTCGTCGTCTTGCCTGCTCCGTTTGGCCCGAGAAACCCGAAGACCTCGCCGGCGGCGACGCTGAACGAGACATCGTCGACCGCGAGCCGATCGCCGAAGCGCTTCGTCAGGTGCTCGACCACGAGCGCGGGCTCACCGGACGTGGGCGGAGTCTGCGGCAGTCGGGGGACGGCCGACGGTCGCGGCCGCTGCAGTGGCTCGCGCATGGCTTCTCCCTCGGCAGGGTGGGCGTCGTCCGCTGCGGGCGCAGGCGTCGTCCGCGCACCGCCCGTTGCGAGCGCCATGACTGCGTAGACGACGAGGATCGCGATCAGGATCGGGATCCGCGCCGACGATCCGTGCAGGAGCGTGAACACTCCGATCACGAGGGCAGCGGCGACGACCGTGATCGCCCAGCCCTGCCAACTCACAGGTCGCCAGCCGACGCCGACGCTGCGCCGGCGGAACCACGGCCTGCCCATCAGGCGCTGAATCTCACTCGACGATCTCGAGCGACTCTAGCTGGGCGAACCGAAGAGCCGCTTCTCCGTTCGGAGGTGCGTCGGCCAGTCGAGGCGACTCGAGCCCGCGAAGCGCAGGTACGCGCCGAGCGCGTCGCGCATCGCGTCGACGAAGCCTTCCGCGCGACGCGGCGCGAAGCCGTCCTCCCACCAGACGTCGATGATCCGCACACCCGCCTCGGCGCGCTCGATCCGCGGCTCGATCCGGCCGACGAGGCGGTCGCCGAACAGGATCGGGAGCACGTAGTAGCCCCAACGACGCTTCTCTGGCTTGAAGAACCCCTCCCACACGTAGTCGTAGTCGAAGAGGCTCGCGAGGAGGGCGGTGTCCCACAGCAGCGAGTCGAACGGGGCGATGAACGCGACGGAAGGGGTCGGCTCCGGCGGGGACTCCAGGAGCGTGAGCTCCTCGGCGACGACGAAGCGCTTCCCGCGCATGCCTTCCACGGCGACGGGCGCGAGTGCGCCGTCGGCGACGAGCTGCTTGTGCAGTTCCCTGCGCTCCGGCGGGTTGGCAATCCGGGCGAACGTGCCGCCGGCGCCGCCGGCCCCGAGCAGCCCGTGGGCACGGTAGCGGGAGAGGAGCTTGTGCCGAAGCTGTTCCCGCTCCGGTACCTCGTTCGCGATTACGTCGGCCGGCAGCAACCGTTCGAGGACGTCGTAGTACCGGATGTTGCCGTCGCGCCGCGCGAGGCCGATCACGCCGTTGACGGTGTAGGCCTCGAGCACCGA
>DASPSY010000046.1:0-19791 GCA_035623685.1 Gaiellaceae bacterium
GATCGACGCCGTGGCCGCCGACCTTCATCCGCACCGCGAACGCGACGCAGGTCAGGACGGAGACGGTGACGAGCCAGCGGCCGAGCGCGGCCAGCGCGTAGCCGAGCACGATGCCGCTCCGGTGCGGAGCGGCGAGCAGGAGCCGCCGGGCGAAGCCGCCCTCGAAGTCGCGTGCGATTCCGAAGCCGGTGAAGACGCCGGCGAACGCCGCGGACTGGAGCAGCACGAACGCGAACTGGAATGCCGTGTAGCCGTCGGGGAAGTCGAAGCCCGGTGCGCGGGAGATACCGGCGAGGCCTCCGGCGAAGGCGGTGAAGAAGAAGAGGGGGAAGACGAGCGACGGGATGAGCAGCGACTTGTTCGAATAGAAGTTGTGCAGCATCCGCCAAGCGACACCGCGAGCAACCGCGAGCCGCCTCATGATCCGGCCAGCCGCTGTTGGAGGGACCAGGCGGAGAGCGCAATCGCGATGGCCGCGACGACCGCGGCGATCCCGAACCCGAGCGCGAGCGCCTCACCGTCCCAGCCGATCACGATCAGGCTGCGCACGCCCTCGATCAAGTACGAGACCGGGTTCGCCGTCGCCGCGTCGCGAAACCACGTGTGCGTCATGAGGTTCCGCGGGATCGCCATCGAAGAGATGAACAGGAAGACGAAGAAGGCCGGGAAGAGTCCCTGGACGGCCTCGCCGGAGCCGGTGCGGAGCGCCGCGAAGAGCCCGAGCGCACCGAAGGCGAGGACCACGAGCGTGTAGAAGACGAGGAGGACGAGCACGCCGGGGACGCCGCTCGCGAAGCGCACGCCCGCGATGGTGCCGACGGCGATGTAGACCAACGCCTGGATCCATCCGAGCGTGATCGTGCCGCCGAGCTGCCCGAGGAGGAGCGCCGTGCCGCGCATCGGCGTCAGTGACAGCCGGCTCAGGAACCCGGTCTGAATGTCGCGGGCGAGGTCGGTTCCCGTGTTCATCGTTGCGAAGAGCGCGCCCTGGATGAACGGCACGGCGAGGATGAACGCGAGGATCGAGTGACTCGGGAAGCCGGGCAGGTGCGTCTCCGCGCGAAGCCCGGCCGAGTTCACGGCGAGCAGGAACAGCGGGAAGATCAGCGGTCCGATCACGTTCGCCGGTTGTCGCAGCGTGCGCACCACCGAGCGGCGCGCGAGCAGGTAGACCTGGTCGGGCGCGACGCTCATGCCGACTCCATCGCGAGCCCGCCGACACGACCATCCTGCTCGTCGTCGTCTGCGCCCTCGAGCGAGCGGCCGGTCTTCGCCAGGAACACGTCGTCGAGCGAGGGTTGGTGGAGCTGCAGCTGCTCGACCTTCAGCCCCTCGCGGTCGAGCGCGCGCACGATCTCGGCGAGGTCGGCCTGACCCGTCCGCAACCGTACCCCGACACCGTGCGCGGATGCGCACGGCTCGCCGAAGCGCGCGAGGATCGCGGCCGCGCGGTCCGCGTCGCCGGGATCCACGGGCACCGCCTCGACGGTCGGACGACCGATCTCCGCCTTGAGTGCCCCGGGTGTGCCCTCCGCGACGATCCGGCCGTGGTCGATGATCCCGACGCGGTCGGCGAGCACGTCGGCCTCCTCGAGGTACTGCGTCGTCAGGAAGACGGTGACGCCCTCGTCCTTCGCGAGCCTCCGCACCTCGTCCCAGAGCGCCGTCCGGCTCTGGATGTCGAGACCCGTCGTCGGCTCGTCCAGGAACAGGATGCGCGGACGATGGACGAGCGCGAGCGCCAGGTCGAGCCGCCGCTTCATGCCCCCGGAGTAACCCTTGACGCGCCGGTCGGCCGCGTCGGTGAGGCCGACGCGCTCGAGCAGCTCGTTCGCGCGCGGGACGCGCTCCTCACGCGGAAGCGCCTGGAGGCTCGCTTGCAGGCGCAGGTGCTCGCGGCCGGTGAGCAGCGGGTCGAGCGCGGCCTCTTGGAGCGCGGCGCCGATGGCCTTACGAACCTCAGACCCCTCCTTCACGACGTCGTAGCCGCCGACGCGCGCAGTCCCAGAGGTCGGCGGCAGCAGCGTCGTCAGCATCAGGACGGTCGTCGACTTGCCCGCGCCGTTCGGACCGAGGAAGCCGTAGATCTCGCCCGGCTCGACCTGGAGGTCGATGCCGTCGACGGCACGCGGTCCCTTCTTGAACTCGCGGACGAGCTCGCGGGCCTCGATGCTGTTGTCGCTCACCGCCACTCGACGCAGGCTACCGGCGAGCCCGACCTCCACTTCGTCACACGAATGTCGTTGTTCGGATCCCCCACGCCACGTCCCGCGCAGCGATCCTGCGAGCGTGAGCGACGGACTTCTCCTCTGCGAGCTGCACGCGCACACGACGTGGAGCGACGGCACGCTGACGCTGCCCGAGCTCGTCGATGCGTACGGGCGGCACGGCTTCGACGTGCTGTGCGTGACCGACCACGTCGTCCGATCGGACGACCCGTTGGAGACCTCGGTCGACGAGCGCGCCTGGCCTGCATACATCCACGAGCTCGAGCGCGAGGCCGAGCGGGCGGAGCGGACGTACGGGCTGCTCGTCGTTCCGGGCCTCGAGCTGACGGACAACCACGAGGATCCCGACCGGTCGGCCCACGCGCTCGCGATCGGCGTCGACTCGCACATCGGCGTCGAGGACGGGATCGTCGACTCGATCGGGGCGGCGCGCGCGGGGGGAGCCGCGATCGTCGCCGCCCATCCGTACACCGACGACGACGCAACCCCTCACCGCCCGACCCGCCGGCTGGCGCGGGAACGCGATGTCTTCCGGCCGTTGGTCGATCGCTGGGAGCTCTTCAACCGCGACGAGCTCTTCTCCTGGGTCGCTGAGGCTCGGCTACCCGCGGTCGCGACCGGCGATGCCCATCGGCTCGAGCACGTCGGCACCTGGAAGACCCTGCTCGCGTGCGAACGTCGCCGCGAGGAAGTCGTCGAGTTCCTGCGCTCGCCTGCGCGTGCCTACCTCATGCCCTACAGTGTTGAGGTACCTGCACAAGGGCGCGCTGCCGCCTGAGGCGGCCTCTTTCACCAGCCTGTAACCCATCGGCGCCCGTCGAGAAGGAAGGATGCGCTGTGGCCAGAGTCGAGGAACGAGTTCTCACCGACGAGTCCCGCCTCTTCAACCGGGAGCTGTCCTGGCTGGACTACAACGCACGCGTCCTCCAGCAGGCTGCCGACCCCAGCCTGCCCGTCCTCGAGCGCGCGAAGAACTGCTCGTACTTCGCCTCGAACCTGGACGAATTCTTCATGGTGCGTGTCGCCGGGCTGATGGGGCAGGAGGAAGCAGGACTCGTCGTCCGTTCGCCCGACGGCTGGACCGCTCAGCAGACGCTCTCCGAGATCCGCGCCAAGACGCTGCAGCTGAGCGCTGAGGAGTCGAAGCTCTGGAAGCGCGAGCTTCGCCCCACGCTCGCCGAGCACGGGATCATCGTCGGGGACATCGAGGACTGCAACAAGCGGGAGCTCGAGCAGCTCGGCCGGCGCTTCGAGCGCGAGGTCTACCCCGTGCTCACTCCGCTCGCGGTCGGGCCCGGCCAGCCGTTCCCGTACATCTCCGGCCTGTCGCTCAGCCTCGGCATCCTCGTCCGCGATCCCGAGAACGGCGATGACCGGTTCGCGCGGGTCAAGGTGCCCGAGCTCCTGCCGCGCTTCCTCCCGATCGGAGACCGCGGCCTCTTCCTCCCGCTCGAGCGCGTGATCCGCCACTTCCTGCCGCAGCTCTTCCTGGAGATGGAGATCGTCGAGTGCTGCACCTTCCGTGTCACGCGCGACGCCGACTTCGAGGTCTCCGACGAGGCGGACGACCTGCTCGAGGCCGTCGAGCTCGAACTGCGCCGGCGGCGGTTCGGCGACGTCGTCAGGCTTGAGGTCTCTGGCTCGGTCTCCAGTCGCATGCTCGACCGTCTGAAGCGGGGCCTCCGCGTCGCCGACGAGCAGATCTACATGATCCAGGGGCTGCTCGACCTCGCAGACCTGATGGAGCTCGTCCGCCTGGACCGGCCGGACCTGAAGGTGGAGCCGTGGTTCCCGGTCACCCATCCGCGCTTCGCCCACGCGAAGACGGGCGACGACGTCTTCAGCGAGATCCAGCGCGCGGACATCCTCGTCCACCATCCGTACGACTCGTTCCAGACGAGCTTCGAGGCGTTCCTGCGCGCGACCGCGACCGACCCCGACGTCGTCGGCCTGAAGACGACGGTGTACCGGACGAGCGACGAGTCGCCGGTCGTGCCCGCGCTGATCGAAGCGGCGGAGCAGGGCAAGCAGAGCGTCTCGCTGGTCGAGCTCAAGGCACGCTTCGACGAGCGACGCAACATCGAGTGGGCGCGCGCGCTGGAGCAGGCGGGCGTGCACGTCGTCTACGGCTTCCCCAACCTCAAGATCCACGCGAAGGCGACGCTCGTCCTCCGGCGCGAGGGGAAGGAGTTGCGGCGGTACGTCCACCTCGGCACGGGGAACTACAACGCCAACACCGCACGCAACTACGAGGACTTCGGTCTGTTCACAGCCGATCCGGAGATCGCCGCCGACGTCGCCGACCTCTTCAACCACCTGACGGGTTTCGGGCGCCCGCAGCAGTTCCGAAAGCTCCTCGTTTCGCCGCTCGGACTTCGCGACGGGCTGATCGATCGCATCCGCGAGGTCGCGGCGGCGGCGAGTGCTGGCGCCGACGCGCACATCAAGCTGAAGGTGAACGCCCTCACCGACGAGGCGTTGATCGAGGAGCTCTACCTCGCCTCACAGGTCGGAGCGCAGATCGACATCGTGTGCCGCAGCATCTCCATGTTGCGCCCCGGCGTGCCAGGGATGAGCGAGGGCATTCGCGTCCGCAGCGTCCTCGGCAGGTTCCTCGAGCACAGCCGCGTGTACATCTTCGACGCGGGCGAGCACTCGACGTATCTGATCGGCAGCGCGGACCTGATGCCGCGCAACCTCGACCACAGGATCGAGGTGCTCGCGCCGATCGAGGACGCGCGCGTGCAGAACGAGCTCGCCCGCTCGTTCGACATCCTGCTCGCCGACAACACGTCGGCCTGGGAGCTGAACCCCGAAGGTCGCTGGCTCAAGCTCCGCCCGCGGAAGGGCGAGCGCGCCAAGCCCACTCAGCCCGCCTTCATGCGCAGCGCCCGCGCTCGTGCGCGACGCTCGAGCGCAGCGAACAACCAGCTGCGGTAGGCGGGCGCGTGCGACCGCGCGACGACCGGCGAAGATGACGACCGGTCCGTCTCGCAGAATGCGCGTTGTGCGGGCAGGGATCGTCGACGTCGGAGCCAACACGCTTCGACTGCTGATTGCGACGCTCGACGACCGGGAACGAGTCGTCCCCGTGTTCCAGGACAAGCAGCAGCTCGGCCTCGGGGAGGAGATCGAACGCTCGAACGGCTTGATCGGCGACCTGAAGCTCGCCGAGGCGGCAGCCGTGGCGAAGGGTTACGTCCGCCGCGCCCGGAAGCTCGGGTGCGAGCAGATCGAGATCCTCGTCACTTCGCCCGGACGCCAGTCCGTGAACGGATCGGCGCTCGTCGACACGCTGCGTGAGGCAACCGGGGTCTCGACGCGCGTTCTCGACGCCGAGGAGGAAGGCGCGCTCGCGTGGCGTGGCGCCGTCGAGGCGGAGGAGCTTCTCCCCGCGACCGTGGCCGTCTGCGACGTCGGCGGCGGCTCGACCCAGCTCGTCGTCGGCACGCTCGAGGGCGGGCCCGCGTGGATGCGCTCGGTCGACGTGGGCTCGCTCAGGCTGACGCGGAGGGCGATTCCGGGCGACCCTCCGTCGGACGAGAACCTGGCCGCCGCGCGCGCGGAGGTGGCAGCGTCATTCGCCGGACTGACCCCGCCGCTGCCGATGGCCGCGCTCGCCACCGGTGGAACGGCGCGCGGCCTGCGCCGAATCGTCGGAAGGGAGCTCGGCCCAACGCAGTTCGTCACTGCCGAGCAGCGGCTCACGGGACGGGCGTCGCGTGACGTGGCGAGGAGCTTCGGCGTCGACCGGATGCGGGCGCGCACGCTCCCGGCAGGCACGATCGTGTTGGCCGAGGCTCAGCGGCGGCTCGGTGTGCCGCTGCTCGTCGCGCGCGGCGGGCTGCGCGAGGGCGCGGCGTCGGCGCTGCTGCTGGCCGAAGTGGCGTCAGCGACCGGCTAGGGCCGGAACTGCTCGGTCACGCGGCCGTCCTCGTCGAGGACGAGCGTCTGCGCCTTCTTCTGCCCGACGCCCGCGAGCACCACCGAGAGGCCGCCGTGACAGCACACGGCGACCGGCGCTCCCAGCAGGGAGTGGACGAGCTCGAGCCCGTCCGTGTTCATCAACTCCTCGCTCAGGGCCGGGCTCTCCTCGATCGAGAGGCGACGCGCGTTCGCGAGCGGCTCGACCGTCTGGACGCAGCGCACCGCCGGACTCGACAGGATGCGCTCGAGCTCGTAGTCCGCGGCGAGCTCGACCAATCCGTCGGCCTGCTTGCGCCCGCGCTCGTCGAGCGGCCGGATCCGGTCGTCGCCCGTCCACAGGTCCCGGTCACCGGCCGACGCGTGTCTGATCAGGAGCAGGGCCACGGCCGGCGATCGTACTCGCGCACGTCGTCGGTTGCAGCGGCCCACGCTCTCGCGGAATCGCCAACATCAGGTCATGGCGGAGATCGTGACCGGGGTCTGCTGGGTCGTCGTGGTCCTGACGTGGATCGTCGGGGCGTGGTACTGGGGACGCGGGTCTCGGGGGCAGCGGCAACCTCAGGGCAGCGGAGCGCTCTGGCGCGTCGCGTCGGTCGTGGCCGCGGTGATCCTCTTCCGACTCGCCCGGCATCACCTGGGCGACATCACCGACCACTCGCTCTGGATCGAGCTCCCGGGCCTCGTACTCCTCGTCGCATCGACGGTGTTCACGATCTGGGCGAGGGTGCGTCTCGGCCGGATGTGGTCCGGGTCTCCAAACGTGCTCCAGGAGCACCACCAGCTGCGCACAGACGGGCCTTACGCCGTCACGCGACACCCGATCTACACGGGCGTGCTCGGCATGCTGGTCGGCACGGTGCTGCTCAACGGCCTCGGCGTCTCGCTCGCGTTCCTCGTGATCGGGGTCGGCGTCCTCGCGACCCGGATCCCGATCGAGGAGCGCCTGATGACCAAGACGTTCCCCGACCAGTACGCCCGCTACCGCACGCAGGTCCCCAGAATCGTTCCCGGCCTCCAGCTGCTCCGACGCATGCACTGAGCACGGCGCGACGAAAACGGGCCGAGGCCCGGAGGGGTCGCCGGGCCTCGGCAGCACGGCCGGAGGAGAACCGAGCACGAGAGGTGAGCGTCGAAGCAGGTGGCCGTTCACGTCCGGCCGACGTTCCGGCGCTCCTCCCCCGTGCGGACGACACTACGACCTCGTCGCGACGGATCGGGTCGCGGGGTGGTGCCGCCGCGGTGACGAGCCGGTTACGCCTGGAGCGGGCGCGGCTCAGAGTTGCTCGCTCAGCGGCCGGCGATCTTGCTCCGGCTGCGGTTCGCCAACCAGCGTGCGGTCAAGCTCGTGACCAGGATGAACATCAGCAGGATGAATGCAGCGGCCCAGGCCCGGGCGTGATCGGCTGGGTCGGGCGACTCCGACAACTCGAAGATCGCCACGGGCACAGTCTGGAGTGGCTGCGTCGGGTTCCAGCTCGTCTGGTTGCCGACGAGCGACGAGGTGAAGAGCAGCGGAGCAGTCTCGCCGGCGACGCGCGCGACCGCGAGCACCGTGCCCGTCACGATGCCCCCGATCGTCTGCGGCAGCACAATGCTCAGCGTCGTACGCCAGTGGGGAATCCCGAGACCGAGGCTTGCCTCGCGCAGCGAGTTCGGGACGAGCGCGAGCACCTCCATGGTCGACCGTGCCACGAACGGGAGCATCAGGATCGCGAGCGCGAATGAGCCCTTGAACCCGCTCTGCCCGCTGCCGACGACGAGCAGGCCATAGACGAAGATCCCGATCACGATCGCGGGGATGCCGTTGAGGATGTCGAGCACCATCGTCACGCCGTTGCGGATCGACGCAGGCGCGAACTCGTTCACGTAGACCGCGACGAGGATCCCGATCGGCAGCGCCATCAGAGTCGCGATGCCGACGATCACGATCGTCCCCGCGAAGGCGTTGGCGAGCCCCTGTGGAGCAGTACTGAACGGGATCGGTGGTTTCGTCAGGAGGTCCGTGTTGAGCGCCGACCAGCCGCGTCGTGCAACCGCGAAGACGACGACCGCGAGGACCCCGACGGCGATAGCCGCCGCGCCCCATGCCAGCAGCTCCATCACGAAGTTGACGACTCGCCGACGGCGCATGCCCTTGCTGTGAAAGCCCGGTGCGGTGAGCCCGGAGGCGCTCACGCGTGGCCTCCTCTCACGATCCCGTGCTTGCGGGCCGTCCGGCGGACGATCCACTGCGCCAGGATGTTGGCGACGAGCGAGAAGACGAGGAGGATCACGCCGAGGTAGATGAGCGACGACGCCTCGAGGTTCGAGGTCGCGCCCTGGTAGGAGGCGGCGATCTTGCTTGCGAGCGAGTCGCCGGTGGCGAAGAGGTTCCACTGGATCGAGACCGAGCCGCCGATCACCTGCGTCACCGCGATCGCCTCCCCGAGCGCGCGCCCCAGACCGAGGATCAACGCCGCCGCGATCCCGCCGCTCGAGTACGGGATCATGACGCCGCGGACCATCTCCCACCGTGTCGTGCCCAGCGCGAGCGCGCCCTCCTTCAGGTCCGACGGAACGCCGAGGAAGAGCTCGCGGCTGATGCTCGAGACGATCGGCAGGATCATGATCGTCAGCACGATGCCGGCGGTGAAGACGCTCGCGCCGGCCTCTGACGGAGGGCCGAAGAGCGGGATGAAGCCGAGCACGTCGTGAAGCCACGGCTCGATCGTCGAGCGCAGGATCGGGCCGAGTACGAGGATGCCCCACAAGCCGATCACGACACTCGGGATCGCCGCGAGCGTCTCGACGAGCGCGGTTATCGGTGCTCGGATCGCTCTCGGGGCGAGCTCGGTCAGGAAGAGCGCGATGCCGATCGCCAGTGGCGTGGCGAGGATCAGCGCGAAGATCGACGTGACTGCGGTGCCGAAGAGGAAGCTGCCTGCGCCGTAGAGCTCCCGGCCGATCACCGGGTTCCACGCGACCGTGGTGATGAACGACAGCCCGTACTTCTCGATCGCCGGCTTCGCCCCCTGGAAGACCTTCCAGACGATCAGGACGACGAGGATGGTGACCGCAAGCGCGGCGCCGCCGGCGATCAACTGGAGGCCGATGTCGCCGAAGCGGACTCGCCGCCCGCTGAACGGGCGGCGAGTTGCTTCGGAGGTTGCGTCGACGGACGTCACGCGCCTAGGAGAGCGGACGGCCTCTTACGAGTGGATCTTTCCCAGCGTCTTCTCCGCCGCGACGAGCACGACCTTCGGGATCGGAGCGAAGACCAGCTTCCTGCCGTAGGACTGGCCCGCGGTGAGCGCCCAGAAGATGAACTTTCGCAGCACGCTCGCCTTCGCAGACGTCGTCGGGACGATGATGTACGTGAACGTCGAGAGCGGCCACGCCACGGCGTACTTCTTGCTCCTCGGCGGGTCGACGATCGACATCTGGTTGTTCGCGGGAACCTTCTTGACGGTCTGGGCGGCGTTCTCGATCTGCGCGACGCCGGGCAGCGTGTACTTTCCGGCGGCATTCAGCATCCGCGCCTTCGACAGATGGTTCTGGAGCACGTAGGCGACCGAGATGTAGCCGATGCAGCCGGGCGTCGACTTGATGATCGCCGCGACGCCGGCATTGCCCTTTCCGCCGACACCCACGGGCCAGTCGACCGCCGTGTTGTTGCCGACCTTCGTCCGCCACGTGCCACTGACCTTCGACAGGTAGTCGGTGAACGCGAACGTGTCGCCACTGCCGTCACTGCGGTGCGCCACCGTGATCGACATGTCCGGCAGGCTGAGCTTGGGGTTGAGCTTCTTGATCGCCGGGTCGTTCCACTTCTTGATGAGGCCCAGGAAGATGTCCGCGAGCACGGGGCCCGACAGGTGAAGCCTCGTGTCACCGACGCCCGGGATGTTGTACGTCGGGACGGTTGCCGAGAGCGCCCACGGGATCTGGACGCAGCCCTTGCAGGCCGTGAACTGATCCGGCGACAGCGGTGCGTCGCTTGCGCCGAAGTCGACCGTACGGGCAGTGATCGCGGCGATGCCGGCGCCGCTGCCGACGCTCGAGTAGTTGACATGCACGCCGGTGGCCGCGTCGTAGACCGGCGACCAGGTGGCGACGAGCGGCGCCACGAGCGACGAGCCGGCGCCGTTGAGTGTGGCGGTGGCCGCCGTCCTTCGGGGCGAGGCCCCAGCGCTACCGGCAACGATGAAAGCAACGACCGCGACAGCCGCGAGCGCGACCATCGTGCCGATCGCCAGCCCGAACTTTCTCGAAATGCCGATCTTCGGCATCAGTCTCTCTCCTCCCTCTGAGGTTGCCGCGCAAACGTACGCAGCGCCCCTGGGAGGATGGGATGCCGGAGCGTGAATGTCTGGTGACGAACTGGTGAAGCGCTGATCGGCGTCGAAGCGCCGCGTCTGCCGACTACACCTCGCGGGGCTGCGGGTGCGACGCGTCCGTGAACTCGCGGAACTGGCCCGTGAGCAGATAGGACGTCTGCTCGCCGATGTCCACGGCATGGTCGCCGATGCGCTCGAGCGCACGCGAGACGATCACCATCCAGATCCCGTACTCGCGAAGCGCGGGATCCTCGCCGAGCTCCAGCACGCGCTTGACGACGCGCCGATTGGCGCGGTCGATCAGCTCGTCGAGGTCGACCAGCGACTCCGCGGCCGCGAGGTCGCGGTCACGGAAGGAGTCGAGCGCAACCCGAATCATCTCCTCGCAGCGGGAGCCCATCTCCTCGAATCCCTCGACGAACCGCGGGCCCGGATCGACCTCGGGCACGAGCTTGGCCAGCTTCGCGATCGTGACGCAGTAGTCCGCCATGCGTTCGAGATGGAGATTCATGTGCAGCAACGCGAGCACGAGGCGGAGGTCGCCCGCCACCGGAGTCTGGCGCGCGAAGAGAGTCTGGATTCCTTCCTCGAGCCTGAGGTAGCGGTCGTCCACGTCGTCGTCGAACGCGATCACCTCGTCGGCGAGCTCCGCATCGCGCTGCTCGAGCGCGTTCAGCGCTCCCCTGAGCGCACGGAGCACGAAGGCGCCCTCCTCCTGCAGCGTCGCCTCGAGGAGATTGAGCTCCTCCTGGAACGACGCCCTCAACCGAACCTGCCCGTGACGTAGTCCTCCGTCCGCTTGTCCGTCGGGTTCGTGAAGACCTTATCGGTCGGCCCGTACTCGACGAGCACGCCGGTTCTCGTGCCATCGCCGACCTCGAGGCTGAAGAAGGCGGTCATGTCGGCGACACGAGCAGCCTGCTGCATGTTGTGCGTGACGATCACCAACGTGTAGTCGCGCTTCAGCTCGTGCATGAGCTCTTCGATCGACGCCGTGGCCAGCGGATCGAGCGCGGAGGCCGGCTCGTCGAGCAGGAGCACGTCGGGCTCGACCGCGATCGCCCGTGCGATGCAGAGCCGCTGCTGCTGACCGCCGGAGAGCGAGAGGCCACTCTTCTTCAGCCGGTCCTTGACCTCGTCCCAGAGTGCCGCGCCGCGCAACGCCTTCTCCACGCGCTCGTCGAGCCCTTTGCGCATGCCGAGGACTCGCGGTCCCCATGCAACGTTGTCGTAGATCGACTTGGGGAAGGGGTTGGGCCGCTGGAACACCATCCCGATGCGACGCCGTACCTCGACCGGATCGACGCCGCTGCCGTAGAGGTCCTGTCCGTGGTAGAGCACCTGGCCGGTGACACGTGCGCTCGGAACGAGATCGTTCATGCGGTTGAGACAGCGGATGAACGTGCTCTTGCCGCACCCCGAGGGTCCGATCATCGCGGTGATCAGGTTCCGATAGATCTCGAGATTGACGCCGCTGACCGCCGTCGAGGCGCCGTAGTGGACGCCGAGATCGCGAACGTCGAAGACTGCATCGAGCTGCTCGGGAGCGGTCACGTTGCGTCGCTGGGCGATCTCGACCGGCGCCACGTCGACCGAGATCGTATCCCTCTGGGTCGAGCTCATTGGTTCGTCGTCCCCTCCTCGCGGCCGACCACATCAGCAATGCGACGCCGCGCTTTAGGCGAGTGCATGAGGTCTCTCGCGGAGACCGGAGCGCTGCATGTCGTCTCTCGTTGGCGCATCGCCACCATGACCGAGCACCCTAGACCGGGCGCGGGGGACGCAGAGTCCCGGTCACCAGTCTGTCACCTATCCGACACCTTCCATAAGCCCACGTGTCGCAACGACAGCGGCATGCTCGCCGCGGCCACCTGCGACGAGGGGGAGGGGCAGCGAGCGATTGGTCCGAGGGACGCTACGGAGCCGGGAAGCGACACGTGATCCGGAGTCCCCGCCCCGGCCCGCCCGCTGCTTCGACCTGACCACCGGCGGAGGCGACGACGTGCTTGACGATCGCGAGCCCGAGCCCGGTGCCGCGCGACGCGCGGGCTCGATCGCTGCGGTAGAAGCGCTCGAACACGCGGGCCAGCTCCACCTCGTCGACCCCGCGACCGTCGTCTATCGCTTCGAGCAGACCCGGCCGCGCGCGCAGCGTCAGCGTTGCACCCGGCCCGGCATAGCGGATCGAGTTCGCGGCGAGGTTCTCGGCGACGATCGCAAGCATGCGCCGACGAAGCGGCAGCTCCACCTCCGGCGGCGCGTCGACGACGACGTCGACGTCCGCCCGCTCCGCGCTGTCCGCGAGCCTGTTGCGGACCTCCTCGAGCACCGGCAGGGCGGGCGTCACGCCCAGGGAGACCACCTCTCGCCCGCTCTCCAGCTCGGCGAGGAAGAGCACGTCGTCGACGAGCTCGCTCATCTCCTCGACCTGCTCGCGCGCCTGGGCCAGCAAGGCGTCCCGATCGACGCCAGGCAGAGCCGCGGAGTCGAGCAGCGCCAGCAGCCGCGCGAGGGGCGTTCGGAGCTCGTGCGACACTGCGGCCGTAAAGCCGACGCGAAGCTCCTCGTATGCCCGGACGTCCTCCATCCGACACGAGTATGGCCAAGGTCCTGATCCTCGAGGACGACGCGGTGATCGCCGAGGGGATGGCGCGGCACCTCTCGGCTGCCGGTTTCGACCCGGTCGTCGTCTCGAAGGGAGACCAGGGGCTCGCGCGCCTGCGCTTCGAGCGACCCGACGTCGTCGTCCTCGACCTGATGCTGCCCGGCCGCGACGGATGGAGCGTGATCGAGTCGGCTCGCTCGGAGGGGATCGGCACCCCGATCGTCGTCGTCAGCGCCCGCGGAACGGAACACGACCGCGTGCATGCGCTCGAGATCGGCGCCGACGACTATCTCGTCAAGCCGTTCTCGATGAAGGAGCTCGTCGCTCGCGTCAGAGCGGCGTCACGTAGGGCCTCGCGCCGCGAGGAGACGCCGCGCGGGGAGCCGATCGTGATCGAGGAGCTCCGGATCGACCCACGCGAGGTGCAGGCGTACGTCGACGGCGAGAGCGCCGAGCTCACGCCGACGGAGTTCAGGCTGCTCTACCAGCTCGCGCTCGAGCGCGGCAGGGTCGTCACGCGCGACGAGCTCCTGCAGAAGCTCTGGGGGCGGCGCGAGACGCACCGCGACCGTACGGTGGACGTCTTCGTCCGCCGGCTACGCGACAAGGTCGATCGGCGTTCGCAGCACCACACGTTCATCCAGACCCGATACGGCGTCGGCTACCGGCTGGAGCCGGTCGCGAAGGACTCGAACGGCGCAGGGCCGGTCGGCGAGGCGCAGCCGACCGACGCCGCCTAGCCTCAGTCGGGCGGGCGCTCGAGCTCGACGACGAGCGCCTCGACGAAACGACGGATCTCGTCGCGAATCTCTCGCACACGGTCGGGCGACTGTCCGCGGACGCAGACGAACAGGACGTCGGTCACGAGAGGAAGTAGATCGTGCTCGCGGCGCCCGCGACGAGGCAGTAGACCGCGAACGGCCACAGACGATTCGTCTCGAAGTAGCGCATCAGGAAGCGCACGGCGAGGTATGCCGACAGCGCCGCGAAGATCGCGCCGACGAGCGCCTGGCCTCGCACGCCGTTGCCCTCCGAGCCGATCAGCTCCGGCAGCTTCAACACGGCGGCGGCACCGATGATCGGAGTGGCAAGCAGGAACGCGAACCGCGCGGCGTCCTCGTTCGACAGGCCGACGACGAGGCCGCCTGCCATCGTCGCACCCGACCGGGAGAAGCCGGGGATGAGGGCGAGCGCCTGCGCCGCGCCCACGAAGAAGGAGTCGCGCCAGCTGACGCGTCGCGCGATGCGATCGTCGGGGTCGCCGTGCTCGGGCTGCGGAGCGCGGCGCCTGAGCAGCTCCGCGCCGAGGAGAAGCAGGCCGTTGCACATCAAGAAGATCGACGCGGACAGCGGCGAGGCGAAGATGTGCCGGAGCTTGTTCTCGAGCGCGAGGCCGAGGATCCCCGCGGGGATCGTCCCCACGACGAGCAGCCAGCCGAGCTTCGCATCCGAGTCGTCCTGGCCGATCTCGCGGTCGCGCAGCGAGCGCCCGAGCCCGGAGAGGATGCGCTTCCAGTCGCGCCAGAAGAAACCGAGCAGGACGAGCGCGGTCGCGAAGTGCGTCGCGACGAGGAACGTGAGAAAGAACTTGTCGTTCTGGTGGATGTTCCAGCCGAGGAGCCGCGGCAGGATCACGCTGTGCCCGAGGCTCGAGATCGGGAACAGCTCCGTGACACCCTGGAGCAAGCCGAGGATGATCGCCTGGAAGTAGCTGATCATGCGTCGCGCGCCGCTACGGCTTCGACTGCTGCCGCCGGTTCGGTCCCGTCTCGAACCAGGCGAAGACGAGGCACGCGACTCCGAGCAGGAACGCCGCGATCCCGTGCTTGACGTGGTGGTGCCCGGACCCCGCCTGGTGCCCGGGGAAGAAGGACGGCAGCGAGCCTGCAGGCTCGGCCCAGTACACGATCGCGATCACGATGAGCACGAGGCCCACGATCACCGCGAGCAGAGCGAGGAGTCGGCGATTGCCCATCGGCGAGCGCCGACGATAGCCGAACCAGCACCCGACTTCCGAATCTACTCGCGCGGACTCAGCGTGGCCACGGTGCGACCGCCGGCCGACTCGTAGACGACGTCCACGGACTCGTGGGGCCGGTACGTCCCGGCGATTCCGAGCAGCATCGACAGCCACCGGACCGGTCCGAGCCGTCCCTCGCGCGCGAGCGGGCGAGTGAATACGAGCGTGTCCCCGATGCGGTCGAAGTCGTCCCCAGGCCGCTGGAGGACCCCGTTCACGTACACCTCGTAACGATCTCCGATCCCCGAGGGAAGCTCCACGCGCGAGCGCTCCGCCATCGGCCATAGAATCGCACGGCTTTGTGCTGTCGACGGCGCACCTCGTAGCTCCTTGCGAACGCCCGACCGGACGACCAACGCGCCTTTCGAGGGCCGCGTGACGGGCAACGCGCGCAGGGCGATCGTCGTCGTTGCGCTCGCCACGTGCGCAGCGCTCGGGCTCGCCGCAGTGGCACACGCGGGCAACGCCGGCTTCGCGCCGGTGACACCGCGGTCACCGAACGCGGCCGGCATCAACCGCGCCTACGAGTTGATCGCGCTGCTGACCTTCATCATCTTCGTCGTCGTCGAGGGGACGCTGATCTGGATCATCGTGCGTCACCGAAACCGCGGCCGGCCGCGAACGGCAGAAGGCCCGCAGATCCACGCGCACGCGCGCCTCGAGCTGATCTGGACCGTGATCCCCGTGCTCATCCTCGCGGCGATCATCTCGTTCGTCCTCTACAAGCTGCCCGGCATCGAGGACGTCCCCGCCGCGAAGGCGCAGGGCGGGCCGCTCGTGATCAGGGTCGACGGGCACCAGTTCTACTGGCAGTTCACGTATCCGAACGGCGCCGTCTCGATCGACAGGCTGGTCGTCCCGGCCCATCGTGTCGTCAAGGTCGAGATCCACTCGCAGGACGTCATCCACAGCTGGTGGGTTCCGGCACTGGGTGGAAAGTTCGACGCGATCCCGGGCCGCACGAACCACACGTGGTTCAAGGCCGACAAGATCGGGACGTACGACGGACGTTGCGGTGAGTTCTGCGGCGCGTTCCACGGGCTGATGACGTCCCAGGTCGTTGCGACGACGCCGAGCAAGTACGTCAGCTACGTCGCGAATCTCCGCAAGCCCTCCGTGCTCGGCGGTCAGGAGTGGCGGGGCGTGTGCGCGACATGTCACAACATCGCCGGCACCGGCGGCTACGGCCCCGCGATCGCGACCAACCAGACGCTCGTCCAGCCCCTGTCGCTCGTCAGCCTCCTGCGGAACGGGCAGAACGTGTTGCCGCCGGTCTCGAAGTACATGCCCCCCGTCGGCCACGGCTGGACCGCCTTCCAGTTCGCGGCGCTCGAGCAGTACCTGAAGCAGCACGTGTACAAGGGGACGACGAGTGGCGGCTAGAGCAGAACCGGTCCAGCGCTACCGGTCCGACTGGCGTCGCGGCCGCATCACCGCGTGGTTGACGACCGTCGACCACAAGCGCATCGGGATCCTCTACATCGGGACGTCCCTGGTCTTCTTCGGCGCCGGCGGGATCCTCGCGCTCTTGATCCGAGCGCAGCTCGCGACGCCGAACGAGCACTTCGTCACCCAGAACTCGTACGACGAGCTGTTCACGATCCACGGCACGACGATGATCTTCCTGTTCATCGTCCCCTTCTGGGCCGGCCTCGCGAACTACCTCGTACCGCTGATGATCGGCGCGAGAGACATGGCCTTCCCGCGCCTGAACGCGCTCTCGTACTGGCTCTACCTCTTCGGCGGCGTCACCATGTTCCTGAGCTTCTTCGCCGCCGGCGGGGCGTCGAAGTCAGGCTGGTACGGCTACCCGCCGCTGTCGGAGAAGGCGTTCTCGCCGGGGAGCGGCCAGGACTTCTGGATCCTCGCGCTCCATCTCGTCGCCCTCTCCGGGCTCGTCGGCGCGATCAACTTCATCTGCACGATCCACAACATGCGCACGCCGGGGATGAGCTGGATGCGCATCCCGCTGTTCGTCTGGTCGATCGAGATCTACTCGATCCTCCTGATCGCCGTCCTGCCCGTGATCGGCGTGGGGCTGACCGAGCTCCTCCTCGACCGACAGGTCGGCACCCACTTCTTCATCCCGTCCGAGGGCGGGAGCGCGCTGCTCTACCAGCACCTCTTCTGGTTCTTCGGGCACCCGGAGGTGTACGTGATCATCCTGCCGGGGATGGGCGTGATCTCGGAGGTGCTGCCCGTCTTCTCGCGCAAGCCGGTGTTCGGCTATCGCGCGATCGCGTTCTCCACCGTGGCGATCGGGTTCTTCTCGATGCTCGTGTGGGCGCACCACATGTTCAGCGTCGGACTGCCGAGCTTCCTCAACGTCTTCTTCATGCTCTCGTCGATGGTGATCGCCGTCCCGACCGGCGTGAAGATCTTCAACTGGCTCGCGACGACGTGGCGCGGGAACCTGATCTTCGACACGGCGATGCTGTGGGCGCTCGGGTTCATCGCGATCTTCACGATCGGAGGCCTGTCGGGGATCTTCCTCGCCGCGTTCCCCGTCGACTGGCAGGTGACGGACACGTACTTCGTCGTCGCGCACATGCACTACGTCATGTTCGGCGGCGGCGTGTTCGCCGTCTTCGCGGCGATCTTCTACTGGTGGCCGAAGATCTTCGGCCGGCTGCTCGACGAGGGACTCGGCAAGCTGCAGTTCTGGCTCGTCTTCATCGGCTTCAACCTGACCTTCTTCCCACAGCACATGCTCGGGCTGATGGGGATGCCGCGCCGGACCTTCACGTACTTCCAGCACGGCCTGTTCGAGGCCTACAACCTCACCTCCTCGATCGGGTCAGGCATCATGGCGATCGGGATCCTCGTGTTCATCGTCAACGTCGTGAAGACGACCCGCTCGGGGCCGCGCGCGGGCAACGACCCGTGGCTCGCCGACACGCTCGAGTGGTACACGAGCTCGCCGCCGCCGGAGCACAACTTCGACCGTGTTCCGTACGTGACGAGCGGACGGCCGCTGCGCGACCTGCGGCGGCGGCTGGCGGAGGCGCGATGAGGCCGAGCCCCTGGCTGCGACTGACCGCGCTCGTCGCCGCGGGAGCGACGCTCCTCGCCGTCGTCAGCGGTGCGGCCGGCTTCGACACGGCACACCGCATGCTCGCGGCGCTCGCGCTGCCGCCCCTCGTCGCCATCGTCGTGGCGGCCTGGTTCGCGCACCGCCGCCTCCTGCCGGTCGCACTCGCCGCCCTGCTCCTCTTCGGCGCCGCCGCGCTGCTCACGTCCGACGTCGTGCACGTCGTCGCCTCGGCGCTCGCGTTCGCCGCGACCCTCGTCGTCGTCGCCTCCGTCAGCCGCGGCGAGCCGGCTTCGGCCGGCTCGTGGCGCGACTACGTGACGCTGACGAAGCCGCGGATCATGTCCCTGCTCCTCCTGACCGGGCTGTGCGGGATGGTCGTCGGGGCGCGCGGCCTGCCGCCCGCATGGCTCGTCGCCGTGACGATGCTCGGCCTCGCGCTCGCGTGCGGCGGCGCCTCCGCGCTCAACCACGTGCTCGACCGCGACATCGACCGGCTGATGGGCGAACGGACCCGGGCACGGCCCGTCGCGGCAGAGCGCATGCCGCCGACGTACGCGCTCGAGTTCGGCCTCGCGCTCTCTGCGTTCTCGTTCGTGCTGCTCGCGTCCGCGGTCAACGTGCTCACGGCGGCGCTCGCGCTCGTCGGGAACCTCTTCTACGTGCTCGTGTACACGGGATGGCTCAAGCGGGCGACGCCGCAGAACATCGTGATCGGCGGAGCCGCGGGCGCGGTGCCGCCGCTCGTCGGCTGGGCGGCCGCGACGGGGAACCTCGCGCTGCCCGCGCTGTGGTTGTTCCTGATCGTCTTCCTGTGGACGCCTCCGCACTTCTGGGCACTGGCGCTCCTGCTCCGCGACGACTACGCGGCGGCGCGCATCCCGATGCTCCCGGTCGTGCGCGGAGAGCGCGTGACCACGCGTCAGATCGTCCTCTACTCGGGCGCGCTCGTCGCGATCACCGCCGCTCCGTTCGTCGCGGGAACGTTCGGTCTCGGCTACCTCGTGGCCGCGCTCGCCCTCGGTGCCGTCTTCGTCGGGCTCGCGTTCCGGCTCAGGGTGGACACGACCCGACGCCGTGCCGCGCTGCTCTTCCACTACTCCCTCCTCTACCTCGCGCTGCTCTTCATCGCGATGGCGCTCGATCTCGTGATCTGATGACCGAGCGCCCGTTCGAGCGACAGCAGCGCCTGACCTACCCACCGGTCGAGCCGACACCGAAGATCGCGCGGAAGAACGTGATCCTCGGCATCGCGCTGTTCGTGATTGCGCTGCTGATCGCCGGCGGCGCCGTCGCAGCGTCGTTCGTCTATCTCCACTTCGACTGAGCCCGCCGGCATCTTCCTCGCTCGGCCCGAGCGGGTCGGCGAAGGACTCCGCCTCGCCGTCAAGGACCTGCTCGACACGGCAGGCCAGGTGACGACGTACGGATCGGCGATCTTCGCCGATCACGTGCCGGACCGGACGGCGAGCTCGGTCACGTTGCTCGAGGATGCCGGCTACGCGAACGTCGGGAAGACGAACCTGCACGAGTTCGCGTACGGCATCACCTCCGAGAACCCGCACTTCGGCACCGTGCCCAACCCGCTCGCGCGGAATCGGATCGCGGGGGGATCGAGCGGCGGCTCGGCGGCCGCGCTCGCCGCCGATCTCGCGGACGCCGCC
>DASPSY010000057.1:0-12441 GCA_035623685.1 Gaiellaceae bacterium
CCGCGCGCCAGATACGTCTCGACGAGATAGCTCGGCACTTGCCCGAGGTTAGCGTGATGACAACGCGGAGGAAACGTCGGAACGTCCGAACTTTGCGGGCGAGCTCCGAGCGCGAGCGCAGTCGGAGCTTCGAACAGCCGCGATTGCCCACGGGTCGCGGCGTTTTCCCGCCTCTTCTCTCCTAACCCAGAACCCGGTTAGCCTCCGGACGGGCTGACTCTGGCCTACCCAGCAAAGGCGCGGAGCCGCGCCCCGCCTCGGCGGCCAGGTACCCCAGCCCAGCTATGCGGTACCGCATACCCGGGGGCCTCGACAGTCGAACCAGCCGCACTCGTTTCAAATGAGAACCGCCCTCGCGGGAGTGGTACCCCGCGCAGGAGAGTGACGCGCGCGAACAAGAACAAGCCGACTAGCAGGGGAGTCTCTGAGCGGGAGCGACGGGACTCGAACCCGCGACCTCCGGCGTGACAGGCCGGCGTTCTAACCAACTGAACTACGCCCCCTGAAGCGGCCACCAGTCTAGCTAGCCTCCTGGCTCGTGACTGCGATCGACGTCCTCGCCCTGATCCTGATCCTCGGCGCTGCCCTGGCCGGGTACCGGAGAGGGCTCGTCGCCGGTGCGCTGTCGGCGATCGGGATCCTCCTCGGCGCGTGGATCGGCTCCCGGATCGGGCCTGACCTGCTTCGCGGCGGTGAGGACTCGCCCTACCAGCCGCTCGCCGCGCTCGCAGGCGCCGCGGTCGGAGCGATCCTGCTCGAGACGCTCGGGGCGATGGCCGGCTCGGCGGTGCGCGGGACCGTTCGTCTGCCGCCGCTGCGCACGATCGACTCCGCCGGCGGGCTCGTGCTCGGTGCGCTCTCCGGCCTCGTCGTCGTCTGGGTGCTCGGCGCCGTCGCGCTGTTCGTGCCGGGCGAGACGGGTCTTCGCCGCGCGGCGCAGCAGTCGGCCGTGCTCCGCCAGCTCAACGGGATCGTGCCGCCGCAGCGGCTGCTCGGCGTGCTGGCCCGGATCGATCCGTTCCCGACTCTCGCGGGGCGACCGCCGTCCGTTGCTCCGCCCGATCCGCGTCTCGTCCACCTGCCGTTCGTCGAGGCCGCGAGCCAGAGCGTCGTCCGCGTGCTCGGAACCGCGTGCGGGCTCGGCGTCGAGGGCAGCGGCTTCGTCGCCGCGAACGGGCTCGTCGTCACCGCGGCCCACGTCGTCGCGGGGGAGCGGGACACGGTCGTCGAGCTGAGCTCGGGGGAGCGGCTGTCCGCAGACGCCGTAGCGTTCGACTCGCACAACGACGTTGCGGTGCTGCGCGTCGACGGGCTCGACGTCAAGCCGCTGCGTCTCGCGACCCCGCGTGTCGGTGCACCGGTTGCAGTCCTCGGCTACCCGGAGGACGGGCCGTTCGCGGCGACGCCGGGACGGATCGGCCCGACGCAGGTCCGTCTGACGCAGGACGCGTACGGACAGGGACACATCTTCCGCGAGCTCACGTCGCTACGTGGCGTGGTGAGACACGGGAACTCGGGCAGCCCCGCCGTCGACCGGAACGGTGCCGTCGAGACGATGGTGTTCGCGGCGCTCGTCGGCGCGCGTGGCGGTCTCGGCGTTCCCTCGAGCATCGTCGGCAACGCGGTCGTGTCCGCCGAGCACGGCGGAACGGTCTCGACCGGCGGCTGCGCCCGCTAGCCGAGCAGCTCGAGCACCCGCAACGGCCGGCGGAACGGCGCCACGAGGTAGACGCCCGCGTAGCGACGCGACTCCTCGACGAGCCGTCGTGCATGGTCGAACCCGACTGCGGCGGCATCTGCTCCCGCTGCACGCAGTTCCTCTCGCAGCGACTCGGGCACGAGGATCCCTGGCACCTCGTCGTGGAGGCGCAGCGCCAGCCGGTGGCTCGTGAGCGGGAAGACGCCGACGAGGATCGGAATCGGCCACGCGCCGCCGAGCAACTCGGCGAAGCGGT
Source organism: Gaiellaceae bacterium (assembly GCA_035623685.1). GTDB lineage: Bacteria > Actinomycetota > Thermoleophilia > Gaiellales > Gaiellaceae > 3-1-20CM-4-69-9. The sequence continues at coordinate 1,956 of DASPSY010000057.1, forward strand.
CGAGCGGCTCCAGGTCGAAGACGATCTGCGTCATCGCGAACTGCGCGCCCGCGTCGACCTTCTGCAGGAACCGATCGACTTCGACGTCGAGGTCGTCTGGCGTCGGGTTGACGGCGACGCCGTGGAAGAACGCGGTCGGCGCGTCGATCGGACGTCCGTCCGCGTCCTCGCCGAGGTTGAGCTGTGTGATCAGGCGCGTCAGGCCAATCGCATCGACCTCGTAGACACCGCGCGCGCCGGGACGGTCGCCGACCGCCGGCGGGTCGCCGGTGATCGCGAGCACGTTGCGAACACCCTCTGCGTGTGCGCCGAGCAACAGCGACTCGAGCCCCATCACCGACCAGTCGCGTGTCGTCAGGTGCGGGATCGTCTCGACGTGGCACTCGCGCTCGATCCGCATCGAGACCATGAGCGCGCTCATCCCCGCACGCGCGGTCGCGTTGTCGTTGACGTCGACCCAGCCGACTCGTCCCGACTCGTGCAGTGCGTGGACGACCTCGACGAGACCTGCGCTCGAGCCGCCGAGCGGCGGATCGAGCTGCACGGAGACGACCCACTCGCCGGTGCGCAAGGCGCGCGCAAGCCGGGTCTCCCGCTCCTCCTCGCCGAGCGCGACCGCGAGCTCGCGCTCGTCGAACCTCAGTGCCGCGCGCGGCTTGCGGTCCTCGTCGACGGCAGAGCGGATCGCGGCGATCTCCGTCGGCGTCGTGCCGCAGCAGCCGCCGATCAGCCGCGCGCCGAGCTGCCGGGCGTGCGCGACGAACTCGACGAAGTACTCGGGCGCCGCGTGCGGATAGATGACGCGGCCGCCGGCGAGCGACGCCAGACCGACGTTGGGCAACGCCGCGAGCGGCTTGTCGACAACGCCCATTCGCTCGAGCGCGGCCAGCGCGGCGAGGAGGCCGGCGCCGTGGTTCGCGCCGATCGCGGCCACGTCGAGCTCCGCGAGCCGTTCGGCGGCGCGAGCCGCGGTGACGCCGGCCGACGTCGTTGCTCCCTCGTCGAAGCTGAGAAGGGCGACGATCGGCAGCATCGACACGCCGCGGATCGCGCCCACCGCGTCCGCGAGCTCGTCGAGGTCGACGAAGGTCTCGACCATGAACAGGTCGGCGCCGCGCCCCTCGAGAACCGTGGCTTGCTCGGCGAACGGCTCGACGTGCGCATTCGAGCTCGCCGGCTCGCCCAGCGGCCCTATCGAGCCGGCGATGAACACGTCGCGCGCCGTCATCTCCCTGGCGTCCCGCGCGAGCTTGACGCCGGCGGAGTTGATCTGCTCGAACTCGTTCTCAAGCCCCTGGCGTTCGAGCCTGCGGCGGCTCGCGCCGAACGTGTTCGTCTCGATCAGCTCCGCGCCCGCGTTGATGAAGCTGACGTGCAGCGAGACCACTGCTTCGGGCGCGCGGAGATTCGCCTCCTCGGTGCAGCGAAGCCGGGGGACTGCGGCGCCGAGCAACGCGCTCATGCCGCCGTCCGCGACGATCGCGGGGCCGCGGTCGAGGCGTTCGAGGAACCGCCTGGAGGTCTGGGTCGCGGGCAACGCGGCGGCCGAGTCTAGCGAAGCGCGTCGGCGTCTCCCGGCCCGGAACGGGGTTGAAAAATGTCCCGAGAACGCAAGCGGGGCCGCCGCCTGGCCCCGCCTGGGTCTCCCTGAGGAGAAGAGTCCGAGGTTGCCCCCGCCGCATCGGGGCCCGGCCTCGGTATGCCTTCCGAGTATCGCTGGGAGGGGGTAGTTCATCCATCACCCGAACTCGGTTGACTGCGACGCTTCACCGTTCTCAAGGCACCTGCGCAGTACGCCGATGGAGACCTTGGCTCCTCGGCCGGGGACTGACGGCAATCATCCTGCGGCTCGGGAGACGCTGGGGCCGGCCGGCGAGGACTCGGCCTGACGCGGGGGATCCTCTGGTTCCCCCGCGCGCCCCTCACTCGCCGTGCAGCACGCGGCCTTCCATCCCGCCCGCGACCGTCACGACCTGTCCGGTCACGTGCCCGGAGAGCTCGTCCGAGGCGAGCACGACCACCTGCCGCGCGACGTCATCGGGCTGCGCCACCTTGCGCAGCGCCATCGTGCGGGAGATCGCGCGCACCGCTTCGTCGTCGACGAACCCGCGCGTCATCGGCGACTCCGTCCAGCCCGGGGCGACGGCGTTCACGCGTGCGCCCGGCGCGATCCGTCCCACCTCGTTCTTCAGGCTGAGCAGGAGCCCGCCGAGGATCGCGGACTTCGCCGCGGCGTAGTCGGCGTGGCCGGCCTCGCCGAAGATGCCGGCCGTCGAGCCGACGAGGACGAGGCTCCCGTGGCGGTTGCGTTCGACCTCGCGGAGGAATGCACGAGCGGTGAGGAACGTGGCCGTGAGGTTGCTGTCGATCGTCGCCCGCCAACGCTCGAGGGGCAGCTCCCAGGCCGGGAGGTCGTCGCTCGGCCATGCTCCCGCGACGGCCGCGCAGACGTCGATGCGGCCGAGCGCCCCTCGCGCAGCGTCGAAGAGCCCGTCGACGTCGTCCTCGACGGTGAGGTCGGCGTTGAGCACCGGCGCACCGTCGAGCTCGGCGGCCAGTGCGTCGGCCCGGTCGCGACCGCGGTAGTAGTGGACGGCGACCCGCGCGCCCTCTGCGGCGAACGCGCGGGCGCAGGCCGAGCCGATGCCGCCGGAGGCGCCGGTGACGAGCACGCCCTTGCCTGCGAGTCCCGTATCCATTCGTGAGAGGCTAAACGGCGATGAAGGTCTTCATCGTCAGCGACATGGAGGGCGTCGCCGGCGTCGTCAAGTGGGCGCAGACCGACGGCAGTGGAGGCGACGTCGCCTACCACGAGGCCCGACACCTCTACACGGAGGAGATCAACGCGGCGGTGCGTGGGGCCACGGCGGCGGGCGCCGACGAGATCGTCGTCATGGACTGCCACGGCGCGGGAAAGCACTGGACGTTCAACTCGCTGATCCCGGACCAGCTCGATCCCGCCTGCGAGTTCGTCGTCCAGGAGGAGTGGACCGAGTACACGGCGTTCCTCGAGCAGGGCTGCGACGCAGCGCTGTTCGTCGCCATGCACGCGAAGGCGGGGACGCCCGACGGCGTCATGTCGCACACGGTCTCGGGTCAGGCGTGGCGAGAGCTGCAGTTCAACGGCACGTCGGTCGGCGAGACCGGCATCAACGCGGCGCTCTGCGGCGTCTGGGGCTGTCCGGTCCTGCTCGTCACCGGCGACGACGCCGTCTGCCGGGAGGCGACCGAGCTGCTCGGCAGCGGACTGACGACCGTCTCCGTGAAGAGCGGGCTCGGGCGGTTCAGCGCGCGCTGCCTGACGCCGGCGCGTGCCCGCGAGCTGATCGAGGACGGAGCGAGGCGGTCGCTGAAGGACCTGAAGGCCGTGAAGCCATACGACCCCGGCCGCCCCTGCGAGATCCGCATCGAATTCACGAGCCCAGACCGGCTCGTCGAGTACCGCAACCGCAAGGGCGTCGAACAGCTCGACGCATTGACGCTGGTCTCGAAGGCCGACGACTGGTGGACGGCCTGGTCGCAGTTCTTCTTCTAGCCGACAAGCCGAGGCGGAACGGCGGTCGGCGCGGCACGTAGGCTGTCGGCATGGCCACCGTCACGCTGATCTCGATTGCGCCGGTGAAGGGCCTCGGGCTCGTCCACCCGACCGAGGTCGAGCTCGAGCGCACGGGCGTGCTCGCCAACCGCCGCTTCCACGTCGTCGACGCGACGGGCCGTCGCTACAACCAGATCCGCAACGGGACCATGGTGCGTGTCCGGCCCGAGTACGACCCGGAGCTCGAGCAGCTCGCGCTGACGTTCCCGGACGGGAGCGTCGCGTCGGGCACGGTGGAGCTCGGCGAGGCGATCACGACCGACTTCTACGGCCGGCCGGTCGCCGGTCGCCTGGTCGTGGGCCCGTGGTCGCAGGCGCTGAGCAGCGCGTTCGGCCGCGAGCTCAGGCTCGTCCAGTCGGCGCCGGGCGAGGCGATCGACCGGGGCGGCGGCCACGTCTCGTTGATCTCCGAGGCTTCGCTGGCGGAGCTCGCCGAGCAGGGCGGCGTGGACGAGCCGGTCGACGGCCGCCGCTTCCGGATGCTGTTCCAGGTGGACGGCCTCGAGCCGCACGGCGAGGACTCCTGGCTCCGGCGACGCGTCCGGATCGGCGAGGCCGTCGTCGAGCTCCTGGGCACGGTCGGGCGCTGCGCGATCACCACCCAGAACCCCGACACGGGAGTTCCGGACTTCGACACCTTGCGGGTTCTCGAGGCGTATCGGGGTCTGAACGACGTCCGCGAGCTCGATTTCGGCGTGTACGGCCGGGTCGTGCAGCCGGGCCTCGTCCGCGTCGGCGACTCCGCCGAGCCGGTGGAGGTCACCCTGCTCGACGCCACGGCGTAGACCCTAGAATCCGCCGATGGCAGCGACGACGCACCACGTCGTTCACCCGGACGAGGTGGATCCGCGGCACGAGCACGGCACAGACGTCCGTGTCACGTTCGACGCCCACAACGGCTGCGACCGCCTCGAGCAGCGCATTCTTCGGGTGTCGAGCGAGGCGCCGGCCGTGCGCCGCGCCGATCCCCGCCAGGAGGTCCTCTACGTCGTCTCAGGCCGGGGCGAGCTCGACCTCGAGGGGACGAGGCACGAGCTGGCGGCCGGGACCGGGGTGTTCGTCGCTCCGGGCGAGGCGTACACGATTGCGGCCGAGAACGAGCTCGAGCTCGTATCCGTACTCGCGCCCGAGGACCGTGAGACGGCCGGGAGCGCGCGGAAGGTCACGGTCCGGTTCGAGGACCAGCCGGAGCTCGAGGCTTCGAGCGAGCGCACCTTTCGCTACCTCGTCAACGAGGACGCGGGTTGCTTCGACGTCACGCAGTTCGTCGGCATCGTGCAGCCGAGCAAGGCGCCGCTCCACAGCCATCCGTACGACGAGGTCGGCTACATCATCGAGGGCGAAGGGGTCGCCCACATCGATGGGCGGGAGACGCCGCTCCGTGCGGGCTCGTGCTTCCACCTCGCGCCGGAGCAGGTGCACTGCATCGAGAACTCCGGATCCGCGCCGATGCGGATCCTCGGGGTGTTCCATCCGTCCGGCAGCCCAGCGAGCCGCACGTAACAGGACAACAACTAGCGGCTTCTGTCGTCCAAGAGGAAACCGGGGGCTTCGGAAAACCCAAGGAGGAGGAACCGAATGAGGAGAAGGACAATCGCGTTCGCCGGGCTTGCTGTTGCCATTGCGGCAACAGTCGCCTTCGTGGCATCGACCGCCACGGCGACGCCGACCCGCGTGGCGGCGCGCTCGAGCGCCGGCAGTGCGCTCGTCAAGTGCGGCAAGACGTTGCAGATCGGCTTCATGGTCCCGGCGACGGGTCCGGCGGCGTCGATCGGCGTTCAGCAGATCCACTGGGCGAACTACTACGTCTCGCAGTACAACAAGACGCACAAGGCGCACAAGATCAAGCTGGTGCTCGAGGACACGCAGCTCGGCGCCGCGAACGGCACCGCCCAGGCGCTCCAGGGTGCCCAGGCGCTCGCCTCGAACCCGAACGTGCTCGGCGTTGTCGGCCCCGCCGGCAGCAACGAGATCGTCGGTGTCACGAAGACGCTGAAGGACGCCGGCCTCGCATGGGTGTCCGGCTCGTCGACGAACACGACGCTGACGACCGACGGGACGCGGACCGGCTACATGTTCCGCACCGTTCCGCCGGACGCGGTTCAGGGCGTCACGGCCGCGAACTACATCCAGAAGACCCTGAAGGCCACGCGCGTCTACATCATCGACGACGAAGAGGTCTACAGCACGGGTCTCGCGGACACGGTCCAGGCTCGGCTGAAGGCGGCCGGGGACACCGTCACTCGCACGGGCGTCAGCCAGCAGCAGTCCGACTTCTCGGCGCTGATCGCGAAGATCCCGTCCAACACGCAGCTCGTCTACATGCCGTGGCAGCTCGTGCCCAAGGGCCAGGCCTTCGGCCAGCAGATGCAGGCGGCCGGCAAGGGCAGCATCAAGCTGATGGGCTCTGACGGCCTCTACGACTCGGCGTTCGCAAGCGTCGGGAAGAACGTGTACGACACGAACTTCCCGCTGAACCCGAAGTCGCCGATCATCAAGGCCTTCGCCAAGGCGCACGACGGCGACGGCCAGTACTTCGGCGCGCCGACCTACGCCGCGACGCAGGTCGTCGCGACGGCCGTCACGAAGGCGTGCGCCAAGGGCACGACGACGCGGGCCAAGGTCCGTGCGGCGATCCGCGCGACCAACATCCCGGTCAACCAGTCGCTGCTCGGCGTTCCGATCAGGTTCAACAAGAACGGCGACATGTCGACGCTGAAGAAGTTCGGCGTCTACAAGTCGAACGGGTCGGTCTTCGTCCCGGTCGCGTAGCTCTTCGAGAACCATGAACTGCGAGTACGGCCCGTCTCATGACGGGCCGTACTCGTCTGTGCGAATGTAGGCCGGTCCCGTGGACTGGAGCCTCTTCCTCAACCTGACGGTGAGCGGGCTGACGCTCGGAGCGATGTACGCGCTGATCGCGCTCGGCTACTCGATGGTCTACGGGATCCTCAAGCTCCTGAACTTCGCGCACGGCGACGTGTTCATGGTCGGCGCGTACATCGGCTGGTTCGTCCTGCACGGGCTCGGCGGGCCGTTGGGCACCGACATCGCTCCCGATCTCGTGCTCCTGCTCATGTTCGTGGGAGCGATGCTCGGGTGCGGCGTCCTCGGGGTGGGGATCGAGCGGTTCGCGTACCGGCCGCTCAGGAAGGCGCCGCGGATCGCGCCGCTGATCAGCGCACTCGGAGTCTCGATCTTCCTCCAGAACAGTGCGCTGCTGATCTTCGGCGCGGCCTTCCGCGACTACGACACGTATCACTTCGTGGGCGTGAAGACCTTCCAGGTCGGGAACCTCTTCATCTCGGGTCCGGAGCTGCTGACGATCGGCGCGGCGATCGGGCTGATGATCGCGCTGACGCTGTTCGTCGACCGATCGCGTACCGGCAAGGCGATGCGCTCGACATCGTATGACCGCGAGGCGGCCTCGATGATGGGGATCGACGTCGACCGCGTGATCGCCATCACCTTCTTCATCGGCTCGGCCCTGGCCGGCGCGGCCGGCGTGATGTGGGGGCTCGTCTTCGGCCAGATCTACAACTACATGGGATTCATCGTGGGGCTGAAGGCCTTCACGGCGGCCGTCGTCGGCGGGATCGGGAGCATCCCCGGTGCGATGGTCGGAGGTTTCATCGTCGGCCTCGCCGAGGCGTACTCGACCGGCTACCTGCCGCAGGGCTCGATCTTCGCGAACCTCTACGTGTTCGCCCTGCTGATCCTCGTCATCCTGATCAAGCCGAGCGGCCTGTTCGGGCAGGCGGCGATCACGAAGGCCTGATGACCGACGGACCCGTGAATCCCGAGCCCCCGACGCCGCCCGACGGCCAGGACGGCCCGCAGATCGGCCGCGACGAGTGGGTCGCCCGTGTCGAGGGCCGACGCGAGGGATACCACGGGATCATGCGGCCGATCCGGGAAGCCTGGGACCGCCTCCCGCGGGCGGGCAAGCTCACGGCGCTGATCATTCCGGCTGCGATCTTCCCGCTGATCACGGCGGAGGGAAACGTCTTCCGTTACGGCCTCTTCACGATGGTTTACGCCCTGCTGGCGCTAGGCCTGAACATGGTCGTCGGCTTCGCCGGACTGCTCGACCTCGGGTACGTGGCGTTCTTCGGGTTCGGCGCCTACACGTACGCGATCCTCGCCTCGCCGCACTACAACCTCCACTGGCAGGCGGAGGCGGCGTTGCCCGTCGTCGTCGTGGTGTGCGCTCTGGTCGGGTTCCTCGTCGGCCTGCCGTCGCGGCGACTCATCGGCGACTACCTGGCGATCATGACGCTCTTCTTCGGTCAGGCATTCGTGTTGTTCGTCAACAACGCGAACCGCATCAAGTTCCCCTTCGTCGGCTACACCGACCTGACGGGCGGCTCGAACGGCCTGCCGAACGTCGATCCGCTCAACTTCTTCGGTTACAAGCTCGGCGACACGAGACAGCAGTACTACCTGCTGCTGATCGCGATCGTCCTCGTCATCGTCATGCTCTACATGATCCGCGACTCGCGGACCGGGCGGGCCTGGCGGGCGCTGCGCGAGGACCCGCTCGCGGCGGAGGCGATGAGCATGCCCGTGAACCGGCTGCGGCTGCTCGCGTTCTCGTCCGGTGCCGCCGTCGCGGGCTTCACCGGCGCCATCTACGTCACGATCGCAACCGCGGCGTTGCCGGGCGACTACGACGTCGGCCTGCTGATCCTGATCTACGCGATCATGATCCTCGGCGGCTTCGGCAGCATCACCGGGATCGTGTTCGGCGCGATCGTCGTCACGAGCGTCCCGGAGCTGCTGCGCTCGACCGCGAACGCCCGTCCAATCTTCTACGGCGTCATCCTGATCGCGCTCGTGATGACGATCCGGCCCTGGAAGCGCCTCGCCGCAGTGCTCGGAGGCCTGATCGCCTTCGGTTTCGTCGTCCACGCGATCGCGTCCGCCTGGTACCCACGCCTGGTCGAGGGAAAGGCGCAGGGGTCGGGCTGGTTCGCCGACTTCCTCAACCACTGGATGCTCTTCCCGACACATGTCACCACCATGGCCCAGGTCCTCTACATCTTCATGGTGGCGGCGATCGTGATCGTCCCGCAGCTGCCGAGACTCTGGCGCACGATCCTCCTGGTGCCGCTCCTGTACCTCGTGATCTTCGTGTGGGAGAACCTGATGATCGAGCAGATCACCGGTGCGACGAAGCTGATCCTCCTCGGCGCGATGCTCGTCGCGCTGATGATCGCGCGCCCGCAGGGCCTGGCCGGTGAGGCGTACGTGGAGATCGTGTGAACGACGAGGCGAAGAAACCGCTGCTCGAGCTCGAAGGCGTCGGGAAGGCGTTCGGCGGTCTGCACGTGATCGACGACCTCGACCTCGTCGTCAACGAGCACGAGGTCGTGAGCGTGATCGGGCCGAACGGCGCGGGGAAGACGACGCTGTTCAACCTGATCACCGGCCTCTACCGGCCCGACACGGGGCAGATCCGACTCGACGGCAAGGACCTCGTCGGGCTCGCGCCGCACAAGATCACGAGGCTCGGCGTCGCCCGCACCTTCCAGACGCTTCGGCTGTTCCTCAACATGACTGTCAAGGAGAACGTCATGGCCGCGGAGTACGGCCGGACGAAGGTCGGCCTTCTCCGGTCGATGGTGCGCACGCCGGCGGCGCGGCGCGAGGAGAAGGAGATCCACCGGGTCGCCGAAGAGAAGCTCTCGTTCTTCGGCGAGCGCCTGATGGGCTATCGGTGGAACCAGTTCGCCTACAGCCTCTCGTACGCGAACCGCCGCCGGCTCGAGATCGCGCGTGCGATGGCGACGCAGCCGCGGATTCTCCTGCTCGACGAGCCCGCAGCCGGGATGAACCCGTCGGAGACGCACGAGATCACCGAGCTCATCGGAGAGCTCCGGAGCGAGGGCGGCTACACCGTGCTCGTGATCGAACACGACATGCACGTCGTCGAGGGCATCTCCGACCGCGTGGTCGCGCTCGACCACGGGATCAAGATCGCGGAGGGATCGTTCGAGCAGGTCGCGACCGACGAGCGCGTGATCGAGGCGTACCTCGGGCTGCGCCTGGCGGAGACGAAATGAGCTTGCTGCGCCTCACCGGGATCAACACCTACTACGGGCTGATCCACATCCTCCAGGGCATCGACATCGAGGTCGGCGAGGGAGAGCTCGTGTCGCTGCTCGGGGGCAACGCGTCGGGGAAGTCGACGACGCTGAAGACCGTCCTCGGCCTCGTCAGCCCTCGCACCGGCACGGTCGAGTTCGACGGGGAGGACGTCACCGGGAAGACGACGAGCTACCGCATTGCGCACGGCATGGCGATCGTGCCCGAGAACCGGCGGCTGTTCGGCCCGATGACGGTGCTCGAGAACCTCGAGATGGGCGCCTACCTCAACAAGGACGGGAAGGGGCGCAAGGAGGACTTCGACCGGGTCTACGAGCTGTTCCCGCTCCTGCACGAGCGGCGGCGCCAGCTCGCGGGGACGATGTCGGGCGGCGAGCAGCAGATGGTGGCGATGGCGCGGGCGCTGATGTCCCGTCCGAAGCTCCTGCTCATGGACGAGCCCTCGATGGGCCTCGCCCCGATCCTCGTCGAGCGCAGCTTCGAGATCATCCAGCAGGTCCACGAGTCCGGCGTCGCGATGCTCGTCGTCGAGCAGAATGCGAACATGGCGCTCTCGATCGCCGACAGAGGCTACGTCCTCTCGACCGGGAGGCTCGTGCTCCAGGGGCCGGCGAAGGAGCTGCTCGAGCACGAGGACCTCAAGAAGGCCTACCTTGGCCGTTGAGACGTCCTCGCTCGCGGCGAGCTGTCGCCACCGCTTCCCGATCTTCGAGCATCGCCTGTACATCAACTCGTGCTCGCAGGGCGCGCTCTCGGACGCCGTGCGGGCGTCGTACGAGCAGT
>DASPSY010000061.1:0-17481 GCA_035623685.1 Gaiellaceae bacterium
CCCTCGGGCGTCCCGAGGGTGAGGCTCGGCGTCCAGATGTCGATGAAGCCCTGCTCCTCCATCGAGCGCCGGATCGCGGCGACGACGGTCGCCGAGAGACGCAGGCTGCGCTGCATCGGCTCACGGCGAAGATCGAGGTAGCGGTACCGGAGACGGAGGACCTCGTCGACGTTCTCCTCGTCGAGCTGGAACGGCAGCGGCTCCGAGTGCGACAAGATCTCGAGCGACTCGACCTGCACCTCCACGTCTCCGGTCGCGATGTTCGGGTTGACCGCGTCCGGCGCACGCCGCACGACCTCGCCGCGTGCGCGTAGCACGAACTCGGAGCGCACTTCGTGTGCGACACGCGCCGCATCCGGCGCATGCTCCGGGTTGACGACGAGCTGGACGTAGCCGGTGTGGTCGCGCAGGTCGATGAAGATCAGACCGCCGTGGTCGCGGCGGCGCGCCGCCCAGCCGGAGAGCGTGAGCTCCGTTCCAGCCTGCGAGCTGCTGATCTCGCCGCAGTAGCCGTCGCGCCAAGGATTCATCCGGCGATCCTGTCGACGAGGCCGTCGAGCGGCGACGACCAGTCGTCCTTGCCCTGCTCACGAACGGTCGCCTCCGGGCCGTCGACGATCACCGTCCAGCCGGCGTGCAGTTTCCCGGCTCTGGTCAGCTGACCCTTGACCGAGCGGCCCGCGTAGTCGGCGTCGGCCGTGAGCCCGCGCCGGCGCAACTCGGCGAGCAGCGGCACGACGAGCTCGCGGTCCTCGTCCGCCCTACAGACGAAGAAGACGTCCACACGCGGCGCTTCCGAATAGCGCTCCCCGACGGAGAGCGCGAGGCGCTCGAGGCCGGCGCCGAAGCCGATCCCCGGGGTCGGCGGACCGCCGATCTCCTCGATCAACCCGTCGTAGCGGCCGCCCCCACAGATCGTGTCCTTCACGCCGATCGCCTCGTCCTTGAACTCGAACGTCGTACGCGTGTAGTAGTCGAGGCCGCGAACGAGCGTCGGCGCGAGTGTGTACGAGACCCCGTACGCCTCGAGGAGCGAGCGCACGCGCGCGAAGTGCTCACGACACGCGTCGCACAGCGACTCGCCGATCGTCGGCGCATTCGCAAGGACGGCCTGGACACGCTTGCTCTTCACGTCGAAGACGCGCAGAGGCGTGGTCGTCCGCTTCGCGCGCGCCTCGTCGTCGAGCTCGGCGTCGTGCGCGTCGAGCCACGCCGCCAGCCGCTCGACGTAGGCCGGCCTGCAGTTGCGATCGCCGATCGAGTTCAGCTCGAGCACGTAGTCGGTCACGTCGAGGCGGCGCAGCAGCTCGTCGTACAGCTGAATCACCTCCGCGTCGATCGCGGGATCGTCGCTGCCGATCGCCTCGAGCGAGAGCTGCCAGTGCTCGCGGTACCGACCGCGCTGGGGACGGTCGTACCTCCACATCGGCCCGATCGTGTACAGCTTCTGCGGCTGAGGCTCACGGTGAAGGCCGTGCTCGACGTAGGCGCGGCAGATCGGAGCGGTTCCCTCGGGGCGGAGCGTGAGCGAGCGGCCGCCGCGGTCCTCGAACGTGTACGTCTCCTTCTGGACGACGTCGGAGCCGCCGCCCGACGTGCGGACGATGAGCTCAGTGTCCTCGAACGCCGGCGTGTCGATCCGCCGGTAGCCGTACAGCCAGCAGAGCTGCTCCATCTGGCCGATCACCCACCGCCAGAGCGGTTGCTCGGACGGGAGGATGTCGTGCGTGCCGCGCGGCGCCTCGAAGCTCACGAGGCGCGCAGCTCGGCGAGGAACGGATTGCGGTCGAGCTCGGTGCCGAGGGTCGTCTCGGGACCATGCCCCGGGTAGACGATCGTGTCGCGAGGGAGGCGATCGGCGAGCACCCGAAGCGAGGCGAGCAGCGTGTCCCAGTCTGCGCCGGGAAGATCGGTCCGCCCGACGGACCCGGCGAACAGCACGTCTCCGGAGAACAGACAGCCGTGTGCGTAGTAGCCGAGGTGCGCGGGCGAGTGCCCGGGCAGGCTGAGCGTCTCGAACGAGATCCCGGCGAGCTCGAGCGTCTCGTCGCCCTCGAGCAGCACCTCCGGCGAGTGGCGGCGGAACTCGAACCCCTCCGGCGTGAAGGAGTCCTCGTCTGCGAGAAGGAAACGCTCCTCCGCGGCCATGTGCACCGGCGCTCCCGTTGCATCGGCGAGGTCCGCAACACCGCCGAGGTGGTCGAAGTGACCGTGCGTGATCAGGATTCCGACGCAGCGGGCGCCGAGCCGGTCGAGCTCCTCGCCGATCCGGTCGGCGTCGGCACCGGGATCGACCACGACCGCCTCGCGCGCCGCCGAATCGAGACGGACGACGTAGCAGTTCGTCTCCACCGGACCGAGCGCGTACCGAACCACGTCCAGGCTCACAAGGCTGCTGAGTCTAACGGCGCGACTTTGCCCTCCAAGTCCACCGGGACGACGGTCGAAGCCGGTTAGGATCGCGGCCGTGCAGCACTGGAACCTCCTCGACATCGACGCGCCCGGCGGCACCCGCTCCCCCGCGGTCCTGCGCTCGGACGAGGCCGCGCGCGCCGTGCTGATCGCGCTCGAGCCGGGTCAGTCGCTCGGCGACCACCAGGTCAAGGAGCGTGCCCTGCTCGCCGTCGTCGACGGCTCGGTGCGCGTGGAGGCCGGCGGGGCGACGGTGATCGGCGACACCGGCTCGTTCTTCTCGTTCGAGGTGGACGAGCGCCACTCCGTGGCGACCGACACCGGAGCGCGTGTCCTGCTCGTGCTCGCGCCCTGGCCGGGCGAGGGCCACTACCGAGGCGAGGCGCGGACCTAGCGGCGCCGCGCGGACGCGGCGTCGTCGCCGGCCCGTTTCTTGTACATCCGATAGGCCAGCGAGTCGGTCAGGTAGCTGAAGGGCAGGAAGAACACGAGCAGGACGAGCGCCGGTAGCACGCGGGCCGCGACCGAGGCGTTCCGGTTGAGCAGCAGCATCGCGATGATCACCGCGGGCCCGACGAACAAGGCCCGCTTCATCACCCTGTTCCAGGACGGCGGCTGGACCGTCCGTCCGGGCCGCGCAGCCTGGCCGCGCGCCGGACGGCGCTCGGGCCGGGGCGCGGCTTTGCCGTTCTTCCCAGGCTCGACGTCGGCCGAGTCGACGTCGACCTCGTGCCCTTCCTCGTCGACGTAGACGTACTCCCACTCGTGCCGTCGAGTCTTCTGGCGCCGCCGCCGCTGCTTTCTGCTCGGCATACGACTTAGGGTAGCTCGGAGGGTCGGCCGTCGAGGACGACGGCGCTGACCACCGGGCCGCCGAGGTGGTAGGCGACGTAGCGCCAGTCCGGGACGCCGAGCAGCACGAGATCGGCGCGGTAGCCGGGCGCGACGCGTCCGATCCGGTCGGCGCGTCCGAGCACGTGCGCTGCGTTGACCGTGCACGCCGACAACGCCTCTGCGGGGGACAGGTGCAGCTGCGTGGCGGCGAGCGAGCAGACGAGCGGCAGGCTCTCGGTGAAAGCGCTGCCGGGGTTGAAGTCGGTCGCGAGCGCCACCGCGGCCCCCGCGTCGACGAGCGCGCGCGCCGGCGGCATCGGCCGGTCGAGAAACAGTGCGCTCGCCGGGAGCAGCACGCCGACCACGTCGCTCGCGGCGAGCGCGCGCACGCCTGCGTCCGTGGTCGCTTCGAGGTGGTCGACCGAGCGCGCGCCGAGCTCGACCGCGAGGGGTATCGCTCCTTGCTCGGTGAACTGGTCGCCGTGGAGGCGGAGCGCCAGGCCAGCGTCGCGACAGGCGACGAGGTAGCGACGCGCCTGCTCCGCGTCGAAGGCCCCACGCTCGAGGAAGACGTCCGCCGCTTCCGCCAGCGACGCCGCCTCCGGCAGCACCTCGGCGAGCGCGAAGTCGAGGTAAGCGTCCGCGTCCGGGAACTCGGGCGGGACCGCGTGCGCACCGAGCCAGGTCGGAACGCCACCGGCACCGAGGATCGCGCGGAGCGAGGCGAGCTCCGTCTCGCGGTCGAGCCCGTAGCCCGACTTCGCCTCGAACGTGGTCGTCCCCGCCCGCAGCATCCAGCGGCGATGACGCTCGACCGCGCGCTCGAGCTCGTCCGCCTCGGCCGCACGAGTCGCACGGACCGTGGACATGATCCCGCCTCCGGCGGCGTGCAGCTCCTCGTACGACGCGCCTCCGGCCCGCAGCGCGAACTCGTCGACGCGGTCGCCCGCGAAGCACGCGTGCGTGTGGCAGTCGACGAGGCCCGGGACCGCGCAGAGCCCGCGTGCGTCGAGCTCGTCGACCTCCCCGTCGAGCGTGGAGAGATCGCGCATGCGGCCGATGCGCGTGACGAGCCCGTCCTCGCAGAGCACGAACGCGTCATCGACCACCTCGACCTGCCCGAGCTCCGCGCCGCGGAGCGGCGCCATCACGCCTGCAGGCGACGCGAGCTGGGCGAGGTCACGGATGAGGAGCGCCCGCGAGCCCGCCGCGTTGCTCATCCGATCGGGCGCGGCGGGATCGGCACGTCGAGGCCGAAACGGTCGGCTGTCTCGATCGCCTCCTCGTAGCCCGCGTCGAGATGGCGCATGACGCCGGTGCCCGGGTCGGTCGTGAGCACCCGCTCGAGCCGTTCGCCCATCTCGTCGGTGCCGTCGGCGACGACGACCATCCCCGCGTGGATCGCGTTGCCGATGCCGACGCCGCCGCCGTGATGGACGCTCACCCACGTCGCTCCCGCCGCGACGTTCACCAGCGCGTTCAGGATCGGCCAGTCCGCGATCGCGTCGGAGCCGTCGCGCATCGCCTCGGTCTCGCGGAAGGGCGACGCGACCGAGCCGGCGTCGAGGTGGTCCCTCCCGATCACGACCGGCGCCTTCACCTCGCCGCTGCGTACGAGCTCGTTGATCGCGAGCCCGGCCTTTGCCCGATCTCCGTAGCCGAGCCAGCAGATGCGCGCCGGCAGCCCCTGGAACGCGACGCGCTCGGGCGCGAGCTCCAGCCAGCGCTGCAGCAGCGCGTCGTCGGGGAACAAGCGGCGCAGCATCTCGTCGATCGCCGTGATGTCGCGCTCGTCACCGGAGAGCGCGGCCCAGCGGAACGGGCCGATGCCGCGACAGAAGAGCGGCCGGATGTATGCGGGCACGAAGCCCGGATAGCCGAACGCTTCCGCCAGGCCTCCCTCGCGAGCCTCGCCGCGCAGGTTGTTGCCGTAGTCGAAGACGTTGCTCCCCTCGCGTGCATACGCGAGCAGCGCAGCGACGTGCAGCACGATCGACGCGCGCGCGCGGCGGACGTACTCGTCCGGGTCGGAGGCGCGGAGCACCGCCGCCTCCTCGACGGACAGGCCGGCCGGGACGTATCCGTTCAGCGGGTCGTGTGCCGCCGTCTGGTCGGTGACGAGGTCGAAGTGCTCGCCGCGACGGACGAGCTCCGGCACGACCTCGGCGGCGTTCCCGAGCACCGCGACGGACAGAGGCTTTTGCTCGTCGGCCGCGCGCCTGATCCGGGCGAGCGCATCGTCCAGCGAGTCGGCGGCCTCGTCGAGGTAACGCGTTGCGAGGCGCCGCTCGATCCGCGAAGGGTCGACCTCGACGCAGAGGATCGCGGCGCCGGCCATCGTCGCCGCGAGCGGCTGCGCGCCGCCCATCCCGCCCAACCCGGCCGTCAGGATCGTGCGCCCGCGCAGGTCGGGCGCACCGAAGTGCCGCTCGGCCGCTGCCGCGAACGTCTGGTACGTGCCCTGGAGGATCCCCTGAGTCCCGATGTAAATCCAGGAGCCCGCCGTCATCTGGCCGAACATCGTCAGCCCCTCGGCCTCGAGCCGCCGGAACTCGTCCCACGTCGCCCAGCGCGGAACGAGCAGCGCATTCGCGATCAGCACGCGCGGCGCGCCGGCATGCGTGCGGAACACGCCGACGGGCTTGCCGCTCTGCACGAGCAGCGTCTCGTCGTCCCCGAGCTCCAGCAGCGCGCGCACGATCGCGTGCAGCGCCTCCGGGTTGCGCGCCGCCTTGCCCGAGCCGCCGTACACGATCAGCTGCTCGGGATGCTCGGCGACCTCGCGATCGAGGTTGTTGAGGAGCATGCGCAGCGGCGCCTCCGTCGACCACGAACGGGCGTTCAGCTCGGTCCCGCGCGGCGCGCGAATCCGTGACAGGTCGCCGCAGAGGGACTCGACCGCCGCGTCGAGGGAGCGCGTCGTGCTCATGCGAGCTCTCCGACCGCGGCCTCGACGGCTGCGACCAGCGAGCCGTCGCCGATCGACGCCGCGGCCGCTTCGATGTCGGGACCGAGCGGACGGTCGTCGTCGAGCCGCGGCGACAGCTCACGCACGTGTGCGCGGGCAGCGGCTGCGCCGGCACCGGGCTGCAGCGGCGCGAGGAACTCGACCGCCTGCGCTCCTGCGAGCAGCTCGATCGCGACCGCGCGCTCTGCGTTCGCGAGCACCTGCCACGCCTTCAACCCCGATGCGTTGCCCATCGAGACGTGATCCTCCTGTCCTGCGCTCGTCGGGATCGAATCCACGCTCGCGGGGTGACAGAGGGACTTGTTCTCGCTCACGAGCGACGCAGCGACGTACTGCGGGATCATGAAGCCGGAGTTGAGCCCGCCGTCCGACGTGAGGAAGGCCGGGAGCCCGTCGGAGAGGTTCGGGTTGACGAGACGCTCGAGCCGGCGCTCGGAGATGTTCGCGAGCTCGGAGACCGCCATGGCGAGCGCGTCGAGCGCGAACGCGAGCGGCTGCCCGTGGAAGTTCCCGTTCGAGACGAGCAGCTTTTCATCGAGCAGGACGAGCGGGTTGTCGGTCGCGGCGTTGAGCTCGACCGACACCGTGTAGTCGACGTAGTCGAGCAGGTCCCTCGACGCGCCGTGCACCTGCGGCGCGCAGCGGAGCGAGTAGGCGTCCTGCACCTTGTCGCACCAGCGGTGCGCCTCGATGATCGCCGACCCGTCGAGCAGGCGCAGGATGTTCGCGGCTGAGTCCGCCTGACCGCGCAGAGGTCGCAGCGTGTGGATCTGCGGCATGAAGCTCGTCCGCGATCCCTGCAGCGACTCGAGCGACAACGAGCATGCGATGTCCGCAGCCTGGATCAGCCGTCGCGCCCGGACGATCCCGAGCGCGCCCATCGCCGTCATGAACTGGGTGCCGTTGATCAGCGACAGGCCCTCCTTCGCGGCGAGCTCCAGCGGCTCGAGCCCCGCTGCAGCGAGCGCGTCCGCGCCGTCGAGCAGCTCGCCGTCGAACCACGCGCGTCCCTCGCCGATCAGCGGCAGCCCGAGATGTGCAAGCGGCGCGAGGTCGCCGCTCGCGCCGACGGAGCCTCGGCTCGGCACCTCGGGCAGGACGCCCTGGTTCAGGCAGCCGAGCAGCAGCTCGACGACCTCGACCCGCGCTCCGGAGGTTCCCTTGGCGAGCGCGTTCGCGCGGAGGAGCATCGCCGCTCGGACGACCTCGACCGGATACGGCTCGTCGACGCCGCACGCGTGACTGCGCAACAGGCGGCGCTGGAGCTCTCCCGTCAGCTCCTCGGGGATCGAGCGCGAGACGAACCGCCCGAAGCCGGTGTTGACGCCGTATGTGTGCTCGCGGCCGCCGTGCGCGGTGCGCTCGACGAGCTCGCGCGCCGCGGCCATCTTGTCGCGGCTCTCGTCGGACAGCAGCGCCGGCTCGCCGCCGACCGCGACGGCCCAGACGTCGGCGACGGTGAGATCGTCGCCGGTGAGCCGAACGGCGGTCTGCTGCGCCATCGCCGAGCCAGTCTAGCTCCGTGCCGACAC
Organism: Gaiellaceae bacterium; assembly: GCA_035623685.1. Lineage (GTDB taxonomy): Bacteria > Actinomycetota > Thermoleophilia > Gaiellales > Gaiellaceae > 3-1-20CM-4-69-9. Next base: position 7,747 of record DASPSY010000061.1, read on the forward strand.
GGGAAAATCGAGCGCCAACAGCCGAAGCTCGAGCAGGCGCGAGACGTCGAAGCCGTCCACGCGGAGGACGCCGCCGGCGGCAGCCGCCGCCGCGCCCGCGGGCATCAGCCCGACGAGCTCCGAGCCCGCGAGCTCGACGCCCCGTACCCGCGCCTCGGCCTCGATGCGCGCGACGACGTCGACGAGCGGCGACGCCTCATAGTCCTCGATGTTCATGCTCACCTGCGCATGACCTGCGCTCGCGAGGAAGAGTCCGAGCGCGCGCACTCCTGCGAAGCCGCCGTCGCGCTCGCGCACGATCGTGGCGATCGCGCGCGCGACCTCGACGTCGTCGGTCGCCAGGTTGACGTTGAACGCGATCAGCGGACGCCGTGCGCCGACGATCACGCCGCCCGCGGACGCGTCGAGCCGCGAAGGACCGAAGTCCGGCGAGACCTCCCCCGCGTCGATCCGACGCTGCAGCTCGGCGGGCCCGCCGCGACGGAAGAAGGCAGGCCCGAGCCCGGACGCGAGCTCGCCGTACAGGAAGACGGTCAACCCGAGCTCGGCGCCGATGCGCTCGCCGAGCCTTCGTGCCGCGGCTCGCGCGCGCTCGAGGTCGTCGTGACGCAGCGGCACGAGCGGCACGACGTCCGCTGCGCCGATGCGTGGATGCGCGCCCTTGTGCGCGCGCAGGTCGATTCGCTCGTGCGCGCACGCGATCCCGGCCATCAACGCGTCGACCAGCGCGTCGTCGTCGGCGACGAGCGTGAACACCGACCGGTTGTGGTCGACGTCCGTGTGGACGTCGAGCACGGTCGCCGACGTCGCCAACGCGGTTCCCAGTGCGGCGATCGTCGCGTCGTTGCGGCCCTCGGAGAAGTTCGGGACCGATTCGAGCGGCAATCGCATCACGCGTACTCTAGGAGTCAATGCGTGCCGTCGCGCTCGTCGACTCTTCGTGACACGCCGCCGCTCGTCGTACCGCTCGCTCGCGTCGTTGCAGCGCGACCTGCGCGCGTGTCGGGCGTGTACCGAGGCCGGCTTCCACCTCGAGTCGCCGCCGGTCCGAAACGAGCTGCTCGGCCAGCGCGCCTACCTCTATGGGCAGGCGCCCGGGGTCGTCGAGGGACGCGAGCGGCGACCGTGGCGCGGCCGCGCAGGCGCGACGCTGCGCCGCTGGCTCGAGCTGGACGAAGACGAGTTCTACTCGACGTTCTACTGCGCCTCCGTCACGCGCTGTGATCCCGGTCGCTCTCCGAGTGGACGCGGCGATCGCACGCCGACGCCGCGTGAGCAGGAGCTCTGCTCGTTCTGGCGCGAGTGGGAGCTGCGCCTGCTCGAGCCGGACGTGATCGTCCCGGTCGGCGGGCTTGCGATCCGGCAGCTGCTCGGTCCCGGCAGGCTCGCCGACGTCGTCGGCCGGCGCTTCGAGCGCGACGGCGCGGTCGTCGTCCCGCTCCCTCACCCATCGGGGGCGAGCGCGTGGCTGAACGCGCCAGCCAACCGCGAGCTGACATCGCGCGCAGCGTCGCTCGTGCGCGCCGAGATCGCACGACTCGGCGGCTAGAGTTTCAGGGTGAGGGAGGAGTACCGACCGCCGTATCGGCGCACGTTCGCGCGGCTGCTCGGATTCCTCCGCCCGTACAAGCTCTCGCTGGTCGTCTCGATCGTGCTCGCCGTCGGGTCGCAGTTCGCGCAGATCGCACTGATCTGGGTGACGAGGAACGTCATCGACGACGCGCTCGAGCCGCACGACCGTCAGAAGCTCTGGTACTTCGTCGGAGCCATCGTCGTGATCGGCCTGATCCGCGCCGTGCTGATGGCCGCGCGGCGGCTGATCTCGGGGAAGCAGGCGCTCGGCGTGGAGATGGACCTGCGCCAGGGCCTCTACTCGCACCTGGTCCGCCTCTCGTTCGGCTTCTACGACCGCCATCAGACCGGACAGCTGATGTCACGCGCGACCGTCGACCTCCAGGGCGTGCGCTTCTTCCTCGGCTACGGCCTGATCTTCTTCTTCCAGAACCTGATCACCATCGGCTCGGTCACGGTGGTGCTCCTGATCTTCCAGTGGAAGCTCGCGCTGATCTCGCTCGCGATCACGCCGGTGCTGATCGTCCTCGCCTACCGCTACAGCCACGTCACGCATCCGACCCTGCGCGAGGTGCAGCAGAAGCTGGCGGACGTCGCGACGGTCGCGGAGGAGAACATCGTCGGCGTCCACGTCGTCAAGTCGTTCGCGCAGGAGCCGCAGGAGCAGCGGAAATTCCGCGACAGGTCGGAGGCCGTGTTCCAGGAGACGATCCGCGCGAACCGGCAGCGTGCGCTCTACGTCCCGCTGATCTCCTGGGTGCCGCTCGTAGCCCAGGCGATCACGCTGCTCGTCGGCGCGCGCATGGTGACGAGCGGGGAGCTCACGGTCGGCGGCTTCGTGGCGTTCAACCTCTACCTCGGCATGCTCGTGACGCCCTTGCGCTCGCTCGGCATGTGGATCGGGCAGGCCCAGCGGGCGACCGCGTCCGGCGAGCGCATCTTCCAGGTCATGGACGAGCCCGAGGAGATCGCCGACCGTCCCGGTGCGGTCGAGCTGCCTCCGGGCGGCGGCCACATCCGCTTCGAGCACGTCACCTTCGCATACATCGACGGCCACGCCGCGCTCGAGGACGTCGACCTCGACGTCCCGGCCGGCCGGACGATCGCGCTGATCGGCCACACCGGCGCGGGCAAGAGCACGCTGACGTCGCTCGTGCCGCGCTTCTACGACGCGACGAGCGGCCGCGTCACGGTCGACGGCGTCGACGTGCGCGACCTCACGCTCACTTCGCTGCGCCGCTCGATCGGCGTGATCGCACAGGATCCGTTCCTGTTCTCCGCGACGGTCCGCGAAAACATCACGTTTGGCGCGCCCGACCTGTCGGACGAGGAGGTCGAGCGGGTCGCGCGCATCGCGCAGGCGCACGAGTTCGTCGAGCGGCTGCCGGAAGGCTACGACACGGTGATCGGGGAGCGCGGGATCACGCTCTCCGGCGGCCAGCGTCAGCGTCTCGCGATCGCGCGGGCGCTCGCGGTCGACCCGCGCATCCTCATCCTCGACGACGCGACCGCGTCGGTCGACGCCTCGACCGAGGCGCGGATCAGGCTCGGGCTTCGCGAGGCGATGCGCGGCCGGACGACGCTGATCATCGCGCATCGGCTGTCGACGATCGCGCTCGCGGACGAGATCGTCGTGCTCGACGCCGGCCGTGTCGTCGCGCGCGGGACACACGACCAGCTCCTCGGCACGAGCCCGGTCTACCGCGACATCTATGAGCACGGGCTGCTCGAGCAGCAGTTCGCCGAGGCGGTCGAGGCGACAGCGAGCGACGATGCGCTGGAGGCCGCGTCCTGATGCGGGTCCACCACGCAGGCAGCCATCTCTCGTCGCAGCGCGGTGCCGAGGTCCGCGACTGGTCGTGGGGCCGGACTCGCCGCAGGCTCGGGACGCTCGCGCGGCTGACGCGCCCGTACAAGCTCCGGACGGCGCTGTCGGTCTTCTCGCTCCTCGCGGCGACCGCGACGGCGCTCGCGCCGGCGCTCCTCGCGAAGTACGCCGTCGACGACTGCATCCTCACCGGCGACCTCGGGAAGCTCTGGTGGATCGTCGGTGCCTTCCTCGTTGCCGGCCTCCTCAACTGGGGCATGAGCTACCTCGAGACGTACCTCACCGGCTGGGTCGGCGAGCGGATCCTCGCCGACCTGCGCAATCGCGTGTTCGAGCACCTCCAGCGTCTGTCGCTCGGCTTCTACGAGCGCAACCGGGCCGGCGTGATCATCAGCCGCCTCACGAACGACATCGAGGCGATCGACCAGCTCGTCACGGACGGCGTCACAACGCTCGTGCAGAACACGCTCCTGCTGTTCGGGACGATGGTCGTGCTGTTCGTGCTCGACTGGCGGCTCGCGCTGGCGACCTTGTCGGTGATCCCGATCATGAGTATCGGCACAGTGATCTTCCGGATGCGCTCCGCGCGCGCGTATCGCGCCGTCCGTGAGCGGCTCGCCCTGGTCACGGCAACGCTCGCGGAGGACATCGCCGGCATGCGCATCGTCCAGGCGTTCGCCCGAGAGAAGCGGAACATCGAGAACTTCCGCGCCGTCGCCGAGCGTTATCGCGAGTCGAACATGGAGACGGTCGTGCTCAACGGGATCTACTTCCCGTACGTCGACCTGCTGTCGTCGATCGCGCTCGCCATCGTGCTCGGCTACGGCGGCTACCTCTACTTCGAAGGGCAGGTCACGATCGGGACGTTGTTCGCCTTCATGCTGTACGTGCAGAACTTCTTCGACCCCGTCCAGCAGCTCTCGCAGCTGTACACGACGTTCCTGTCGGCGACGGCGGCGCTCGACAAGATCATGGACGTACTCGACGAGCAGCCCGAGGTGCTCGACGTCCCGGGCGCGCCGGCCCTCGGACCGCTCGCGGGCCGCGTGCGCTTCGAGTCGGTGGACTTCGGCTACGGCTCGGGACCCGACGTGCTCCACGACTTCGATCTCGACGTGCCTGCGGGCACGACCGTCGCGCTCGTCGGCCACACGGGCGCGGGAAAGTCGACGATCGCCAAGCTGCTGGCCCGCTTCTACGACCCGCGGGACGGACGGATCACGGTCGACGGCCACGACCTCCGCGAGGTGACGCACGCATCGCTCCGGCGCCAGCTCGGGATCGTGCCGCAGGAAGGCTTCCTCTTCGCCGGCACGGTCATGGACAACATCGCCTTCGGGCGGCCCGACGCGCCACACGAGGACGTCGTCCGCGCTGCGCAGGCCGTGGGTGCGCACGACTTCGTCATGCGCCTCGAGCACGGCTACGAGACCGAGCTCCAGGAGCGCGGCACACGCCTCTCGCTCGGCCAGCGCCAACTCGTCGCGCTCGCGCGCGCGCTGCTCGCCGATCCGCGGATCCTGATCCTCGACGAGGCGACGTCGTCGGTGGACATCGGGACGGAGCGGAAGATCGAGCGTGCGCTCCGCCTCCTCCTACGGGAGCGGACGGCGTTCATCATCGCGCACCGCCTCTCGACCATCCGCGACGCGGACATGATCGTCGTCCTCGAGCACGGACGGTTGATCGAGTACGGGTCGCACGACGAGCTGCTCGCGCGGCGCGGCCTCTACACCTCGCTGTACGGAGACTGGGCCGCGGCCTAGCGCGCGGGCAGGCGCAGCGTCAACCAGACGCCGCCGTGGTCGGACGGCCACAGGCCGTCGAGACGCGTGGACTCCGCCTCCCCCGTCACCGCTCCGCGCACCGCCTCGAAGCCGCCCCGCATCAACACGTAGTCGATCCGCTCGGTAAACGCGCCGCCGACGAGGCGCAGGTCCTCGCCGTGGCAGCACGTGAGGCCCGGTGCATCCGGGTACGCGCGTGTCCACGCATCGTCGAACCCACCTGCCACGAGGTTCGCGTACGTCGCTGTCGTCGATCCGTCGGGCAGCGAGTTCAGGTCGCCGAGCAAGACGACCGGAAGCTCCGTCCGCGCGGGGCCGCTCAGGATCTCCTCGCTCTGCGCCTCCTGCGTCGCGCGGTCGTAGGACTCGAGGTGCGTCGCGATCACGCGAAACGTCGTGCCGGCGATCGTCGCGTCGACCGACACCCAGCCGCGTCGCGCGACGAAGGGCCCACCGTCCATCTGCATGACGGTCGGGTAGTTGCCGCAGCGGACGTCGCCAACCGAAATGCCGTTGCGGACGAGCAGCGCGTTCCGCAGCGTCATGCGAACGTGCATCGTCGGCGGTTCGCCGATCGACAGCTCGACATCCGTGCTCGCCTTCGACACGACGAAGCGGTACCGCAGGTCACGCTCGGCGAACGCCTGCTGCAGCTCGAGCTCGTAGTCGAGCGCCGCGGTCGTCGCGGGAGTTTGGACGGCGTCGACGGGCGCCTGCGTCCTGAAGAGTGCGAGCTCCTGGAGGCCGACGAAGTCCGGCTCGACGGACGCGACCTCGGCGGCAATCGCCCGCGCACGGGTGGGGAAGTCGTTGGCCTGCACCTGCGTCCAGCCGGCGGCGACCGCGTCGAACGACTTCCCGGCAGACATCGCAGAGACGATCGGATCGAGGTTCGCACCCAGGTAGAGGTTGCGTGTCATCACGGTGATCGTCCGGCGCACCGGCGCTGTCTCGCCCGTTCGGGAGGCTGGCGTTCCCACGGTGGAAAGGATTGCGCTCGCGAACGGAACGCGCACGCCGTTCGGCACGACGAGCGTCGTAGACCCGCAACCCGCCGTGGCATAGGCTCGGGACATGACCGTCGGCGGCGTCCTCTCGGAGGCGTGGGAGCTCTATCGCCGCTTCTTCCTCCGCTTCGTCACCGTCGCGGCCGTCGTCTTCGTCGTGCTCGCGCTCGCCTCGGCGCTCGCAGAGTCGGCACGCGGGCACGGCACCGGCACGGCCCTCCTCTGGGCGCTCGTCTCGTTGGTGATCACGCTCGTCGGCTCGTTCTGGGTGCAGGCAGCACTCGTGCTCGCGGTCCAGGACGTGCGCGACGGCAGGATCGACACGACGGTCGAGGAGCTCTACGGCCGGACCCGGCCGTACCTCCCCTCGCTGATCGGCGCGGGTCTGCTGGCCGGCCTCGGGATCGCGTTCGGCCTGGTGCTCTTCATCGTTCCCGGGCTCTTCCTGCTGACGCGGTGGTCGTTGATCACACCCGTGATCGCACTGGAGCACAAGAAGGCGGGCGAGTCCTTCGGGCGCTCGAACGAGCTGGTGAAGGGCCAGAGCTGGACCGTGCTCGGCGTGATCGTCTCCAGCGTGATCCTCGCGGCGATCGCGCAGATCATTCTCGGCGTCGCCTTCTCCCCGCTTCCCCGATTCGTCGGCTCCTGGATCGGTGCGCTCATCGCCGACAGCCTGACCGTCCCGTTCCTGGCGCTCGCGTGGACCTGTATGTACTTCAGGCTCGCGCGAGGGGACGTGGGACTGACGTGAGCCTGGATCCCGAGACCGAGCAGCGCATCGACCGACCGGCATCGGAGGAGGCCGAGCGCGAGACGCGGCTGACGCCGCAGCAGGCTGTCGCGCAGATGCGGATCAACGTCCCGGTCCGCGGCAACCGAAAGCTGAGACGCATCCTCGAGCGTGTCAACGCGGACGACCAGCTGAAGGCCTGGTGGCACGTCGCCAACGTCAACGCCGTCGCGCGCATGCGGATCAACGACCACTCGTGGGTGCACATCCAGATCGTGACGAACATCGCGCTGAAGCTCCTGCGCCAGCTGACGAAGCACCACGTCGAGCCGTCGGTGGTCACCGACTACGGCTATACGAACGACGACGCGGAGGTGGTCGTGCTCCTCGGGGCACTCGCGCACTGCATCGGCATGGCGGTGCACCGCGACGGCCACGAGGACTTCAGCCTCTTCCTCGCGGAGCCGAAGCTGCGCATGCTGCTCGACGGCGTGTACGACGAGCCCGACCTGACCGTGATCGTCTCGGAGGTGCTCCAGGCGATCACGAGTCACCGCGATTACGGGAAGCCGCTGACGCTCGAGGCCGGCATCGTCCGCGTCGCCGACGCGCTCGACATGGAGCAGGGCCGCTCGAGGATCCCGTTCGCACGCGGCTCGATCTCGATCCATTCCCTCTCGGCCGCCGCCATCGAGGACGTCGCGATCCGCGACGGCGAGGATCGGCCGGTCCTGATCGAGATCACAATGAACAACTCCTCTGGGATCTACCAGGTGGACAGCCTGCTCAAGGCCAAGCTCCAGGGCTCGGGGCTCGAGCCGTACGTGGACGTCGTCGCCCACATCGACACCGAAGCGGAGAAGAAGCTCGTCCCGATCTACCGGCTGGAGACCTGAGGGCGCGCCAGGCAGACCCCGATGCCTGCGCAAGTCCCGGCGGCGGGTTTCGCGGCCCGCCATCCGGACATAGAGTCAGTGGGGCGTGCCTGCGACGGGGAGTATGCGGGCGCGCCCCCTCACACCTCACGTGCGGGCCCCTCACATCCGGGGACGATTTGTGGGATCATTCTCGGGCGACGCGGATCGTTGGGGGGCAGCTTCAGCCGCGTTGCCCCCTTTTTTGGCGAATCGGTCCTCGTCACTCATCCGCCGTTGGCCGCTCGCCTTTCTCCCCTAGGCGGCGGCCAGCTGGACCCGGACCCTCCTCCTCTTCTCGGCTCAAGTCGAACCGCTCGCTGGCCGATGACGCCTGCGAGCGTTGTTTGGCAAGTTCCCTGGCACACGGAGCCGCCCTCGGGCGGCTCCTTCTCTGTACGTTCAAGATCGGGCTGGCGGGGACCGCAGTGGGAACCTGATGAGAACTCAGCGGCCCCCCAGCGGCCCCCGCTTGCCTCGAGACTCTTACCTGCCCGCCGACTTCAGATCGAGATAGTGCAAGTGGTGCAGCGAAAGCGCGCCGCCGGCGGAGGCGATCGCCTGTGCGCAGACCGAACCGACGTCGAGGAGATAGGCCTGCGGCGTATCTCCGGTTCCGGCGACGTCGAGCGCTGTCGTCTGGATGGTCGTGCCGTCGGTCTGCACGTACTCGTAGCCCTGGTAGCGCGCCACCGGTACGGCGCCGTGCAGGCAGCCGCCGACGACGGTCACGAGGCCGGTCAGCGTCTTCTCGTCGGCCTTCTGCTTCTTCGCCATTGCGGCGACCGTTCTCTTGAGCGCGTTGAACTGCGCGGCTGTCGGCGATGCCTGCTGGCCCCCGACGGCCGTCGTCGCGTACAAAAGCCCGCCGATCACAGCCACGGCGAGCAAGGCGGCAAAGCCCTTCATCGTGCCTCCTCCAGTTCGAGTGCCTCGTATCTGATCGACGCAGACCATAGGGGGACCCGCTAATCCCCCACTAACCACGGCACGTTGTCCGGGCCACACGGCGACCGCCCACTCGGCGTGACACGACGCTCGTGGCCGACCGTCCCCGGCAAGCGGTTCTCTAACTAGTCACTGAGACAGAACTCCTCCGCAACGACGGCGACCGTCTCGCTCCCCGTGTTGTGCGCCTGAATCACCCATGCGACCGGCAGCGGCGGAGGCGGCAGGAGGGGTGGCGCTGGTGTTCCCGGCGGGAACGGGACGCGAACGTCGACGGCCGACGATTGCGTCACGACGATGTGGGGGTCGTCTGTCGCAAATCCGCCCCCGACCAGCGTCGTGTTCTGTGGGCAGGCATCGGTGAAGAGCGTCGTCGCGTCGCCGGCCGGAAGGTAGGCGGAGTCTTGGATGGTTTCGACCTTCGGCTGTCGTTCTTGCAAGGCGGTGACTTCGTACTCAAGCGTGGTAACGCGCCGCTCGAGCCGATTGAGTCGCACCCCGAACCCTCTCGTCCTCGTCGGGGTCGCGCCGATGGACGGGGCAAACAGAGCGAGCACGATCGCCAAACCCCCTGCCAAGCCGAAAGAGACGAGCGTCGGACGGGACATCGGCCCTCCTTCGTTGAGACCACCTGTGCGCCTTCGATCGCGACGCTAGCGCCGACCCTCACGCTCGGCTAGTCGGCACCTCGGCCGGCCCCTTTGAAGTCCAGGCAACGGGAAGTACGCTCGCCGCGTGCAGGTCTACGCGCTCGTCGACGCCGGTGATCCCGAAGCCGCCGACGTGTTCCTCAGCGAGGCGGATGCGCAGCGGGCGCTTGACGACTGCCTCTTCGACGAGCCGGAGTGGCACGGGTTGCCCCGAGTCGTGCCGTCGAGCCGACGTGAGCTGAGCTCTCGCCGAACTGACGTGATCGCAGTCGGTCTGCGTTTCAGCCGTCGACCCC
>DASPSY010000067.1:0-2218 GCA_035623685.1 Gaiellaceae bacterium
CGAACGTCGATCGCGCCCATCCCGGCCATTCGCGCCGCGGCAAGTTCGATCCCGAGTGGAAGCCCGTCGAGCACACGGCAGATCTCGACCACCGCCGGAGCGGTTGCGAGTCCCTCCTCGAGCGCGAAGTTCGGACGAACCTCCCGCGCCCGCTGTGCGAAGAGGATCACCGCCGGAGACGACGCGCCCCCGCCCAAAGCGAGCGGGGGGACTCGGATCTCACGTTCGCCGGCAAGTCCGAGGCTCGCACGCGACGTTGCCAGGATCTTCACCGGCCCTGGTCGCTCGAGCACTGCTCGTACGAGCCCCGCAGCCGCTTCGATCACGTGTTCGCAGTTGTCGAGCACGAGGAGGAGACGACGAGCCGCGATCACGTCGGCGACGGTCGCGGTCAGGGAGCGCTCCCCTTGCGGGGCGATGCCCAGGATCGTGGCGAGCGCGTCGGGAACCGCGCTGCCGTCCACCACGTGCTCCAACTCGACGATCCACACGCCCTCGGGAAACTCGTCGGCGACCGCCTCGGCGACCCCCGTCGCCAATCGGGTCTTGCCGACGCCGCCGACCCCGGTCAGGACAACCAGCCGTTCCGAACGCACGGCATCGACGACCGAGCCGAGAAGCGACTCGCGACCGATGAGCACGCTCGGGTTCAGGCGAAGGTTCCCGCGTGTCGCTCCGTCCATGGCCCCAGTTTCACACTCTCGAATTGGGGAGGTCTCCCGATGCGGAGGGGGCACCCCGAGTGGATCATCGACTCGTCCGTGATGACACGACGAGCAGGAGCGAAGACCATGAACACCGAACTGATGTCCGAGACCGAGATCGTCCGCCGGGGTTACCAGGCCTTCAACGAGGCCGACGTTGCGACCCTCGTCGAGCTGATGGCCGACGACGTCACCTGGACGACCCCTGGAGAGAGCACAGTCGCCGGAACCGCGCGCGGCCGCGATGCGGTCCTCACGCAGTTCGGCCGGTACGGGGGGGAGACCGACGGGACCTTCAAGGCCGACCTCGCGGGCGTGTTCGAGGGCGACGGCGGCCGCGTCATCGCACTCCACCACAACTCGGCCGCCCGCGCGGGCCGAACACTCGACACCAACTGCTGCATCGTGTTCGAGGTCGAGAACGGCAAGATCGCTTCAGGCACCGAGCACTTCTTCGATCTTTACAACTGGGACAAGTTCTGGTCGTGAGGTTCGTTCGGACGCACGTGGGTGTTCCGGTCGACAGGTCCGGAACACCCACGCGACGACGATGCGGCGCCGAGCGGAGTAGCGACGTGGACAGCGGGGGGCCTTCGTGCTTGGAGGGTCGGCCATGGATCAGCTCGCGACGCTCGAGTACCCGTTCGACGAGTTGCGTCAGGTGGTCGCGGCGCTGCTTGTGATGGTGTCTCCCATCCGAGGGTTTGTCGAGGGCGGCCGTCAGCGCTTCACGACGTAGAGGCGCCAGGTTCCCGGGACGCCCTTGAGCTCGTGCTCTCCGCGATCGAGGAACGTCAGCTCCGACCCGGCCATGAGCTCTTTGACGGTGCTCGACACGACGATCTCGCCGCTGTTGCCGGTCGCCGCGACTCGCGCGCCGATGTGTACCGCGAGGCCGCCGATGTTCTGGCCCCGTACCTCGACTTCGCCGGTGTGCACGCCGGCGCGGATCGCGAGCCCGATCCCCGACAGCGTGTCCGACATTGCCGCCGCGCAGCGAATAGCGCGAGCCGGTCCGTCGAAGGTCGAGAGGAAGCCGTCGCCCGTCGAGTCGATCTCCTGGCCGCCGAAGCGGGCGAGTTCTCCGCGCACGATCTGGTCGTGTCGGTCGAGCAGCGCCCGCCATCGGGTGTCGCCGAGATCGGCGGCCTGTGCGGTGGAGCCCACGATGTCGGTGAAGAGGACCGTCGCCAGCCGGCGGTCGGGATCGGCCGCCGTGCGCTCACCGGTGAGGAACTCTTCGATCTCGTCGATCACCTCGTCCGCGTGTTCGGTGAACCAGACGTGATCGATGCCGTCGATCTCCACGTACCGTGCCCCCGGGATGTGGTCGGCGACGTAGCGTCCCATTTCGCTGCTGACGATCGGGCCTCGCGCCGCGCGTTGCAACACGAGCGTCGGCGCTGCGACTCGCGGGAGGAGGTCACGGACGTCGACGGACACGGTCTGGCGGAAGTAGTGCGCGACAGCACCCGGTGAGATCGCGCTTCGCTGCAGCTGCATGAACTCTGCGA
>DASPSY010000102.1:0-18554 GCA_035623685.1 Gaiellaceae bacterium
CGGCCTGGTCGCGCTCGTTCTGGCAGGCGCCGTGCCGACCGGCACGCGGGCGGCGGCAACACTGACGGTCTATCCGGAGCCGATGTTGCCGCGGCTGCTCGTGCCAGGCGACAGGATTGTGGTCGGGTACACGGTGGAGACGGCGGGGGTGAAGGCTCCGACCGGCGTGCTCTACGTGCGCGACGATCTGCACGCTCGCTACCAGCGCGTCGCGCTCAAGCTCGGGAGGTCGATCGTCAACGGCTCCCATCCGCGTTTGTCGGCGGTGTTGCCCTCGAGTCTGACCCGCGCGCACAGGATCTTCCTGTACGCGGTGATCAGGGATTCCGCGAGCGGCAGCTCGGCGACGCTCCCGGCCCGTGGTGCTGCGGCGCCGGTGTCGTCGTGGGTCCTCCACAAGCCGGTCGTGGTGAAGCTCGGCACACATGTGTTCGGGCGGACACGTGCGGCTGACATGATCGTGGCTCGGGCGAGTGCGGCTCAGGTCGGCTGGGACCTCACGGGACCGATTGGGCCGCAGACGTTCCTCGTCGACCGCGACCGGTCGGTCTGGCTCGAGGACGAGGTCAACGGCCGGATGCTCGTCTGGCGGGCGAGCAAGCCGAATGCGGTTGCGCGCGCGGTGCCGCTACCGTCCGGGGGCGCAGCGCTCGGCGACATCGCCTTCGGTCCGAACGGGTCGCTGTATGTCACACGCTGGCACCAGCCGGGCTTCGTCCTCGAGCTGTTCCGGGTGGACGCGAGCGGCAAGGTGCTGTGGCAGAGCAGCGCCGGGGCGAGCGGCCCCGACACCGGTGTGGCAGCCAACCAGCCGCTATGGGTCGGCCCCGACGGCGCCCTCTACTGCAGGATCAGCGCCCCCGGGCTGAGCTGGCCGACCAGCGCGAGGTCCGAGTACGGCCTCTTGCCGCTCGCGACGTCAGCCGGGAAGCCCGTGCCTCCCGAGCAGCAGCTCGACCGAGCGCTCTGGGGTTACGACCCCGCCCCGAATGGACGGCGTTTCGTCGTCGACGTCGCCCCGAACCAGGCCCAGTTGCGCGAGCTGCGGCTCGCCCTAGTGCGCCGCAACGGGACAGTCGAGCGCTCGTGGCGCGTGATCAGCCGCAGCTGGTTCAGCCCCGGCCTCTGGCCGCAGCTCGTCAACGGACACCCGCTCGTCGACCTGCTCATCGCCCGGCCGGGCCGGATGGAGCACGTCATCTTGCATCTGAGCCCGATGGGAGCGAGCGCGCGCTTCTCCCTCCCGTGGTCGATCTGGGGCGACTCCCTCTACGCTGACGTCCGCCCCGGCCCCGGCGCGGTGCTCTACCGGCTCTCGACCTCCCATTCGAGCGGGATCGTGGTCAGCCGCTACTCGCTCGCACGCGGCAACCAAGGCGCGGCGAAGCGGTAGGTCGGCCGCAGCGATCTACGAGGACTCGCTCGGCTCCCACGCGGTGAGCGGGCGTGGAGATCGAGCATTGCTCATCGACCCTGCGTCGGTGCTGGTCGATCAGTCCGAGCGCTTCACGGGTGGCTCGCAGCACTGATCGCTCTCGCGGGCAGCTGCATCTCCAAGTGTTCCGAGCTCCTTGGCTAGCCGCCGCCAGGCGAGCTCTTCGACGAGGGTGTACGCCTCGAAGCTCGCGCCGCGTGTCTCCTGGAGGTAGCGGCGCCACGCAAGCCGCACAGAGAATGCCGACTCTTCCGCCGGTCGCGGCAGCATGTCGTTCATGAACGCGATGATCGCCGTCCAGTTGGATGGAGCCATCGGGGCACTCGCTGAACGTCGCTTCGGTGAACTACGGCATGCTGGAGTCGCGGCGCCGTTTCCCGCGCGAGTGCGTAGCTCTCCGCAGCACGATCGGCGGCAGCCCCGATGTACGGGATGGAGCGGTCGCGCAGATTGTGGGCGGACACGAGGTCGAGATGAGTGAGTACCTCCTCTTCGGTGCAGCGCCGTTGTTTGCCGACCGCGCTGACGCGGGGCGCGCACTTGCCGTCGATCTCGAGGACGAGCGCGGGCCGGAGCTGGTGGTCGTCGGGTTGGCGCGCGGTGGTGTTGCGGTCGCGGCGGAGGTGGCTCGGGTGGTTGACGCGCCCCTCGATGTCGTGGCGGTGCGGAAAGTGGGGCATCCAAGGCAGCCGGAGTACGCGTTGGGCGCGGTCACTCCGGGAGACGGTGTCTTCCTGCGCGCACGTGACCGGCTCACCGACGAGCAGCTTGCGAGGGTGATCGAGGAGACGAAGGAGAAGGCGGCGGTGCTCGACCGGAAGTTGCATGCCGAGCAGCCGGCACTCGACCTCCACGGCAAGACCGTTGTCGTCGTCGACGACGGTCTGGCGACCGGTGCGACGATGGTGGCCGCCCTCCGCTGGGCCCGCGTGGGCGGGGCGCGACGGGTTGTCGCCGCGTTGCCCGTCGCGGCGGCGGGGAGCCTGGAGCTCGTTCGCAAGGAGGCGGACGCGCTCGTCTGTCCGCATCCGATCGAGAACTTTCTCGCGGTCGGCGTCTGGTACGCGTCATTCGACCAGATCGACGACGACGCGGTGATCCGCCTCCTCCGAAGGAGCCGCAGTGCGCAGTCCTTCCCAGGCGGGCGAGAGCATGGTTCACGTCCCGACGCGCCTCATGGCGGCGCGGCTCCGGGAACGGTACGTACGCGCGTCGGCTCGTCGAGGCTCAGTCGATAGCCGTTTCCGAGCTGGCCGTAGGCACCGGCACCCCACGCCCAGAGCCGACCCTGTCGGTCGAGCGCGTAGGCCGATTCGCCGCCGCCCGAGATCTTCACGACACCGGCCAGGTTCGCGACCTGCGTCGGCACCGCACGGTTGGCGATGCTTCCGTCGCCGAGTTCTCCCTCGACGCCTCTTCCCCACGACCGGACCGTGCCGTCCCGCAGCAAGGCATAGGCGCTGTACGCACCCGCGGTGATGGCGACGACATGCGCAAGGCCGCCGACGCGCACCGGTTCGGGCACGTAGGGCACTCTGGTGCGGCTGCCGACTTCGTCGGAGTCGTCGTCGCCCCAGGCCCAGACGGTCCCGTCGCGGCGCAGTGCGTAGGCCGTGAAGGCACCCGACGCGATCGCGACCACGTCGCTCAGGGTGCGGACCTTTACCGGCACCCGTTTCTCGGGGCACACCGCACCACCAGTCCCGGACCCCTGCGGTGCAGTGCATCGATCGCCGAGCTGTCCTGACGAGCCGTCACCCCATGCCCACACCGTGCCGTTCCGGCGGAGGGCGTACGCGTTGCCGTCGCCGGCCGCGACGGCGACAACGTCAGCGAGTCGCTTGACGCGACGCGGGGTCCCGGTCGTGACATCGGCGCCCTCGGTCCCCAGTTGCCCCCAGGCGTCGTCGCCCCAAGCCCACAGCGTGCCGTCGCGCCGGAGCGCGTAGGCCGTGAACGCGCCGGCTGCGATCGAGGTGATCCCGCCGGGAAGGCGGACTCGGACCGGGATCTCCCGTGAAGCCCACACGTGGTTGCCAAGCTCGTCTTGGCCGTTGCTCCCCCAGGCCCACACACCACCGTTACGCGCCAGGGCATAGGCGGTGTTCTCGCCGCTGGTGACTGCGACGATGTGGCGGAGTCCGGGGACCGCAACCGGAGTGCTGCTGAACTGCCAATGGCCCCCGGGCCCGATCTGGCCTTCGAGATCGTCGCCCCACGCCCACACATGGCCGTCGCTGAGAAGCTCGTACCCGGCAAAGCCTCCACCCGCGATCGCGGCGACCTGTGGTGCGCCTGTCACGAGGACGCCGCTGCGTGCCGCGAGGCCCCCCGAGGTCACGGCCGTCGCGAGCCCGAGGCACACGCCGACGAGGGAGAGGAACCGGAGCCCGCGGGGCTGAGTGCGAAGGAACCGAAGCACCGTACGACGCACGTGCAAGCCGCATTATGCGCCTCCTCAAGGCGGCGCCGAACGCGCATGCCGAAGGAGCATCGATCCCGTCGAGGGCTACCTCCACGGAGGTCGGCGGTCCGAGCCCGTTACCGCCGATCGAACGAGGCGCGGCTCAGCGGCGCCTTGTTGTTGCTCCGACGACCGGAAGTGGCACGTCCGGCTCGCATCGGGTGGCGTGTGCTCCAACGAGCGGCGCGGCGGTGGATGCGGCGTTCGCGCCTTGCCCTCCTGATTGCCAGCGGCCGGAGATGGATAGGACGCTTGAAGAAGAAGTACTTTCCGGTCTCGACGAGCGCAAGGTAGGTCCCGACCATGGCTGCGATCGCGGCGAGCAGCGACGCAGGCAGTGGCGTGAAGCCGAGCGCGTCAGCGACCGGCGAGAAGGGAATGAGCACGCCGACGGCGGCACAGGCGAGCGTCGTGAGCAGCAGCGGCCGACTCGGCCGACTGCGGAAGAAAGGCACCCGCCGGGTACGGATGATGAAGATGACGAGCGTCTGGCTCGTGAGCGACTCGACGAACCACCCAGACTGGAAGAGCGACTCGCCTGCGTTGAATCCATAGATCAGCACGGCGAACGTCGCGAAGTCGTAGAGCGAGCTGATCGGGCCGAAGAGGGCCATGAACCTGCGAATGAAGCCGATGTCCCATTGCGAGGGGCGCGCAAGGAGTTCTTCGTCGACGCGGTCGGTCGGGATCGTCAGTTCGCTGACGTCATACAGGAGGTTGTTGAGGAGGATCTGGGTCGGCAACATCGGCAGAAAGTTGAGGAAGAGCGAGGCGCCGGCGGCGCTGAACATGTTCCCGAAGTTCGACGACGTTCCCATCAGCACGTACTTGATCGTGTTGGCGAAGATGCGTCGGCCCTCGGAAACCCCATCGGCGAGGATGCCGAGGTCCTTCGTGACGAGCACGACGTCGGCTGCGTCCTTCGCCACGTCGGTTGCCGTATCGACCGAGATACCAACATCGGCGTGATGGAGAGCGAGTGCATCGTTGACGCCGTCGCCGAGGAAGCCGACGTCACTCCCGAGTGCTCGCTGCGCGCGGATGACCCGTGACTTCTGCTCGGGAGTGACGCGAGCGAAGATCGACGTCTGCTCGAGACTGGCGCGCAACTCCGCTTCGCTCATCGCCTCGAGCTGACTTCCCGTCAGCGTGTTGCGGGATTCCATGCCGAGGTCCTTGCAGACCTTCTCTGCCACGCGGCCGTTGTCGCCGGTGATGAGCTTGACTTCGACGCCGAGCCCGGCCAGTCGCTCGAGCGAAACGGCAGCGTCGTGCTTCGGCGGATCGGAGAAGCAGAGGAAGCCGCGAAGCTCGAGCTCGCGTTCGGCGGCCGGCGTGCAGGAAGTCAAGCCGTCGGCCATTCGGCTGGCGACCGCGACGACGCGTGTGCCGGCGTCGAAGAGACGGTCGAGCGTGGCGTCGGCGCCTTCGGGCGTCTGCAGGCACCGAGCGGCGATCGCCTCGGGTGCGCCCTTTGCCACGAGCAGTCGCCCGTGCGGCGATTCCACGAGAGCGGAACCGAGTTGGCGCTCGTGGTCGAAGGGGGCTTCGGCGACTCGTGCCCACGCCTTCCCGTCGAGCAGGCCGGCTTGGGGCGCCGCTAGGAGTGCCTGGTCGAGCGCGTTGCCATCGGAATCGCTGGCCACGAGCCCGAGCTCGAGGACGTCCCGGCTCTCATCGCCATTGGCGTCGAGCGCGCTGGCGAAGACGGTTCGTCCCTCCGTGAGTGTTCCCGTCTTGTCGGTAAACAGGACCTCGACGTTTCCGAGGTCCTCGATCGCAACGAGCCGCTTGACGACGACCTGTCGCTTCGCAAGCCGCCTCGCTCCCGTGGCCAGGCTGACCGTCACGATCGCCGGCAAGAGCTGTGGAGTCAGCCCCACGGAGATCGCCAGTGCGAACAGCAACGACTCGAGGAACGAACGACCCAGGAGGACGTTCAGAACGAGGATCGAGCCGGCGAGGAGTCCGGTGATGGTGGCGAGCATGCGCGAGAAGTCCTGCAAGCCGCGCTGAAAGGAGGTCAGCTCGTGGCGCTCGCCGAGCTTGAGTGCGATTCCTCCAAAAGCCGTCCGCGTCCCGGTTTGGATCACGACGCCGCGCCCGCCACCCCCGTGCACGACCGTGCCCATGAAGGCGATGCACGGCAACTCGAGAGGTGAGCTCGGCTCGCGAACCGGTGCGACGGTCTTTGCGGCTACCGCCGACTCACCGGTGAGCACGGCCTCGTCGATCTCGAGGTTCGCGCACTCGAGCAGGCGCAGATCGGCCGGAACCACGTCGCCGACGTGCAGCGCGACGACGTCGCCGGGGACCAGCTTCGTAATGTCGAGCCCTGTCAGTTCCCCGTCGCGCTCGACGGTTGCGCGACGGCGGATCTGCGAGTGCAGCGTCTCCACGGCCTGCTCGGAGCGGTACTCGTTGAAGAAGCCGAGCGCGACGCTCAGCCCGACGATCGTGAAGATGATCGCTGCGTCGGTTCCCTCGCCGACGAAGATCGAGACCGCTGCGGCCGCAAGCAAGAGCAGTAGCAGATAGCTACGGAACTGGCGGGCAAGCACGGTCCAGAAACGCGCGCCGTGCGCGCGCAGCGCGTTTGGCCCCACGACCGCGAGTCGTTTCGCTGCTTCGTCGGAGCTCAGGCCACGCTCGTCGGCACGAAGGCTTCGTAGAGCTTCGGCCGGAGTCATTGCCGCCGCGGAGACCGCGTCGAGGAACTCGGCTGACCCGACCTCGTTCGGCCCATGATTCGGAACAACCGGCACCACGTTCGACTCCATCCAGACCACGATAGGAACCTGACCGGATCCGGTTGAGATCGGCCCCCGAACAGATCCAAGCGAACGATCGAGGAGCTCTTCAGCCTGGCTGGCTCGAGACTCTGCCCGGGCAGCTCAGTCGCCAGGACGCTCGGCCGCCACCGCGCCTGGGTGACGCGCTAGGCTAGGGTCGTGCCCGAGATCGGCCCGACCGAGATCATCCTGCTCCTGGCCGTGGCGCTCCTGCTCTTTGGTGCCAAACGGCTGCCCGAGATCGGCCGGACGGCCGGCAAAGGGCTCCGCGAGTTCAAGGACTCCGTGTCGGGGATCACCGACGCCCACAAAGAGCTGAAGGAAGCGACCGACCTCACCGGCTCGAAGAAGCCGTCGGAGCACGACACGACGAGCTGAGCGGTCTGCTGCCGCCGAGGCAGGCCCCCCTTGAATCTGGTCCGGGTCCGCACGCACGCCGCCTTGCGCGGCAGACTTCGTCCATGCACGTGCATGGGGGTGAGGAGCGGCGGGCGCTCGGGATCGCGTTCGGGCTGATCGTCGCGCTGATGGTCGGCGAGATCGTCGCCGGCATCGTCGGCCACTCACTCGCGCTGCTCTCGGATGCGGCGCACATGCTCACGGACGCGGGCGCGATCGCACTCGGACTCTTCGCCCTCCGGCTCGCCGGCAGGCCGAGCGGCGGCAACCTGACCTTCGGTCTTCGGCGGGCGGAGGTGCTCTCCGCGCAGGCGAACGGCGCGACGCTGCTCGTGCTCGCGGGGCTGATCAGCTACGAGGCGATCCGTCGCCTGGTCACGCCGGTCGACACGGGGGGTTGGACGATGGTCGTCGTCGGCTGTGCCGGCATCCTCGTCAACATCCTCGCGACGCGAGAGCTCGCGCGGGCCGACCGCGACAACCTGGCGGTCGAAGGGAGCTTCCAGCACGTGCTGACCGACCTCTTCGCCTTCATCGGCACCGTCATCGCGGGCGGCGTGATCGTCGCGACCGGCTTCACGCGAGCGGACCCGATCGCGTCGCTGTTCGTCGTCGCGCTGATGCTGCGTGCCGCATACGGGCTCCTGCGCGACTCCGGGCGAATCCTGCTCGAGGCCGCGCCCGCCGGCATGGACGTCGACGCGATCGGAGCCGCACTCATCGCCGATCCTCGCGTGATGAGCGTCCACGATCTGCACGTCTGGCAGATCGGCAGCGGCTTTCCTGCGCTCTCCGCACACGTGCTCGTCCGGCCGGGTGACGACTGCCACGCGGTCCGGCGCGACCTCGAGCAGCTGCTCCGGCACCGCTTCGAGCTCCGTCACACGACGCTCCAGGTCGACCATGTCCAACCGTCGGCCCAGGCCGTCCAGCTCGGGGAGGCAGTGGTGCGCCGGACGCCGGCCGACCGCCGCTAGAGTCCCGCGGTGCCGTCGCTGGCGGAGAAGACCGCGGTGATCACGGGCGGGTCGAGCGGGATGGGTCTCGCGATCGACCGCGCCTTCCGCGCGGAGGGCGCCCGCACGGGGGTGGGCGCGCGTCGAACCGGGACGCTCGAGGGAACCGTCGGCCACGTGGTCGACGTGACGGATCCGGCGAGCTCGGCTGCGTTCGTCGAGTACATGGCTCGGGAGCTCGGCGGCTTCGACATCCTCGTCAACGCCGCCGGTCTCGCGCTCGGCCGCGACCCGTTCGACGAGAGCACCGAGGAAGACGAGCGCACCGTCCTCGAGACCAACGTCAACGGACTGGTGCGGATGACGCGTCTCTGCCTCCCGCACCTTCGCGACGGCGGGCACATCGTCAACATCGGCTCGATCGCGGGCCGCCAGGCGTACCCCAACGCGGCTCTCTACGTCACCTCGAAGTTCGCAGTCCGGGGCTTCACATATGCGCTGCGCGAAGATTTGCTCGGACGTCCGATCAGGATCACGACCGTCGACGCGGGCCTGGTGGACACGAACTTCTCGCGCGTCCGCTTCCGGGGCGACGAGGAGGCAGCGGCCAAGGTCTACGAAGGCGTGGACCCGATGACGGCCGAGGACATCGCCGAGTGCGTCCTCTTCGCGGTCACGCGTCCGCCGCACGTGAACGTCGACGAGATCGTGGTCAAGGCGCTCGCGCAGTCGTCGGGCGGCCGCATCGTCAGAGCGACCGAGAAGGCGTAAGGCTCGACGTGGACGAGTTGACCATCCTCGAGGGCGCGACCTTCTGCATCTGCAACGAGGTCGGGGACATCGACGGCGACTCACAGGGGCTGTTCAGCGAAGACACGCGCTTCCTCTCGAAGCTGCGGCTCAAGGTGAACGGGAAGGCGCCGCTCCTGCTCTCGTCCGACAAGATCGAGTACTTCTCGGCTGCGTTCTTCACGCGCAATCCGCTCGCGGGCGATCTCGGCCAGGACGAGATCGCGATTCGCCGCGAGCGGTTCGTCGGCGACGGGATGCAGGACAGAATCGTCGTCGAGAACGAGAGCATGCGCGCGCTCTCGTTCGACCTCGAGCTCGAGTTCGGCGCGGACTTCGCGGACATCATGTCGGTGAAGGAGCACGACTTCGTGCTCGGCGACCCGATGCGCGCGGCGCCGCTGCCGGCCGCGCGTCCCGGAACTTTCGACTCGTCGTCCAATCAGTTCGTGATCGCGGACGACGGACCGTTACCGCTCAAGACGCAGGTGATCCTCTCGCAACGCGGCGAGGCGGCGGACTCGAGCGTCCGCTACCGGATCGAGCTCGAGCCGCGTGAGCGATGGGAGCTGAACGTCGACGTGTTCCCGCTCTCCGACGGCGAGCAGGTCACGCCGCACTTCGCCGAGCGGCGCTTCGGCGAGGAGATGGGCCGCGTGCGCGACTCGCTCGCGGCATGGCAGCTCCGGATTCCGCAGATCCGCTCCTCGTGGGACCAGCTCGGGCGCGCGTTCAACCAATCCGTCTCCGATCTCGCGTCGCTGCGGATGAACCGCGCGATCAGGCCGGGCGTCGGCAACCTGCCCGCAGCCGGCATGCCGTGGTTCATGACCGTGTTCGGCCGCGACACGCTGCTCACGTGTCTGCAGACGCTGCTGTTCGGGCCAGAACTCGCGCGCACCGCGCTGCACGTGCTCGCCGAGCTCCAGGCGACCGTGGACGACCCGTCGATCGACGCCGAGCCGGGGAAGATCGTGCACGAGGTGCGTCACGGCAAGGCTGCGCTGAAGTGGTTCGCCCGGTACTACGGGACGGTCGACGCGACGCCGCTCTACCTCATCCTCCTTTCGGAGGTCTGGCGGTGGACGGACGACCGCGCGATCGTGCGCGACCTCAAGGAGCCGGCGCTCGCAGCGCTGCGCTGGATCGACGAGTTCGGCGACCGCGACGGCGACGGCTTCGTCGAGTACGAAAAGCGTGCGCCGCACGGCCTCGACAACCAGTCGTGGAAGGACTCGGGCGACTCACAGCGTTTCCACGACGGCACGATTGCGCGCGCGCCGATCGCTCCCTGCGAGGTGCAAGGCTACGTCTACGACGCGAAGCGCCGGATCGCCGAGTTGTCGCGCGAGGTGTGGCGCGACCGCGAGCTCTCGAACCGGCTGGACGAGGACGCGAACCGGCTGCGGGCTCGCTTCGACGAGGCGTTCTGGGTGCCCGATCGCGGCGGCTTCTACGCCCTTGCGCTCGACGGCGAGAAGCGGCAGGTCGACTCGCTCTGTTCCAACATCGGCCACCTGCTGTGGAGCGGGATCGTGCCGCCGGAGCGGATCGACGCGGTCGTCGACCGTCTGATGGGCGACGAGCTCTGGTCCGGGTGGGGCGTGCGCACGATGTCGACCGCGGACGCCGCATACAACCCGCTCTCGTACCACACCGGCACCGTCTGGCCGCACGACAACTCCCTGATCGCGTGGGGTCTCGCCCGCAGCGGGCGCTGGTCCGAGGCCCAGCGCATCGTCCAGCGCATGCTCACCGCGGCCGGCCACTTCGACTTCCAGCTCCCGGAGGTGTTCGCGGGGATGCGGCGGTCTGAAACGCCGTTTCCGATCGCGTATCCGACCGCAGCGCGGCCGCAGGCGTGGGCGGCGGGAACATCCGTCCTGCTCCTGCGCGTGCTGCTCGGCCTCGAGCCCGACCGGCCGCGACACTCGCTGGAGACGCTCGCGCCGCCCGATCTGCCCTCGTGGGCGGGCTCGATCCGGCTCACCGGCGTGCGCGCGTTCGAGAGGATGTGGGATGTGCGGGTCGAGGACGGACAGGTTCACGTGGAGGAGGCGTCGTGAGGATCGCGATCCTCGCGCCTGCGTGGTTCGCGGTCCCGCCGACGGGCTACGGCGGGATCGAGTGGGTCGTCTCGCTGCTCGCCGACGGGCTCGTCGACGCCGGGCACGACGTCACGCTGTTCGCCTCGGGCGACTCGCGGACGAAGGCGACGCTCGTCTCGGCGTTCGCGGAGGCGCCGAGCAAGCAGATCGGGCGCACGCAGCCCGAGCTCCTGCAGGCGCTCACGGCGTACGCGCGCGCGGAGGAGTTCGACGTGATCAACGACCACACCGGGATGCTCGGGTACGTACTCGGGGCGACGGTCGACACGCCGGTCGTCCACACCGTCCACGGTCCGCTCGACGGCGAGCCAGGGGAGCTGTACGAGCTGATCTCGAAGGTGGCGCCTCAGGTCGGGCTGATCTCGATCTCGATGAACCAGCGCAAGCCGAAGCCGGACCTGAACTGGATCGCGAACTGCCACAACGCGCTCGACTTCTCCGTGTACCCGGTCAAGCCGCACCGCGGCGACTACCTCCTCTTCCTCGGGCGGCTGAGCCCCGACAAGGGAGCGCACCGTGCGATCGCGGTCGCGATGGAGCAGGGCCTGCCCTTGAAGATCGCGGGGAAGATGCACGACCCGAAGGAGGTCTCCTACTTCAAGGAGCTCGTCGAGCCGCACGTCGTGGACGGCATCGAGTACCTCGGCGAGGTCTCCCACGGCGAGAAGGTCGAGCTGCTGCAGAACGCGCGCGCGACCCTCTTCCCGATCGAGTGGGAGGAGCCGTTCGGTCTGGTGATGATCGAGTCGATGGCGTGCGGCACACCCGTGGTCGCGACGCGCCGGGGCGCAGTGCCTGAGGTGATCGAGCACGGACGCAGCGGCATCATCGTCGACGACTACACCGAGATGGGCGCCGCGCTCGAGGCGGCCGACCAGCTCGATCCGTTCGAGCTGCGCCGCTACGTCGAGGAGGAGTTCTCGCCCGAGCGGATGGTGCGCGACTACGTCGGTGCGTACGAGGCGGCGCTCGAGCGCTCGGCTACCGCGTCACGTGGCGGCCGCCGGCCCAGCCGTACCACTGCGCCGGCTCGAGCCACGCACTGACGCTGTTGCGGCTGCGATCGCGGTACGGCTTGCCCGTGTAGCGCAGCGCGAGCCGGTCGATGTCGGCCAACGCCGGATCGTCCTCGATCGAGGTCACGCGGCCGAGGAGCGTGATCTGCCGGTACCAGCTGTCTCCATCGAGCACGGTCAGGGACGCGCGTGGGTCGCGTCGCAGGTATCCGAGGCGGAGTCGGCTCGCATCCATGTTCAGCAGCACGCGGCCGTCCTCCCAGTCGTACCACGTGGCAGCGGTGTGCGGCGATCCGTCGCGGCGGATCGTGCCGACGACGGCGGGATTCGGCCTGGCGAGGAACTCGTCGACCTCGGGCGGCACCGGGACGCGCGGCACCGTCGCAGCCTAGCCCCGGCGCGGCGACCCACGGACCGCGAGTCGTCACGTGGCCGGAGCCGGGTCTAGACCGGCGGCCTCGTCGCTCGGCCGTAGCCGGAAGTCGCGCACTTCCCGGATCGCGAGCAGGCCGGCGGTGCTGAGGATGATCCACACGGCGCCCGCGACGAGCACCGTCGACATGCCGATCAGATCGGCGACCGGACCGGCGAGCGCATAGCCGGCGGGAAGGAACGCCATCGCGCCCATCCAGCTGTACGCGCTCACGCGACTCAGCTTCGCGGGCGCGATCGAGCGCTGCAGCCCCGTCTCCCAGAGCACGCTGCCGAAGGAGAAGGAGAAACCGGCGATCGCCGCCGCGACTCCGATCGCCGCGACGTGCGCGTGCAGTGCGAGCAGGATGCTCTGGATGCACGAGAGCGCGAGCGCTCCGCAAACGACCCGCCACGGGCGGCTGGGCTGGATGCGTAGGCCGAGGAGGCCGCCGCCGAGCGCGCCCAGGCCTTCGCACGTGACGACCACCGCCCACGCGCCCGCGCCTCCGAGCGACTGCTTGGCGATGTACGGGCCGAGCACGAAGAACGGGGCGTAGGTGATCAGGAAGTAGAGCGAGATCCACAGGACGATCGTCCAGATCCAGATGTGGTCCGTGAACGCGCGCCAACCGTCGCGGAGCTCGCGCACGAAATTCGGTGCGGCCGCGGAGCGCGCACGCGCGGGGAGTGCGATGCCGGCCAGCAGCAGCGCGCTGATCCCGTACGTTCCGGCGTCGGCCAGCAGCGCGTAGCCGCTTCCGATCGTCGCAACGATCGTTCCGCCGACCGCCGCGCCGACGGGGAACGAGACGTACCGCGCGATCCCCATCAACGCGTTCGCCTGCTGCAGGCTCCCGGGCTCGACGACCTCCGGGACGAGACCGCTCGAGGCCGGCGAGTAGAACGCCGTCGCGGCGCCGCCCACGGCCTGCAGCACGAACAGCTCCCAGATCTCGGCGTGTCCGCTCAGCAGGAGGACGCCCATACTCGTGCGCACGATCAGGTTCGCGCTGTCGGAGCCGACCATGACGAGCCGGCGCGGCACGCGATCGGCCACCACTCCACCGACGAGCAGCGTCGAGACCTGCGCGAGCGTCCAGCAGGCGAAGGCGATGCCGGTGTCGCTCGCCGAGTCCGTGAGGTCGAGCACCGCGAACGCGACCGCGATCGGCGCGAGGTACGTGCCGAAGTACGAGATCGTCCTCGCTCCGAACAGCAGCCTGAAGTTCCGACCGCGGAGCGCGTGCATCAGTCCTGTGCGTCCCGCTGGTCGCAGAAACGCTTGAGCCCCGCGTAGGACTGCCAGAGGGGCATGGCGACGTCGTACGCCGGGAACGCCGAGAGTTCCTCCTCGTCGAGTGCTGCACGGACGGCGACGCCGAACTCCTCCTCCGACGCGCCGCCGCATACGATCGCGGTCCACTCGTCGAGCCGCGCACGGAGCCCCGCGAGATGCCGCTCCGGATCGGAGACGACGCCGAAGTGGGTCAACGCGAGCGCTTGCAGGTCTCGCCGCTCGAGCTCGTCGATCGTCCGGTGCCACGCGGGCACGTCGATCTCAGGCGGAGGCGTCGGCGGCACGACGAACGCGTGCGGCCGGATCCGGACGCCCGCCGCGTCGCCCGCGTATGCCGTCCCCTCCGCGCCGACGTAGACGACGTGATGCGATGCATGGCCAGGCGAGGGCAAGCAGTCGAGGCCGAGCACGCGCTCGCCGACGATCTCGACGTTGTCGCGGGGCACGGGCGCGAGCTCGCCCCACAGCGAGTCGAAGGTATCGCCGTACAGCCGGCGTGCGCTCGCCTCGAGCCTCGCCGGCTCGACGAGGTGCGGCGCGCCGACGGACGAGACATGCACCCGAAGCGCGGGATGCTCGCGGACGAGCACGCCGGCCGCACCCGCGTGGTCGAGATGGATGTGCGACAGCAGGAGATGCCGGACATCCGTCAACGCGACGTCGCGCTCGCCGAGGCCGCGCTTCAGCGCGTCGACGCACGACGACGGCCCACAGTCGAAGAGCGCGAGACCGTCCTCGGTCTCCAGCAGGTACGCGCCGATCACACGTTCCTTCCCCTGATGGTGCAGGTCGATTGGCCCCACGCCTCGATCGTACGAGACGGGCGAGCGGCCGCCCGGCGGCCTAGTGCGCGCGTACCCCGGCGGGGGACTGCACGAGCGCGATCTCCAGGTCCTCGATCAGGTCCTCGACCGACTCGATGCCGACCGAGAGCCGGATCAGGTTCCGCGGCGACGCGAACGGCGCGTCCGCGGTCGAGGCGTGCGTCATTCGCGCCGGGTGCTCGATCAGCGACTCGACGCCGCCGAGCGACTCGGCCAACTTGAAGATCTTCGTCCGCGCGATCACGTCGACCGCTTCCTCCTCGGAGGCGACGAGGAAGGAGATCATCCCGCCGAAGTCGCGCATCTGAGCGGCTGCGATCGCATGGCCCGGGTGGTTCGGAAGGCCCGGGTAGAGCACGCGCTCCACACAGCGGTGCTGGTCGAGGTAACCCGCGATCGCCTGCGCGTTGTGACAGTGCTGGCGCATCCGCACGGCGAGCGTCTTGATCCCGCGCAGCACGAGCCAGCAGTCGAACGGTCCCGGCACGGCACCGAGCGACTTCTGCAGGAAACGGAGGCGCTCGGCGATGGTCGGGTCGTTCGTGGCGGCGAAGCCGCCGATCACGTCCGAGTGTCCGCCGAGGTACTTCGTGGTGGAGTGGACCACGATGTCGGCCCCGAGTTCGAGCGGCCGCTGGAGGTACGGCGTCGCGAAGGTGTTGTCCACTACGAGAATCGCGCCGGCCGCATGCGCTGCGTCCGCCGCCGCACGGATGTCGACGACGTTCAGCATCGGGTTCGACGGTGTCTCGACCCAGACGATCCTCGTCTGCTCGTCGAGGTGGTCGCCGAGCCGCGCGAACTCCTCCGCGGGAAGGTACTCGAAGACGTAACCCTTCGGTTCGTACACCTGCGAGGTCATGCGGTAGACGCCGCCGTAGACGTCGGCGATCAGCACGACCCGGTCGCCCGGGTCGACGAGGTGCATGATTGTCGTGACGGCGCCGAGGCCCGACGAGTACGCGATCCCGTGCTCGGCGGACTCCAGCGAGGCGAGGCACGTCTGCAAGGCGGTCCGCGTCGGATTGGCGACGCGCGAGTAGTCATAGCCCTTGTGCTCGCCGGCCGCCTCCTGCGCGTACGTCGTGGTCTGGTAGATCGGCACCGTGACGGCGCCGGTCGTCGGATCCGGCTCCTGTCCCTCGTGGATCGCGCGCGTCTCGAAGTCCATCAGTGGCAATCGTCGATGCTACCCGCGCCCAGGAACGTCGCGAGCTCGCGAAGCGGCTCCCGCAGCGAGACGGACTCCACGCCGTGCTCCCACCACAACCCGTTCACGCGCAGGACTCCGGTCTTGCGGTCGAACACCGGCTCGATGCGGCCGACGATCCGATCGCCGCGGAGAATCGGGAGAACGTAGTACCCGTACTCGCGCTTGGCCTTCGGCACGTACATCTCGAGTCGATAGAAGAAGTCGAACAGGGCCTCGGTTCGCGCGCGATCGTGCACGAGACGGTCGAACGGGGAGAGGAACGTGATCCTGGCCGGGATCGCTCCGTCTGTCGCGTTCGGATACGCAAGCCAGCGACCCCGCTCGAGACGCACGCCCTGCGCGCGGAACTGCTTCTCGGCGAAGTGAGCCTTCGCCTCGCGTGCCGTCGCGGTCTCGGTGGGCGGATAGACGCGCTCGGCGAGATCCCACAGCCGCTGCTTGCCGCGGCGGCCGGCGACGGCCACGAAACCTCGTGCGGCCAGCACCTCGAGCATGAGCCCCATCTGACGCGCGCCCCACCAGTCGTGACGCTCAGCTCCTCTCCGGCTCGTGTGCGTCTCGATCTCGCGCGAGAGCAGCGGGCCGCGCTCTTCGAGCTCGCGCATGACATACCGCCTGAACGCGCGATGCTCGCTCAGGTACTCACTGCGGCGGCGAGAGTAGCCGCGCATGCGTGCGCGCAGATAGGGAAGGTCTTCGATCGGATAGAGGAACGCGCGCCATTCGATCAGCGACCGCTCCTCCCAGAGCAGCCGGTCGAGTTCCGCCGTGTCGAAGACGCCGATCCTGCTCCAGAGCACGAGGTGCTGCGGGGGCGCGACCACAGAGATGGGGTCGAGCTGCAGGTAGCCGAGCTGTCGGACCGTGCCGAGGATGCCCGGTGCGGATCCGTCTAGCAGCTGTGCGCGGACCGCGATCCGCCGCGCTTCTGCAAGGCTCACCTCGGTGGACTTCACGGCGTTCGCACTCTCGCAGCTCCCGCCGCCTCCAGGCCGAATCCTGGAGCTCGGCTGCGGTGAGAGCGGCGGGATCACACCGGCGCTCGACGCCGCGGGGTACGACGCGGTCGGCGTGGATCCGAGCGCGCCGGAGGGTCGTCTGTACCGCCGCGCGATGCTCGACGACCTGGACGGGGAGTTGTTCGACGCGGTCGTCGCGGAGCGCGTGCTGCACCACGTCCACCCGCTCGCGCCGGGTGTCGATCGGCTCGCTCGGCTTGCGCCGTTGCTCGTGCTCGACGAGTTCGACCGCGAGCAGATCGACGACGCGGCGCAGGCGTGGTACGAGAGCCAGCATCGCCTGCTCGTCGCTGCAGGACGCGAGCCGCACGGTCCTGCAGAGCTCGACCCGTGGCGCAAGCGTCATCCGGATCTCCACTCGACGACGACGATGCGCGCGGCGCTCGCACGGCGCTTCGAGGAGCGGCTGTTCGAGCGGCGGCCCTATCTCTACCGCTGGCTCGACGGCCCCGCCTCCGAGTCGCTCGAGGAATCGCTGGTCGCGGCGGGCGCGATCCCCGCGATCGGCTTCCGCTGGGTCGGCGTCAGAGCTGGGGAGCGCCGCTGAGTGCGAGCGCGCCGACCGCGGCGAGGATCGACACGAACGTCCTGATCGACGGCCGCGCATCGACCGTTCGCGCGGCGCGGAGCCAGAGGAACGCCGACAGCGAGCCGGTGACGAAGAGGTTCGGGCCGAGGTTGAGGCCGACCAGCAGCTCGCTCGGGTGCGCGGGCGGATGCGATGAGAGCAGCACCGCGGCGGGCAGGTTGTTGACCAACACGGCCAGGCCCGCCGCGAGGAACGCGACCGCGAGATTCCCGGCGTGCGTGGCGACGTGCTCCGGCCAGCCCCAGCTCCGCGCGAGCGTCCCGAGCGCGACCGCGACCGCGAACAGGCCGAGGAGCACGAACGGGCCGGTGGTCTCCCGGATCTCACGCCAGCTCGTTCGCCGAATCAGGACGAGGGCGATGCCGACGCCGAACACCGGCAGCGCGGGGCGCGAGAGGGCGAGCACGAGCACGGCGGCGACGACGATGCCGGCGAGCCCGAGCCCGAGACGTGGCGCGGCGACGGCGAGCTTGCCTGTCGGCTCGTGCTCGGCCCCGTGGAACGCGAGGTGGACCACCACGGCGGTGACGAGGACGGCGGCAGCCCACGCGGGCCAGATGCGGGAGGCGAACGTCGCGCCGGAGACGTGCTCGTGCGCGAGCACGATCAGGTTCGTCAGGTTCGCGCCGGGGAGGATCAGCGACGCCGAGTTGGACATCATCACGGCGGCGTAGAGGAAGCGCCGCTCGTCCACTCCCCGGGAGCGCGCGGCCACGACGAGCACGGGTGTGAGGAACCACACCGACGTGTCGAGGTTCAGCACCGCCGTGACGCCGGCGACGAGCGCGAGCAGGGAGAAATAGAGGACGAGCTCGCCGCCGGGCAGCCGCGCGAGCCGCGCTCCGGCGGCTTCGAACAGCCCGTCGTCGGCCGCGACGAGGCCGACGAGGAGCAGTCCCGCGACGAGGACGAACGGCGGCCACGCCTGCGACGCAGCCGCGCCGAGGTGGTGTAGGAGCGTCAGGCGAGGACGCTGACGGTGCGGCCCGAGCCGGAGGAACGATAGTCGGCGCCGAGCGACGCCTCGAGCGTGCGCTCGAGCTCACCCGTCGCGGCGAGCTCCTCGACGATGTCCGCGCCGCCGACGAGCTCGCCGCGGACGAACACCTGCGGGATCGTCGGCCAGCCGGAGATGGCGGACAGCTCCTGGCGAATCGCCGGGTCGGGCAGCACGTCGACGGCTGTGACCGGCGCGCCCGCCTCCCGCAGCGCGCGCAGTGCTCGGTCCGAGTTGCCGCA
>DASPSY010000110.1:0-52051 GCA_035623685.1 Gaiellaceae bacterium
AAGCCGATCGGTCGAGCCATCGCCTCGTTCGTGATGCTCGAGGGCATTGCGTTCCTCGCGATCATCACCGCGGCGATCACCTCGACCTTCGTCGCACGCGCACAGAAAGAGCGGGGGCTCGCCGAGGCCGCGGCCGAGGAGGTCGAGTTCGACCGCATGGAGACGCGCTTCGACGAGCTTGCGAAACGACTCGACCGGATCGAGGCCATGCTCGAGAGGCCGCGTCGTTGACGCGAGGGTGGTCCTACGACTTGCTGACTTCGGCGGAGAGCTCCTCCATCGCGGCGACGGTCGCGGATCCGGCTCTGCGCTGCCAGTAGACGCCCATAGCCGCGGCGACCCAGACCCAGAACGAGGCGGTGATGCCGACGGCGGAGATGAGAGCCAGTGCGACGCCGAAGCCGCCGTAGGCGTGACCGTACTCGCCGAACCATTTGTGCAAGGAGTACGAGGTGACCGCGTTGACGATGATCGCCGCGCCTGCGCAGATCGCCGCACCGGGCACGAGGTCACGCCAGGCGAAAGGCAGATCGAGCAGCAGCCGGGGCGTCGCGAGGAAGAATCCGAACTCGCCTGCGAGCAGCACGAGTCCAACCGGAATCGCGAACCAGACCGAGTGGCGGGATTGCCAGTAGCGAAGGGAGAGACCGACACCCGTCATCGCGAGCAGCACGACCAGCCACGCGCCGCCACGGAGGTACTTCTGCAGGCCGCGCATCGGAGTCATCTCGAACGCTCGCGCATAGGCGAGCTGGACCGCCGCGCCGACATCGGTCCCGGTGATCAGGAGCGAGATCAGACTGATGCTCAACGCCGCGCTCTTCCCCGATCCAGCGTTCGAGAAGGTCTCCTCGACGAGCTGGGCCGTGTTGCCGCTCAGGTGGAAGCTGTCGACGATCAGGACACCGACGTTGCGATGAGGGTTGAACGCCTCGACCAGCGAGTACCCGACGATCAGCAGTGGGATCACCGCGATGAACAGGTTCGCCGTGATCACGAGCGTCAGCCGCTTCCCTTCGATCGCGACGAACCGCCTCACCGACTCGATGACGAAACCGACGAACGAACGACGTTCGAGCGCCTCCTGCTGCTGTTTTCCCCACGCGATCCAGTGCGCGCGGGCGTTCGAGAGACCGGTCTCCGGACCTTCCGCCGGAGGGCGAGTCTTGCCTCGACTCGGAGCCTTCTTCTCGGAATCGGTCGGCACGAGAGCAGAGTAGTTCGCGCCTGTCCCAACCGGTGTGCTCGCCCGCTCGAGGCGGACGCGGTTCACCGGTTCGTCACCGCGCGCTCGTGATCCCGGCCGGCGTTCAACTCGGGCGGTGCAACCTTTCGATGGCTCCGCCCGCCGTGTTCGGACGTTATGGTGGAGCGAATGACCAGCGCCGAGCCAGCTGAGCGCGGCCGTGCGAAGGCAGTACAGGACTGGCTCAGCGCGCGTGCCGATACTCGAGTGGGACGACTGGCGTCCCAGTGGTTCCACGCCTACTTCGACGCGAGCCACAACTCAGGATGCGCCGCGACCATCTATTCGTCGCTGTCGGTCCTACCCTTCGCGCTCGTGGTCGTCTCGTACCTCCACTCCTCGGGAAGCGACACCAACGCCTTCGCCCAGCGTCTGATCACGCACATGCACCTCACCGGGGCCACCGCGAGCCTCGTGCAGGACACGTTCGGTAGCGCGTCCTCGAACGCGCTCGCCGCGACGATCACCGTCGTGATCACCTTCCTGTTGTGGGGTATCGGTATCGGCCAGATCTATCAGGATGTCTACGCACGCGCCTGGGGGATCAAGGTCGGCTCGCTTGCCGACCAGGGGCTGTTCGCGATCTTCTTCTTCGTGCTCACCGGCGCGATCGCGCTCGCGACCGTATCGGCCGCTCAACTCCGGCATGACGGCTGGTACGTCCTCATCCCGGTCTGGCTGGTTGCCTCGACGGTCTTCTGGCTTTGGGTGCCGCGGTTCCTGCTCCACCGCAAGATCGGTTTCCGCGCACTGCTTCCCGGCGCGCTCCTCGCGACGATCGTCCTCGGCGGAACGGTCGCGACCGCGCCACTGTTCGTCGCGGCTCCCCTGAATGCGAACGGGAAGGCGTTCGGCTCCTTCGGCGTCGTCGCCACGATGCTGGGCTACGTGTTCATCATGATCACGATGTCGCTCGTCTGCGCGGTGTTCTCTCCGGTCTGGGCCAACTGGCGGCAAACCGAACGCGAGGGCCGAGAGGCGGACTCCGGCAAGGTGGCCGAAGCGAAACCCGCCTGACGCGCGGACGTCTCAGCCCGCGCCGGCCGACCTGACGACGCAGCGAAAGCCGATGTGGCCCGTCGAGGTGTCGACGGACTCGGCCTGCCGCGCCGCGGGCCGGTAGCGCAGGCAGTAGCTCGGCGCGCAGAGGTGGGAGCCGCCTTTGATCACGCGTCGCGGGAACCGCTCGTTCGTCGTCTCAGACGGGCTCGCGACTCGAGGGTCGTGAGGGACGCAGCACCGCGGACCCTCGTCGGGTTGCGACGGTCGGCCGAAGAAGTCGTCGGTCCACTCCCAGACGTTGCCGGCCATGTCGTACAGGCCGTAGCCGTTCGGCGCGAACCGCTCGACGGGTGACGTGCCCTCGTAACCGTCGGTGAGGAGGTTCTGCCACGGGAACTCGCCCTGCCAGGTGTTCGCCATCATCCGGCCCTTCGGCGCGAACTCGTCGCCCCACGTGTAGGTCGCTCCGTCGAGTGCGCCGCGGGCCGCGTACTCCCACTCGGCCTCGGTCGGCAGCTCCTTGCCCGCCCACTCCGCGTACGCCGCGGCATCGCCGTGTGCGACGTGCGTGACGGGATGGTGCTCGCGTCCGCCGACGGTGCTCCCGGGTCCTTCGGGATGGCGCCAGTCCGCCCCCGGCATCCACGTCCACCAGTTGCGGTAGTCGCGCAGGTCGACCGGGCCGTCCGTCTTGCGGAAGACGAGCGAGCCAGGCACGAGCAGCTCGGGATCCGCGTCGGGATAGTCCTCGGCGACCGGCGGCTGCTCCGCCCACGTCACGTGTCCCGTCGCCTTCACGAAGCGGCGGAACTCGGCGACCGTCACGGGATGACGGTCGATCCAGAAGCCGTCGACCCACACCTCGCGCACCGGCCGCTCCTCGGGATAGAAGCGATCGGAGCCCATGCGGAAGGTGCCGCCCGGCAGCTCGACCATGTTCTTGCGGTCCGCGGACCCCATCGAAACCCTGCGCGACCCTAACACCGGCGGGCCTGTGCATCGTGCGCGCGTTACGATCGCCGCGGTGATCGCATGACCCACCATCACGACGGCCCCGTCGTCGTCGGCTACAACGACGAGGAGCCCGCGCAGCGCGCGCTCGAGCGTGCGATTACCGAGGCGCAGGAGCGCGGGGCGAAGCTCGTGATCGTCTCGGTCGAGGCGATGCCGCTCGATCCGGAAGGCCCGCAGAACTTCGGGACCCTCGACGACAGCCCGGCGCGGATGATCCCACTCGTCGCGCCGCCGGAGCTCCAGGAGACGATGAATCGCGCCCTCGACCAGGCGGAGGCGGCCGGCGTTCGCACCGACAGCGTCTGGGGCGCAGGCGATCCCGCGCGCACGATCGCGGATGCCGCACGCGAGCGGCATGCGTCGGTCGTCGTCCTCGGCGCGCACCACCACAGCTTCATGGGCCGCCTGTTCGGCACGGACGTCGCGGCCGAGGTCGAGCACGAGCTCGGCTCCGACCTCGTCGTCGTCGACTAGAGGACGCTCCGGAGGTTCGGCTCGACGCGGACGTCGAGCAGGAGGGGATGCTTCCGGTCGCGCAGATGGGGGATCGTTCCGTCGAGCCAGTGCAGCAGCTCGTCGTGCGACTCGATCCGCTCGGCCTGGCAGCCAAACCCCCTCGCGAGGGCCGCGAGGTCGACCGACTCGAACGACGGCCACGGCCCGACGGAGCCGTGCGCATGGGCGAGCTGGTCCATCACGGCGTAGCCGCCGTTCCCGATCACGACGAAGACGACCCCGACGCCGTACTTCGCGGCGCTCCACAGCGTCTGGATCGAGTAGAGCGACGAGCCGTCGCCGAGCACAGCGACGACCGGCCGTTCCGGCAACGCCATGCGCAGGCCGACCGACGCGGCGAGGCCGAACCCGAGGGCCCCGTTCGCGACCGCGACGAAGCCGAGCGACTCCCTGATCGCGACGTGCGAGAGCAGCACCGGTCGGGTCGACGGCGCCTCCTCGACCAGGATCGCGTCCGCAGGCAACCGCTCCGCGAGCGCGTGCGCGAGGTGGACGTCGTGCAAAGGCTCGTCGGCCTGGGGCAGCTCCGGCGCTGGTGGACGCCGCAAGGGCTCGACGGCGCGGTCGCGCTGAGGCAGGCGCGCGGCGAGGTCGGCGCACACGGTGGCCGGCGCGGCGAGCAGGCCGAGGTCGCACGGGCTGCGGAGGATCTCCTCCTCGTCGTCGCTGATCACCGCGAGCCGCGTGGTCGGCTCGACGAGCGGGCCGGGGTCGTAGAGGTACAGCCGGAATGCGGGCGTCCCGATCGCGACGACGACGTCGTGGTCCGCGAAGAGCGCTCGCAGGTCGCTCCGCCGCCACGGCAGATGACCCGCGAACTGGGGATGGCCCTGCGGGAAGCCGGCGCGGCTGGAGAGCGTGTCCTGCCACACGGGGCAGCCGAGTCGCTCGGCGAGCTGCACGGTCGCCGCCCAGCCGTCAGGCGTGTCCGCGCCTGCGCCGACGACGAGCGCGGGCGACGCCGAGCCCTCGAACAACCGCGCGAGCTCGTCCAGCGCCTTGCCGTCGACGAGCGTCGAGCGGTGTACCTGGGCGGGAACGGTCGGCCCCACCCAGTCCTCGCCGAGCTCCGCCTCCCAGTCGCCCATCGGCACGACCACGAGCGCGGGACCGCGCCGAAGCTCGGCCTCGTGCCACGCTCGTGCGATCGCCCCGGGCACGTCGGCCGGGTGCGCAGGCAGGTTCGTCCAGACCGGGTAGTCGCCCGCGACGCGCTCGAGGTTGCGGCCGGTGAGGAACGGGCTGAGCGAGAGCTGACGGCGATCCTGCTGGCCGACGACGATCACGAGCGGAATCCGGTTGTCGCGCGCGCACGTGATCGCGTTCACCGCGTTTCCGAGCCCGGCAGCGGTGTGCAGGTTCACGAACGCGGGCCGGCCGCTCCCGAGCGCGTAACCGCTCGCCATCCCGACCACGCCGCCTTCGTGCAGGCCGAGCACGAACTCCAGGTCCTCCGGGAAGTCGGCGAGGAACGGGATCTCCGACGAGCCCGGGTTGCCGAAGACGCGCGTCAGCCCGAGTCGCCGCATGACGGCGAACGTCTGCTCGCGGACGGTGGTCGTCGTCGTCCTCACGGCTGCGGCATCGCCTCGCGGCTGCGCGCGGCGTACGCGCGGTCGTCCTCGTGCGCCGGCGGCGTGCCGTAGTAGTGGAAGCTCTCGACGGTCTCGACCTCCCACGCCTGGCCGCGCGAGCGCTCCGCCTGCGTCCAGAGCACCGGCTCGCGCTCCGGGTCGTAGACGAAGTAGCCGCCGCTCGTGATCTCGACGCGGTTGCCACCGGGCTCGAAGACGTAAAGGAAGAAGCCCTGGCTGATCGTGTGCTTCGACGGAGCGAACTCGATCGGGACGAGGTGCTCGATCAGCAGGTCGGCGGCGCGCAGCACCTCCTCGCGTGTGTCGACCCAGAAGGCGATGTGGTGCAGCCGGCCGCGCGCGTGTCGCGCGTCCGCGACGTAGATCAGCTCGTGGGCTGCGATCGAGAGGCTCAGCCAGGCGCCCGACTCCGTTCCGTCGTCCAGGACGATCCCCTCGTAGTGCCGGTAGCCGAGCACGTCGGTCGCGAACGTGCGGCAGTCCGCGACGTCGACGGCGAGCAGGTTCACGTGGTCGAGACGGTTCACGGCCGCGCCCCGTCCCGTGAAGCGCTGCGGCTGGTTGCGCAGCACGGGACGCAGATGCTCGGGCGGTTCGTATTGCTCGACCTCGTGGTAGAGCTCGAACACATGCCCGTCTGGATCGGTGAAGCGGTACGCCCGGCCGTGGCCCAGGTCGCTCTCGATCCAGCCGATCCCTCGTCCCGCGGCCTCGATCGCCGCGACGCGCCGCTCGAGCGCCTCGGGGCTGCGCGCGCGGATTGCGAGGTGGCCGAGCCCAGGCTCCTCCGCCTCGGTCAGCTTCAGCGAGTAGCGCTGGTAGTCGCCGTAGCCGCGGAGGAACACCGACTGGCCGTCGGCGGCCTCCGCCTCCATCCCGAGGCCGTCCACGAAGAAGCGCACGCTTCGCTCCGGCTCGGGCGTGAGCAGCTCGACGTGGCCTAGGTGCGCGAGGTCGCCGAAGCTCACGCTCCGCCCTCCACTCGCTGACGCAGCCCGTCGAGGTCGTACGAGAGCGCGCCGCCCTGGAGCTTGGCGCGCTTCGCCGACTCCGCCTGCTCGCGCGCGAGCGACGCGGCGAGCACCTCGTCGATTCGCGCTCGCTCGACGACCGCGGCTCCGTCGGCGTCGAGGACGACGGCGTCGCCGGCCGCGATCGTCTGCCCCCCGATCGCCACCGGCTCGTCGATCGCACCGATCGCGGTCTTCGTCGCACCGCGGATCGAGACGTAGCGCGACCAGATCGGAAGCCCGAGCTCGGCGAGCTCCTCGACGTCGCGCACGGCGCCGTCGACGAGTACCGCAGCCGCACCGTGCGCCTTCGCCTGCGTCGCAAGCAGGTCACCCATCAGCGCGACCGGCTCGGGCTCCGGCATGGCGATCACGAGCACGTCGCCCGGCTCGAGCACGTCCATCGCGGCGTGCACCATCAGGTTGTCCGCCGGACCGCAGCGCACGGTGCGCGCGGGACCGGCGGCCCGCGATCCCGGCACGATCTGCCGCAGCTCGACCGCGACGAGCCCCGTCCGCCCCGCCGCCTCGTAGACGGTCGCGGAGCCGAGGCGCGCGAGCTCACCGTACGCGCTCACAGCTGCGGGACCACCTGCGGGAGCACGCGCTGGAACGCCTCGGCGTAGCGGATGTCCTTCGCGCCCGACGCGCGGCGCGCGTGGTTGGCGCGTTGCTCCGCGCGTTGGTCGTAGTACGTCTGGAGGTACGCCTGCGACTGCATCGCCGTCATCGCCTCGCGCTTCGCGTCGATCACGTCGGTGATGTCGACGAAGGCCGTCGGCGTGAAATTGCACAGCTCCGGCTGATGCGGCTCGAACAGGAAGAGCTCCGGCGGCCTGATCGTCGGAAAGGCGCTCGCGACGCCTGCGCCCGCAGCGAGCGCGCGTGCGAGCTGCACCGCGTGGTGCGCGCTCGCGTGATCGGGGTTGAACGGATCCGTGTCGGTGTGCGTGACGATCACGTCGGGCTCGAACTCGCGGATCGCGTCGGCGACGACGTCGAGTCGCTCGACGCCGATCTCGAGCGGATAGTCACCGAAGTCGAGCGCGCTGAACTCGGCTCCGAGCGCGTGCGCGGCGCGCTCTGCCTCGGCGTGGCGCGTCTGCTTGACCGCCTCGACGGTCTGCCCCTCGACCTGCCACAGCTCGCCGGACTCCCCGCGCTCGCCGTATGACAGCGCGAGCACCTGCGCGACGCCGCCTGCACGCGTCGCCACCGCAATCGCGCCGCCCGCGCGCCAGACGAAGTCGGCTGCGTGCGCGCCGACCACGAGCAGCCTGCGGCTCATCCGGTGGCTCCGCTGGTGGTCAACCTCGGTCGCGTCATGCGCCTAATCTAGTGAGCGAGGCGCTGCGATCGAAACCACACCGGTGAACTCACGGCTCGTCGTCGCCCTGCTCGGCCTCGGCGAGGCGGGCGGAGCGATCGCCGCCGACCTCGTCGCGGGTGGCGTACGCGTGGTGGGCTGGGATCCCGATCCAGGCCGCGTGGTCGAGGGAGTCGTCGCCGCGGAGTCGGCGCGCGAGGCGGCCGTGGAGGCGGAGGTCGTCCTCAGCGTCAACGCGCAGTCGGCCGCGATCGCGGCGGCCGGGTCGGTCGCCGGCGTGCTGACGCCGCGACACCTCTACGCCGACCTGAACACGACGAGCGCCGACGTGAAGCGCCGTCTCGCCGACGCGGTCGCTCCGTCGGGCGCGGCGTTCGCGGACGTGGCGCTGCTCGGGCCTGTTCCGGAAAGTGGGATCCGGACGTCGGCGCTCGTCTCCGGTTCGGGCGCGGACCGCTTCGCAGCGATCTTCGGCGAGCTCGGGATGCCGGTGGACGTGCTCGGTCGCGAGCCGGGCGTGGCGGCGACGAGGAAGCTCGTGCGCAGCATCTTCACGAAGGGGCTCGCTGCGTCGGTGATCGAGAGCCTCGACGCGGCGCGGGCCGCGGGCTGCGAGCCGTGGCTTCGCGCGGAGATCGTCGCGATGCTCGAGTCGGCGGACGAGCGGCTGGTCGATCGCCTCGTCGAGGGGAGCTACCGCCACGCGCGGCGTCGTGTCGAGGAGATGGACGCAGCCGCGGAACTCGAAGCGGAGCTTCGCCTCGTGCCGCGAGTGACGACGGCGGCGGCGGACCTGCTCCGCTCGCTCATGGCCGACAGTGAATAGAGGCGAGTCGGGTGCGTGTCGTCGTTTAGGGTCCGGGTCGTGCCGCGCTACCAGGCGAAGGACATCGGAAAGCTGGAACACAGTCTCGCGTCGTTCGAAATCGAGCGAGATGAGCCTCTGCGCGAAGGCGATACGTTCGAATGGAGCGGCGACACCTATTGCGTCCTCGCGATGCTTCTGCCTCAGCAGGACATGTTCGACGGATTCATGGAGGTCGAGCGTCTCCTCGGCCCCGGTCCGGTCACGCACTGAGCATCGGAGCCGGGTGGCGACAGCGGCGGCGGCCCGCTGCGCTCGCTCGCCGAGCAAGCGACCGCTAGCTGGCGAGTCGTTCAGCTGCGCGCCAGGCCGTTCGCGTCGCACGGCGGCACGATGTGCTTCCCGGTCTGCGGCACCGCCTGGTCGAGCAGGCCGAGCGTGCGCTCCATGGCAACGGGTTTCAAGCCTCCGATGCCGTTGGTGTACGGGTTGTCCAGGAACCAGAGGAGCAGGAACATCGACGAGAGGACGATGGCGAGCGCGCCCATCATCGTCGCCTGCACGAACGCGGCCTCGGCGCTGTCCGCGAACAGGAGCATGAACGCGAAGATGGCTCCCGCGCTGACGAAGAGCACGATCCAGAGTGGCGACGGGATCACGCCCTCGGCTCCGTGGACGCGGTCCGCTCGCGCGTTCTCGCGGTCGGAGCCCTGGTCGAGCCATTTCGCGTACGCCGCCTGTTCGGCCGGCGTCCGCGGCTCGGCGGTCTTCAGCGTGTGGAACATGGCGACGGTCCACGGGTTCAACCCGTCGGACAGCGTCCCCGACCGCATCGCCGACCACTCCTCGTGGACGACGTCCCTGCCATAGCAGATCAGCTCGCCCGAGAGCTGCGACGCCGCAGGCTCCGGCAGGAACTGGGCGGTCTCGAACTGCTGCGCCAGGACGCGTGCCTCCGTCTCGCCCCCGCTGCGCGACGTGTCGAAGCTCTCGAACGCGAGGAAGACGACGAAGCCGATGAGGACGGCGAATCCGGTCGCGAGCACGCCGAAGACACCGGCGGCGCGATCGCCGTTCTCGAAGAAGCTCCCCGCAGGCGCGCGGCGCCGGACGAGTAGCATCGCCGTGATCGTCACCACGGTAACGCCGAGGATGATCAGCACTGCCCAGAGGAGGTTCACCAGGCTCTCGCGATCGGTCGGCTCGTCGGTGTCCGCATGTTCAGCGCGAGTGTGACGCCTCGGGGCGAGACCCCGTGTGGCTCAACGAGGCACGAGTTTGACAGTCAGGCGCCCTCGGCGAGTAGACCCCCAATGTCCCGTCATGGTCGGATCGCGGGTGATCACCGCTCCGTCACAGACTCGTCCAACCATGCATCAGCAGTAGCGGAAGTCGCTCGGTGGGCTCGCCCTCGAGGTTCTGGAGGAAGTCGAAGTCGGCGCCTTCCGGCGCTTGCAGGACGTGCTCGAGGAACAGCGCGCCGTACCCGCGACGGTACTGCGGCTCGAAGGCAGGCGCCCCTGCGGCGCGGCGCGCGAGCTCGGCAGGTTCGATGTCGACGTCGAGGCGACCGTTGGGAACGTCGAGCGTGACGATGTCTCCGGTCTCGATCAGGCCGATCGGTCCGCCGACGGCGGCCTCTGGTGCGACGTGACACACGATGGTGCCGAACGTCGTCCCGCTGATGCGTGAGTCCGAGATCCGCACCATGTCATTGACTCCTTGACGGATCAGCTTCTGGGGTACCGGTAGCGTGCCGAACTCCGGGAAGCCGGGCGCGCCTTTCGGCCCGCCTCGCTGCAGCACCAAGACGCTGTCGGCTGTGACCGGCAGTTCCGGGTCGTCGATCCGGGCCGACAGGTCGTAGATGTCGCTGAACACGATCGCTGGGCCGCTGTGCTCGAGCAGTTCGGGGGATGCGGCGCTGCGCTTGAGCACGGCACCGTCCGGAGCAAGAGACCCTCTCAGGATCGCGTGCGCGCTCTCGTCGTAGACCGGCGAGTCGAGAGTGCGGATCACGTCAGCGTTGGTCGAGTGCGCCGATTCCGCGCCGTCCGCCAACGTGGCGCCGGTGACCGTCAGTGCGTCGCCGTCGAGCAGTGGCAGCAACTCGTGAATGACGGCCTGGGCGCCTCCAGCCTGGAAGAAGTCCTCCATCAGGAACTCGCCGGTTGGTTCGACGTCGACCAGCACCGGCGTGCCCGATGCGGCGGCGAAATCGTCGAGGGTCAGCCGGATGCCGACGCGGCCCGCGATCGCGGTCAGATGGATGATCGCGTTCGTCGAGCCGCCGATCGCCTCGAGCACGTGGATCGCGTTGCGGAAGGCGCTCGGTGTCAGGATCTGCGACGGCCGCAGGTCCTCACGCGCGAGTTCCACAGCGCGCCTTCCAGAGCGCTCCGCGCTGACTGCACGGCGGACGTCGACCGCGGGGATCGCCGCCGAGCCTGGTAGTGCCATCCCCAGTGCCTCGCTGATGCAGGCCATCGTCGAGGCGGTGCCCATGTCCATGCAGTGGCCGTGACTGCGTTGGATCGAGGTCTCGGCGTCGAGGTATTCCTCCGAGGTGAGATCGCCGATCCGCGCCGCTTGGCTGACCTTCCAGTAGCCGGAGCCGGAGCCGATGCGTTGGCCGCGCCAATAGCCCGGCAGTGCAGGGCCGCCTGTGGCAATGATCGCCGGTACGTTCGCGCTGGCCGCGCCGAGCAGTGCCGACGCCGTCGTCTTGTCGCACCCCGCGAGCACGACGACGGCATCGAGTGGGTTCGACGTGATCGTCTCCTCGATCTCCATCGCGGCGAGATTCCGATACATCATCGAGCTCGGCTTCTGCAGCGCCTCGCCGGGGGTCATCACGCTGAACTCGAACGGCATTCCGCCGGCCTGTAGCACCCCCCGCTTCACCGCCGCCGCCAAGGACCGCAGGTGCACGTTGCAGCCAACCAGTTCGCTCCACATGTTGCAGATCCCGACCACCGGTCGTCCGCGGAGCGCCTCGTCGGAGAAGCCGTCCTGGCGCAGCCAGCCGCGGTGGCAGTAGCTGTGGAGGTCGAACCCGTCGAACCAGAGTGAACTGCGGAGATCTGTCATCGCTCGCTCCTTGTGCGGCGGATCAGCCGCGGCCGACGAATGGCATCTTGTTTGCCATTACGGTGATGAACAGGACGTTGACGTCGAGTGGAAGCGTCGCGATGTAGACGATCGTGCGCGCCACCTGCTCGACGTCGATCATCGCCTCGACAAGGATCTGGCCGTTGGGCTGGATGATGCCGGTCGAGATGTCCTCGTCGACCGTCATCTCGGTGAGCGCATTGCCAATGTCGATCTGCCCGCAGGCGATGTCCTCGTCGCGAAAGTCGAGCGCGATCGACTTCGTCAGGCCTGTGACTGCGTGCTTCGAGGCCGTATAGGGCGCCGAGCGTGGCCGCGGCGTCGTCGCCGAGATCGACCCGTTGTTGATGATGCGTCCGCCGGGCGGTGACTGTTCGAGCATCCGCCGGATCGCTCCCTGAGCACACAGGAACATCCCAGTGAGGTTGGTGTCGATCGTCGCCCGCCAGTCCTCGAGCGAGAGCTCCAGGAACGACGAGTCCGGTAGCCCGACTCCGGCGTTGTTGAACAGGACGTCGACTCGCCCGAACGTCTCTACGGCACGCTCGAAGAGGGCGTCCACGTCGGCCGGGTCGCGAACGTCTGCGGTCACGCCGATGATCTCGCCGTCGCCTTCGCGCCCGAGCGCGGCCGTCTGCGTGAGCGGCTCCTCGCGTCGGCCAGCGACGACCACCGCGAAGCCCGTTCGGGCGAGAGCGAGCGCGGCCGCCCGGCCAACGCCCGTTCCGCCTCCGGTCACGACTGCGACGCGCTGATCCCCCATCAAAGACCTCCGTTTCTGTCGATCGAGTAGAGCGCTGGGATCGCTGCGGCAACCCTGCGCGCCGGGTTCGACAACCACGACCTTCGTGCCTCGCCGCGGGCTATGCTCGCGCCGCGTTGGTCGGAACGGCAGAGGGGCGGATGCGGGCGCTCGTAGTCGAGGAGTTGGGCGAGCCGGCACGCCTGCGCGAACGAAACGAGCCACAGGCCGCCGACGATCGGCTCGTGCTCGACGTAGTCGCGGCACCGCTGAACCCGGCCGACGTGTCGATCGCGCGTGGCGCTTTCTTCGCGGGCCATCCACCGCTTCCGTACGTAGTTGGTATCGAGGCCGTTGCTCGCTCCGCCGGGGGCAAGCTCTTCTACACATGCCTCGACGGACTCGGGTTGAGCCGCGACGGAGCAATCGCCGAGCGTTGCGTGGCGTCGCGCGATGCGCTGGTGCCCGTGCCGGCGACCGTCGACCCAGCCCTTGCGGCCGCGCTCGGCACCGCTGGCCTCGCCGCCTGGATCCCACTGACTCGCCGCACGCAGGTGCGTCCGGACGACGTCGTGCTGATACTCGCCGCGACGGGCACCGTCGGTCTGGTGGCGGTGCAGACGGCAAAGCTCTTGGGCGCCGCGCGCGTCGTCGCCGTCGGCCGCTCGGCTCCCCGTTTGGCGACCGCACGAGCGTACGGGGCCGACGCGGTCGTCGAGCTCGCCGGACAGGAAGATCTCGCT
Source organism: Gaiellaceae bacterium (assembly GCA_035623685.1). Lineage (GTDB taxonomy): Bacteria > Actinomycetota > Thermoleophilia > Gaiellales > Gaiellaceae > 3-1-20CM-4-69-9. Next base: position 13,112 of record DASPSY010000110.1, read on the forward strand.
GGCGCTTACCTGCGCGCCTGCGACGGTGTGCGGCCGACGCTGATCTTCGACCCGCTGTGGGGGCAACCCGCGGTTGCAGCACTGGAGGCCGCGGCCCATTTCGCACGCGTCATCCAGCTCGGCCAGGGCGCCGCGGCGGAGGCGTCGGTGCCGTCGGGGCTGATCAGAGGCAAAGGTCTCGACATCCTCGGCTACACCAACGTGATCCTGCCATTCGAGGAGCTCGCAGCCAGCTACGCCGAGCTCGTCGGCCATGCCGCGGCCGGGCGTATCCACCTCGAAGTCGAGCGCGTCCCGCTCGACGATGCCGCCGACGCGTGGCGCCGTCAACTCGACGGGGTTGGCAGCAAGCTCGTGATCTGTCCTTGATCGCGACCATCGATGGTCAACAGCCGCTCGACGCGTCCGGACCGCCAGCCGACGACCGTGCTGTGGAAGGACATGGTCGGGCAGGCGTGCGCCGGGGCAATGGCGACGCGCTCGCCGACCGCCGGTAGAGACGGCCCATCCACAACGAAGCGGCAATGCTCCTCCGAGGTCGCGTACCAGGTTGCGTCATAGCCTGCGAGCGCGGGCTCGCCCCAGTCGGTTGCCATCCGCTTCGCGCCGGCGTCGAGCACGAGTGGCCGTCCGGGCCGCGCCGTCGCGACAGTCGTGATCACCGCCAGGGCCGGCTCGAACTCCGGCACGAACTCGACGTAGGTGGCGTCCATCAGCGGATAGGTCCCGGCCTGCAGGTCGGTCATGAACGGTAGGTTCCCGGCCGAGTCGTAGGTCGAGGCGGCGCCACCGGTGAACATGTCGATCTCGAAGCCTCCGTCGGAGAGCGCACGCAGCAGCTCAGGCATCGGCGCGAACGCCTCCAACACCGCAGCGGTTCGCGCGTCGCGGTCGGGCGTCCCGACGAGATGACCCTCGTACGCCATGACGCCGCGGAACGAGAGCGCTGGCGTTGCAGTCACGAGCGCCGCCAAATCGAGCGCCTCGTCGATCGACGCGACCCCGCTGCGGCGCATGCCGATGTCGTACTCGATCACGACCCGTAGCTCGGTCCCGGCGCGGGTCGCAGCCTCGGATGCCAGTCGTGTCGAGGCTTCGGAGTCGACCGCTATCGTCACTTCAGAACGCTCGGCGGAGTGCGCAATCGACGCCAGCCGCACGCGGTCCGTCGTCACGTTCGCGACGAGGATGTTGCCGATCCCGGCTTGCGCGGCCGCGGCGAGCTCGTCGGAGGTGGCGCACGTGATGCCGGTGGCGCCGGCGTCGATCTGCATGTGCGCGATCTCCGTGCACTTGTGAGTCTTGAAATGGGGGCGCAGCCCCGCCGGCCGCTCTTCGAAGTAGCCAGCCATGTACGCGAGGTTCCGCTCCATCGCGTCGAGGTCGATGGCGAGGAACGGCGTCTGGGTCTCCAGCGAGCCGAGGCTCGCGGCCATCTCCGCAAGACCATCGAAGCCCGCTCGACGTGGCCTGCCCTTCGCCGCACTCACTCCTGGCTCCCATCGGCGCTGTCGCCGAACCAGACGCGGCGTGCGGTCTCGCCGCTGACTCCCGCCGCGTCTTCCGCTGACGCGAGCGCGGGCAGGTGGAGCAGCACGTCGAGCTCGCGGCGATAGGTCTCCGTGTCGACCGACTCGGGGAAGTTGGAGCCCCACATGACGCGCTCGGCGCCAAAGCGCTCGACCACTTCGCCGGCGAGCGCCGCCGGCGCGGCGAACGGCTGCTCGCACCACATCCCGAACCCAGAGGCGTGCACATGCACGGTCCCGAGGTCCGCCAGCTCGAGGATCTCGCGGCCGGCGACGAGGCGACCGGCGTCGATCTCCGGGTAGCCGAGGTGGCTGATCACGATTGGCCGCCCGCCGGCCGCGTCGGCGAGACGCTCGACCGTCGCGACCCAGCGCCCGACCCCCGACGGGAGGTCGAGAAGCGCGATGAGGCCGAGTTTGACAGCGCGCCCGCAGAAGTCGAAGTTCGCCGACAACGCCTCCTCGGTCAGACGCAGGCCGCGAAGACGTCCTGCGGCCACGATCCCGTCGAGCATCCCCGACCAGTCTGAATGCGCATAGTCGAATAGGCCGACCGCCACGAATCGGTCGGGACGCGCGACGGCGATCGACTCGAGGTACCCGTTGTCGAGCTCGCCGAGGTGCTGGACGAGCACCGCGCGCTCGACGCCGGCCCTCGCCATCGCAACGTCGACGTCCTCGATCGGCCGGTAGCGCGAGATGCCACAGTGACAGTAGGCGTCGACGATCACACCACACCGCTCAGCTGCTGGCAGCGGTCGAGCAGCCGCATCGACGGCATCACCGCCTCGAGATCGAAGTCGCTCGGCTCGCCGTTACGAATCGCTGCGATGATCGCGCCGTCTTGCTCGCGCAGGTCCCACCACTCACTCCCGGCCACCAAGAGCTTGCCGTCGATCGTCGTGAGCGTGCCGTCGGCGACGATCATCAGCTCGCGGTCGGTCACGAGCCGCCACTCGCTGAGGTCGCTCGCCGAGTTGTAGGTGAGGACGTGACTGACCAACGTCCGCTGCTCGGTGGCGAAGCCGATCGCCAAGTCCATTGTCATCCCGAACTCGCGGTTGCGCTGGCCCGCCCGGGCCGAGACCTCGAGCGGTTCCGGCATCCCGAGGACCCACAGTGCGGCGTCGACGACGTGGGCGCCGTGATGCCAGAGCAGGTTGTCGACCCATGCGCGCGTGCCGCCGGTCCAGTTCTCGTTGTGACGCCGCTTGATCGCGTAGATGCTCAGCAGTTGAGTGATCTCAAGCTCGCCCGCCGCGATCTGGTCGCGGAGGGCGCGAAACGCTGGATAGGAGCGCATGGTGTGGCAGACGAGCACGCGCCGGTCGACTGTCGTCGACAGGTGGGAGAGCATCTCTGCATCGGCCAGCGTGAGCGCGGCAGGGATCTCGACCGCGACATGCTTGCCGGCGCGAAGCGCCGCGCTTGCGTGGGTCGCGTGTAATGCGTTCGGTGAGGTCACGTAGACGAGGTCGACGGAGCTGTCGCTCAGTGGCGCAGCGAGGTCGTCGGTCGCCTGGGAGAAACCCCATTCCTGCGCGAAGTGCGCCGTCGCGTCGGGGATGTCGCCGACGACCCAGAGGTTGTCACAGACGTCCAGCGCGCCAAGCGCTCGCATGTGCATACCTGCGATGCCGCCGGGGCCGACCAGGCACAGCCCGAGCTTCTTCGAGATCAGCCCTTTCCTCGCATCATGCCGACGCGTCACAGTACTCCCCGACCGGCCGGCACTGCGAGGAAGCGCCGCAACACGTTCTCGGTTACGCGCGAGACATCGTTGTCGTAGTCGTTGTGCGACAGGCTCCCGGTCCACGTGACCGCACCGGCAGCGAACACGGCACCGCCGCCCGGCCACGTCGTCAACGCCAGGTCCGCGCCGAGTGCGACCGGCATCCTGCGCCCGGCGACGAAGCCGGCGCCCGTGGCGTGCGCGAGTCGCACGGTATCGCCCACTCCCCACTCCCACTCCTGCACGGTGTCCATCTCGAACCCGGCGGCGAACCCGAGGTTGAGTCCGAAGTCGCCGATCGACTCCGACTCGACGCCTGAGAAGACGAACTCGTACTGCGGCTCGCGGCTCACGGCGAGTCGCTCGAAGCCGCAGCGCTCGAACTCGGTGCGAAAGTCCGATGTCGAGGACATCTCGACTCCCAGCAGGCTGCGCGGCGGGCGCCCGCGACGCGCCCACAGGCCGCCGATCTCGAGCGTCGTCGAGTGTTGGAGCTCGCCAGGTACCGGCGTGCTCCAGTTGTCCTCGAAGTCACCATCTCCGGACTTGCGTACCTCCATCACCCACGGTTGCTCCTCGTCGACCGAGGTGACCCAGTAGAGCCCGTTGCCGCCGAGATAGAGCACGCGGCCGCCGCCTTCGATGTAGTCGCGCAGCCCGTCGAGCATCGCGCCGGTCCAGTACTCCGGATGGCTGCCCAGGAGCAGGCAGCGGTAGGGAGCGAGCGCTGTGTGGCCGTCGCGGTGGAGGTCCTCGTCGCAGATCGTGTCGTAGGCGAAGCCCTTCGTCTCGAGCCAGTCGACGAGGTAGAGGTTCGCCGTGAGGCAGTGCGCGCCCCACTGCAGGCCTCCGGCCGGGTCGCCCGAGCGGGTCGGCTTGCGGCGGGTGCAGTAGCGCACCATCGAGCCGTCGTTGTGGACGTCGTAGAGGCACATCGCACGGTCGAGCACGCCGTCCTCCGTGTAGCTGTCGCGGGCGCGATTGTTGCCGTAGGCAAGCCAGGTGTAGGTCGGGACGAGGAAGCAGATCTCGGCCGACGGCTCGCGTGCGCGCACCACGAACGGCAGTGTCAGTCGGTCGCGGGCGGTCTTGCATCGGATCGCATAGATGCCGCTGGGGGCGCTCTCGGGTACGTGGACCGACAGCGTCGCCGGCCAGCCGGCGTCCGCGAGGTCGTCGTCGTGCAGGTGGATCGCGTCGCAGGACGTCGGGTCGTCGCCGTAGAGCGCGCCGCCGACGTTCGACCAGTGTGGACCGGTCGCCGCTCGTGTCGGCGCGTTGACGGCGCGCCCGTCGAGCATCGGGTCTCCGACGCAGGCGACGCGGGTGCTGCTGACCGCCTGGCTGAAGTCCCAGACTGCGATCGCTCCGGCCAGCGTCGACGGTTTCGCGCCGTGCGCGAGCGCCTCCACGTCGTCCCGGTCGAGCGCGCGGTCGTAGAGCGCCGGCGAGGCGAGCTTGCCGTTGAGGTGTGCGAAGTGGACCTCGCGCGAGGTGTCGTGCAGCGCTCCCAGCAGCATCGACGCGGTGCTGCGATGCAGCGGCCCGCGCGCGATCATGCGGCGCGCCGCGGATGCAAGAGCGTCGTCTTTGGCATAGGTGTGCAGGCACAGCTCGCCGTCTTCGGCGGCGTAGGTCAGGACGACCAGCTGCCAGGTGTCGAGCCACAGGTAGTGGCGCCCTGTTATCCACGACACGGTCTCCCCGTCGTGTGACACCGCCGCCGTGAGCGTGTGGTGGCCGCAGTAGAAGATGCCAAAGCTGAGGTTGTTGGGCTCCCATCTGGCCGCGAGCGTCTGCCAGAGCCGGTTCAGCCGCGTCGGGCGCACCCAGAGCGACACACTCACATCGCCGGCGGTGTTGAGCCGGTCGTCGCCGGGGATCTGCACGTATGAGCCGAGGTCGAGCAGCCGCCGCGACAGCGCGACAGCGCCGGGAAGACCCCAGTCGACCGCCTCTTCGCGCACGCCCGGTCCGGCCGGATTGGGGTCGCCGTGGATGAGCCGCACGGCCTCGACCGTTGCGCTGCCGGCGGCGCTGCTCAGCATTACGCGAAGCGTCTCGCCGGCTCGCACACCGACCTCGTCGGCGTAGCCCTCGAGATCGACACCCGGGACGAGCGAGATCGGGTCCAGCGAGCTCACGCGGCACCGGTCACGCGATCGGGGGCGGCGGCGATGAGCGCACGCGTGTACGGGTGTTGCGGGGAGTCGATGATCTCGTCGGTGTCGCCGCGGTCACGCACGTGCCCGCGCTCGAGCACGAGCGTCTTCGTCGCCACCGAGCGAACCAGCGCGAGGTTGTGCGTGATGAACAGAAGCGCGAGATCGCCTTCTCGCAGCTCGTCGAGCAGCGAGACGATTGCGGCCTGGATCGAGACGTCGAGTGACGACGTGATCTCGTCGCAGATCAGCAGGCGCGGCCTCGCCGCAAGCGCCCGCGCGATCGCGACGCGCTGTCGCTCGCCACCCGAGAGCTCGGCCGGGAAGCTCGTGATCATCGAAGGGCGCAGCCGCACTCGCTCGAGCAGCTCGATGATCCGTGGTTGGGCCGCATTGCGGCGGAGACGCTCGAACGCCCATAGCGGCCTCCAGATCGCGCGACCGACGGTCTCGCGCGGGTTCAGCGAGCGATCCGGGTTCTGGAAGACGATTTGGATCTCGCGGCGCTGCGCGGCCGTGCGCTTGCCGGCGAGCGCCGCCAGTGGCTTGCCGTTGAGGCTGATGACACCGTGATCGGGGCTGTGCAGGCCGGCGATGCAGCGGCCGAGCGTGCTCTTACCGCTGCCGCTCTCGCCGACGAGCGCGAGGCACTCCCCGGGCGCGATCGCAAGCGAGATGTCGTGGAGCACGGTCGCACGCCGGTCGCGGGTGCCGTAGGAGGCTTCCACGCCCTCGACAGCCAGCAGTGTTCCTTCGTGCGCGGCTCCTCGCAGCTTCAGGGCGGCCTCGGTCCGCGCCAACTCGCCGGCGCGCCAGCAGCGCGCAAGGTGGTCGTCGCCGGCCTCCACCGGGGGCGGCGGCTCGGTTCGGCAGCGCTCGAACGCGATCGGGCAGCGCGGTGCGAACGAGCAGCCAGGCGGATGCTGCCCGGGAGCGGGCGCGGTGCCGGCGATCCCGACCAGCTGGCGCGCCCTCGCGAGGTCGGGCGCCGAGTCGAGCAGCGCCGTCGTGTAGGGATGTGTCGGGTGACTGAACAGCGCCTCGCGCGGTCCGGTCTCGACATCTGTCCCGGCATACATGACGACGACGCGGTCGGCGAGGTGGTTGACGACGGCGAGGTCGTGGGTGACATAGACGAACCCGGCGTGCGTCGTCCGCGCGAGCTCGGCGAGCAGCTTCAGGATCCCGGCCTGAGTCGTCACATCAAGCCCCGTGGTCGGCTCATCGAGCACGACAACGTCGGGCTCCGCCACGAGAGCCGCGGCAATAGCGACGCGCTGCTGCTGGCCGCCGCTCAGCTCGAACGGATAGCGGCGCAGGAACGCGGGCTCGTTCGGCAGGCTGACCTTCGCGAACAGCTCGGCAACGGTGCGCTGTGTCCTGCCGCGACCAGCGCCGTGAACGATCAGCGGCTCGGCGACCTGGTCTCCGACAAGACGGCGCGGGTTGAGTCCGCTGACGGGATCCTGTGGAACGTATGAGATCGCTGCGCCGCGCAGCTTGCGCAACGAGCGACGGTCAGTGCGCAGAAGGTCCAGACCATCGAGCAGCACGGAGCCGCCAGCGATCCGCGTCCCCCGCCGAGCATGTCCGAGCAGCGCGAGCGCGGTGCTCGTCTTCCCGCAGCCGGACTCGCCGACCAACGCCAGCACCTCGCCCCGGTGCAGCCGGAACGAGATGCCACCAACGATTGGCGCGCCGGCCGCCGTCTCGATACGGAGCTCGCGGACGTCGAGGACTGGCGTACCATCGCTAGCCGGCACGTCCGACAACGCTCCTTCCGATCGTTCGCGCCAGCGCGTCTGCGATCAGGCTGCCGCCGACCGCCATCAGCGCGATCAGGATCGCCGGCACCACACAGACGAGCGGCCGGTAGGTGAGGGCAAGCTGGTTCTCGTTGATGATCCCGCCCCAGTCCGCGGCTGGCGGCGGCCGGCCAAGGCCGAGGTAGGCGAGCGAACTGTAGAGCAGAACCGAGAAGGTGAAACGCAGCCCGACGTCGGTCAAGAGCGGAGTCGCGATGTTCGGAAGCACGTCGCGGCGCACGATCGACCATGCCGACTCGCCGCGTGCGACCGCGGCCTCGATGTACTCGAGCGCGACGATATCGGCGGTCGCAGAACGAACGATGCGGGTAATGCGCGGCATGTGGCTGATCGCGATACCGACGACGACAACCCACAGAACCGGTCCGGTCGCGGCCAGCAGCACCAGGACGAACACGATCGACGGAAACGACAAGACGAGGTCGGCGATCGGCGTGACGACGAGATCCGCGCGTCGGCGTAGCCCAGCCAGCATCCCGGCGGGAACTGCAACCAGGTAGGCGAGCATCGTCGACAGCAGCGCCACCACCAGCACGGTCAGGCCGCCGGCGAGCACTCTGCTGAGGGCGTCGCGGCCGAGGAAGTCTGTCCCGAGCAGGTGTGCCGAAGAGGGCGGCTCGAACGGCGTTCCCACGACTGCGGTCGGGTTGTAGGGCGCAAACAGCGGCCCGAAGATCGCGATTCCGACGGTGATCGAGATCAGGATCAGACCGATGACGCCTGTCGGCGAACGGACGACGCTCAGCGCTACCGCTTGTGCGCGCGCGCTGCGCCGCGAGGTGGGAAGCGCCGCCGCCTCGCCGTACGGGTCGGCGACGCCACCGACGACGTCGAGGTCATCCACCGCGCCGAAGCCTCGGGTTGAGCAGGATCACGATCACATCGGCGGTGAGGTTCACGACCACGATCACGGTCGCGATGATCATGGCTATCGCCTGGACGGTCGGAATGTCACGCGACATGACTGCGCCGACGAGCGTCGAGCCGAGCCCGCGGTAGGCGAACACCTGCTCGACGACGACGACGTCGGCGATCAGCCAGGGGATGTTGAGGGCGAGGATTGCGATTGTCGGTCCGATGGCGTTCGGTAGCGCGTGCTGGAACAAGATCCGGCGCTCCGACGCACCGCGCAGACGCGCCATCTCGATGAACGGCGACTCGAGCACGTCGATCATGCTGGCCCGGATCATCCGAATCGTCTGGCCGATCGTGGCGCAGAGCAACGTCAGCACCGGTAACACCAGCAGCCGCAGCGTGATCGGCTGGCCCGGGTTGATGACCGACACCGCGGGGAGGAGCTTCAAAAAGAAGGCGAAGATCACGATGAACGTGGTGCCGAGGACGAACGACGGCACTGCGATCAAGCTGAGCGTCGTGCCACCGACGATGTGATCGAGGTCGTGCCCCTGGCGCCAGGCGGACAGGATGCCGAGCAGCAGGCCGACCGGGACGAGCACCGCCATCGTCACGGCGGTCAGCACGAGCGTGTTCGTGAGCTTGTCGCTGATCACCGACACGACCGTCACTCCGGTGGGAAGCGAGTGCCCGAAGTCGCCGTGCAGCATTCCCCCCAGCCAGGAGAAGAACTGGCTGATGATCGGCCGGTCGAGTCCGAACTGATGCTCGAGCGCCGCGACGGCGGCTGGCGTGGCGGTGTGTCCGAGCGCGACCTGGGCCGCGTTTCCCGGCAGCCACGACATGCCGAAGAACACGACGATCGCCACCGCCGCCAGCGTCAAGACGCCCGTGGCGACCCGCCCCGCGATCAGCCGCCAGACGCTCACGACGCCGCTAACCGGCTCGCGAACGCCAACGGCTCATGCCGCGCCGAGCTGCGTCCGCGGCTGAGAGAGCCGCCCGGCATGTCGAACCGAATAGTGCTCCTTGAGGCCTGCTAGCTGTGTCCTCGGTTGCGGCAAGCGCATGCGGCTTGCGCACACCTGTCGTTGTCGAACCTCGAGCCGGCGCGGATCATGACAGGTACACATTCCGGAAGTTGTACGCGCCGAGCCAGCGATCGTCCGCCGACTGCAGCCCCTGAACGTTCTTCGCGACCGCGTCGACGTTCTTGTAATTGCCCCAGATGATGTAGCCGCCCTCGTTGTAGAGCATCTTCTGTGCCTCCACCAGCAGTTCCTTGCGCTTGGCGGGATTGAGTTGGCGCTTGGCCTGATTCACGAGGCTGTCGAACCGCTTGTTGTACCAGTGCGTCTCGTTGTACGGCGCGCTACTCGACAGCACCTGCGCGAACTGTGTCGGCAGCGGCCGCAGCGACCAGCCGCTCTGGCCGAACGGCGCCTTGAGGTACTTGTCCGAGTAGTACACATCCGCGGCGACCTTGTTGAAGTTGATCGTGACCCCGATCTTCTTCGCGTCGGCCTGCAGGATCTCGGCGGAGGCGATCTGACCAACCTCGATCGTGCTCGTGTAGAGCGTGGTCTTCAGATTTGCGTGGCCCGCCGCCTTGAGCAGGCTCTTCGCCTTCTCAGGGTCGTATTGTCGCTGCGGCAGCGCCGAGGCGTAGTCGGGATCGGTGGGCCAGAACAGGTCGTTGGCGATCGTGCCGTTCCCCGAGAGCGCATTCGCGACCATCGTCTTTCGGTCGGTGAGCAGGCGAAACGCCTGGCGAACCTTGACGTTGTTGAACGGCGGCAGGTTGCAGGCCATCGTGAAGTCGGTCGTGCCACCGCCGTGATCCGAGACCAGCAGCCTGAGCTTCGGGTTCGATTTGACGAGCGGCACGAATGTGAAGTCGATGTCCGACATCGCCATCGTCGATCCGGATGCCACGGCGTTGAAGCACGAGGACGCCGAGGAAAACGACGTGATCTGAACGGCATCGAGATACGGTCCCCCGTGCAGGCGGTAGAGGTCGTTGCGCACGAACACGCTGTTCTCGCCTGGCTTGAAGCTCTTGTACTTGAACGGGCCGGTGCCATTCGGCTTGGTGAAGTCCGTCATCCCATTCTTGAAGATCCAGATCGTGCGTGCGGCGAGGCTTGTCGGCAGGATCGCGTTCGGCGCCGACAACCTGAACTCGACGGTGGACTTGTCGAGGGCCCGCACTCCCTTCGCTGTGATGAATGCGCTCTTGACATCGGAGTACCCGGCCGCGGCCTTGTGCGTCGCCATCCATCGCAGGCTGTAGACGATGTCCGCGGCCGTGAGCAGCGATCCGTCGTGGAAGTGCACGTTGGGGAGGACTTTCATCTTCCAGACGGTTGCGTTCTTGTTCGGCGTGAACTCCTTGGCGAGCTGGTTGACGGGCTTTCCATGACGGTCATAGGTGACGAGCCGCTCGTACAGCTGGTAGACGCGTGCGATGTCGGTCTCGTTGAACTCCTTGTTGGGATCGATCGACTCAGAAGAACCGCCGCCGATCATCCCGACGACGAAGGTCCCGCCCCGCTTCGGGGTGGCCGCGGCCGCCGCCGGCGCCGCGCTCAGGATGCCGCCGATGGCGCTGCTCGACAGCGCCGCGCCGGCGCCGAGCCTCAGGAGCTCGCTGCGAGTCAGATGATCCAACTGTGTCTCCATGCCCTCTCCCATGGCCACTCCTTTGTTGGTGAGTTACCCGCGGCGACGCGCCGCCCGCTCCCGCCCATCTGCTCGAGCCGCTCCGGCGCGCGGATGCCGTCCACGCCACGTCGTCACAGACCCCTGCGAAGCCCGCGCCGCGGAGGCCGAACCGATGGTCGCGCAGAGCACCCGATTACCTCTGCTCGCGTGCGTGACGCACCAGAAGAGCCGACCTGCTCGCGTCGGTGGCGGTAGGCGCCGCTCGGCATCTCTCCATGTCCGGCAACCTCCCGTCGAACCGGGCACCGCCGACAAAGCCACCACCGACAAGCGGCACTGCGCCACGATATGGCGCACAAAGTTTCATGTCAAGTGGGGTGCATTCCATGTCCGCGCCCCTCGGAACGGTGGGTCGGCCTAAGCCTTCCGCCGGTCGACCAGGTCCATGGCCACGTCGATGAGCATGTCTTCCTGCCCGCCGACGTAACGGCGCCGACCGGCCTCGGCGAGGATCTGGTGTGCGGGAACGCCGTAACGGTCGCCAGCGCGCTTTGCGTGCAGGAGAAAACTCGAGTAAGCGCCTGTGAAGCCGAGCATGATCGCGTCGCGGTCCATCGTCGGCTGGCGACTCGCCATCGGACAGACGACCTCTTCGGCAGCTTCGAGGATCTGTTCGAGGTCGATGCCCGTGGCGATCCCCATGCGTTCGAATACGGCTACGAGCACTTCCGTCGGTGAGTTCCCCGCGCCCGCTCCCAGTGCGCGCGTCGACCCGTCGATCTGTTTGGCTCCCGCCTGGGCGGCGACGACAGAGTTTGCGACACCGAGGGCCAGGTTGTTGTGGCCGTGATAGCCGACTTCCGCTCGGTCACCGATTCGAGTGAGAAGCGCTTCGACTCGCTCTCTCGCATCGTCCAGGAGAAGGGCGCCTGCTGAATCGACGACGTAGATGCATTGCGCGCCGGCGTCGGCCATGATCGACGCCTGCTCAGCAAGCTGCTCGGCCGGGATGCTGTGCGCGAGCATCAGGAAACCGACAGTGCCGAGCCCGAGCTTCCGAGCTAGCCCGAAGTGCTGAAGTGAGATGTCGGCTTCGGTGCAGTGAGTGGCGATTCGGATGATCCCCGCGCCTGCGTCGGCCGCGGCTCGCATGTCGTCAACGGTCCCGACGCCGGGGATGAGCAGGCAAGCGATCGTTGCCTGGCGGCTCTCTTCGACAGCGGCAGCGATCAGCTCGAGCTCGTCGACAAGCGAGTAGCCGTAGTTGAACGAGCTTCCGCCGAGGCCATCACCGTGCGTGACCTCGATCACGGGCACGCCGGCGGTATCGAGCGCTTTCACGGTCGCACGAACCTGATCCCTGGTGAACTGGTGGGCGACGGCATGGCTTCCGTCGCGGAGCGTCGTGTCGGTGATCCGAATATCGACGGGAGTCACTTGACGATGGTCTCGAGTTTGTGCGCTGCGAGCTCGGTGCCAACGCGTACTGCGGCGGCAGTCATGATGTCGAGGTTGCCCGCGTAGGGCGGGAGATAGTCCCCGTTCCCTTCGACCTCGAGGAACACCGCGACGCGGCCATAGCCGTTCCAGGCAGGCGACGGGTCGTCGAACTGCGGGTCTGCCTTGAGTCGGTAGCCGGGGACGTACTCGTTCACCCGGGTCACCATGTCTTCGATCGACCGTTTGACCGTGTGGCGATCGACGCCGTCGTCTACGGCGCAGTAGACGGTGTTGCGCATGATCAGTGGTGGCTCCGCGGGGTTCAGGATGATGATCGCTTTCCCCCGAGCGGCCCCACCGATTCGCTCGATTGCTCGCGCCGTGGTCTTGGTGAACTCGTCGATGTTGGCGCGCGTGCCGGGTCCTGCGGAGCGCGACGAGATCGAGGAGACGATCTCGGCGTATGGGACCTCTGTCACGCGGCTCACGGCTGCGACGATCGGAATCGTTGCCTGTCCTCCGCACGTCGTGAGGTTGACGTTCGGCGCGTCGAGGCGATCGACGAGGTTGACAACCGGAACGACCGCCGGGCCGACTCCCGCTGGAGTGAGGTCGATGGCTTGAATACCGGCGTCGGCGTAGAGCGGCGCGTTTTCCCGATGAGCCCTCGCCGACGTAGCTTCGAAGACAACGTCCGGCTTCTCGTTTTGGGCCAGGAGCCATGGCACGCCTTCGTGTGATGCCTCGACTCCGTACTTCCGTGCGCGAGCGAGTCCTTCGGAGTCGGGCTCGACGCCGACCATCCAGCCGACTTCGATCGTGTCGTCGCGCAGGATCTTGACCATCAGGTCGGAGCCGATGTTCCCGGAACCGACGATGGCTGCCTTGAACCCGGCCACGGTCAACGCAACCTGACGATCAGCCCTGCAGGTCGGCGGAGAGCGTCTTCAGCGTTCATCGATCGCCTGGAGCGTCGAGGTAGATCGTCTTCCATTGCGTAAAGAAGTCGCGCGCGACCTTCCCCTGCTCTCGAGTGCCGCTCGAGCTTTCTCTCATGCCGCCGAACGGCACCTGATACTCGAGTCCGGCGCTCTCCTGGTTGATCTTGACGACACCGGCTCGAGCGTCACGTGAGAACCGGAGCGCCTTTCCAAGATCGCGCGTGAAGAGCGCCGCTGTCAACCCGAACGGCGTGTCGTTGGCCAAGTGGACAGCCTGATCGTACGAGGAAGCCGGGAGCAAGGCGGCGACCGGGCCGAAGATCTCTTCGCGTACCACCGCGCTCGTCGGCGGCAGGTCTGTGAGGACGGTTAGCTCGACGAAGTAGCCTCGACGACCATCGTCGATAAGGGTGTTACCGCCCGCGAGTATGCGGGCGTTCTCGCTTTCGGCTCGTCGCAGGTAGGCAGACACGGTCTCAAGCTGTGGCTCGCACGAGAGCGGGCCGACTTTGGTGTCCTCGTCGAGAGGGTCACCGACCGGCCATGACTTTGCGATTGCGGCGAGGCGCTCGCTGAACTCGTCGAAGACCGCCTGTTCGACGATCACTCGGCTTGTGGCCGTGCATTTCTGTCCTGCCGAAAGGAATGCGCCGCGTGCGACGTGTTCTGCGGCGAGCTCGAGGTCGGCGTCAGCCAAGACGACCGCGGGATTCTTGCCTCCGAGCTCGAGCTGAACCTTCTTCCCTGCCGCCGTCGCCTTCAGCTGGATTGCGCGCCCCACCGCGTTCGAACCCGTGAAAGAGAGCGCGTCGACGCGCTCGTGTGCGACGAGACCATCGCCCACGATCGAGCCGCGACCGAGCACGAGGTTCAGGACGGCCGCGGGCAGACTGGCGTCGTGCAGTGCTGCTGCGAGATGAGTCGAGGTAAGCGGGACGATCTCCGCGGGCTTCCAGACGACACTGTTGCCGAATGCGATCGCCGGCGCGATCTTCCAGGCGGGAATCGCGATTGGGAAGTTCCAGGGAGTGATGGCCGCTACAACGCCGAGCGGCTCACGCCGTGTGAACAGGAAGGTCTGCGGAGAGTGACTTGGATAGGTCTCTCCGTCGGGCTCCAGGGTTTGGCCCGAGTAGTAACGGAAGATCGCTGCGGCCCTCCGTGTCTCACCGAGAGCCTCGCCAAGAGTCTTTCCCTCCTCACTGGCGAGGTCACGTGCAATTTGCTGCTCACGCTCCTCGAGAAGATCGGCTGCTCGTCGCAACACGCTGCCCCGATCGGGGCTTGGCGTGTCGCGCCACTCGGGAAACGCATCGGCTGCAGCATCGATTGCCTCAGACACGATCTCCGGCCCGGCAAGACGAGTAGTCGCAAGATGCTCGTCGGGAGAGGCTGGATTGAGGTCGACGACAGACTCATCGCCTTCTCGGCGATGGCCTCCGACGATCGAGGCGAGCACGGGCGGTGTCAGTGATCTAGCTCCGAGTCAATCAGCGCTTCAGTATGCGGCGACGACCTCCTCGAGCCGCGCGCGGCTGAGAGGACGCAGCGGAGTGCGCACTTCGGCAGACGCGAGAATGCCACGCCGCTGGAACACCGTCTTGACGACCGCCGGGTAGTCGAGGCTGCTCAAGCAACAATGAATGAAGTGCGAGAGCTCGCGATAGACGCGATACGCGTCGTCGACGTCTCCCGCACGGAAGCTGCGCCACATCGTCGCGGTCTTCTCCGGGTAGACCATGGCGATCGCCGTCATCGTCCCTTCGGCGCCGCCGCGAAGTTGATGCCACAAGACTGAATCGTCTCCTGCATGGATCGTCACCGACGCACGATCCGAAATCGCCTCGACCTTGCCAAGCGCCGTATCCGTCACCTTGATGTGCGTCAGTCGGGGTACCGCGGCTAGCAACGCAAGGATCTGATCGACCGAAAGCTGTGTATTGCTCGCCACCGGATTGTCGTACAGGCAGATGTCGGCGCTTGCGAAGTCGCTTATGTAGCCGAAGTACGACTCGAGCATCTGCTGATCGTTTGGGAAGTACGTCGGGCAGGAGACCACGAGCAGGTCAGCGCCCGACTCGCCGGCGACCTCCGACAGTCGTCTGCTGTTTTCGATCGAGTTGTCGGCTACCGACACGACGAGGGAGCGCTCGCCCCCGAAATGAGCGGCGACGGTCCCGATCGCAGCTTCGCGCTCGGCGACAGTGAGGCTGGCAGCTTCACCGGTGCTGCCACCCACGAGGACGCCGTCGACACTGTCGAAGAGCTCGTCGAGCATCCGCCTGAGGCTGTCGAGGTCGATGCGGCCGTCCAAGAATGGCGTGGGGATTGGCGGCACGATCCCGGTGACCCGAACACCGCTCGGCTGGCCGACCGTACGAACGGCCGAAGTCGTCATGAACCGGGGTCCCTTCTGCGTCTACTCCTGGCTACCAGGTCGTGCATCGAAGCCGCCTAGACCGTAGTCCGTGACTCCGTTTCATGTCAAGCACATGCTGTTTCACGTCTACCATGGAGCGTGTGACCCGCTTCGCGGCGAACTTGTCCACGCTGTTCGGTGAGTTGCCGCTGCTCGAACGACCGGCGGCCGGAGTGAGAAGCGGGTTCACCGACGTCGAGCTCTGGTGGCCTTTCTCGGCGGCCGTGCCTCCGCATCGCGAGGTCTCGGCGTTCGTGAGCACGACGCGCCAAGCAGGCGTCCACGTCGTTCTCATGAACCTCTACCACGGCCCGGAGGGCGGCGGGGAGCTGGGGTTGCTCTCGCTGCCTGATCGAAGAGACGTGTTCCTGCGCTCCCTCGATGTCGGGATCGCCGTCGCCGCGGAGCTCGGCATTCCATGCCTCAACGCGCTCTATGGCAACCGCCAACCGGGCGCGAGTGCTTCCGAGCAGGCCGAGGTAGCGGTCGCCAACCTGCAGATCGCGGCGGAAGCGGCACGGGTCGTGGGCACGTCGATCGTGATCGAAGGGCTCAACGGTTTCGACAACCCGGACTATCCGCTCACGAGCACGCGAGCGGTGCTCGAGCTCGTTCTGAAGGTCAACAGCCTCGGCGGTCCCGCCGTCGGCATCCAGGCCGACACGTACCACATGTCGCGCATGGGCGAAGAGCCGGAAGAGAGTCTGCGTCTGGCAGGCGAGGTGTTAGGACACGTTCAGTTCGGGGATGTGCCAGGGCGCTGTGAGCCCGGACAGGGCGACCTCGACTGGCTGGGAATCACCGAAACGCTCGCCGAGATCGGCTATGAGGGTTGGGTCGGGCTCGAGTACGTCCCTCATGGCGATCTCGAGACCAGCTTGCTGCGGACCCGTCAGTATCTCCAAGACGTTGGAGCGCCAACCGGTCCGGCGCATCCGTATCGGTGGACCGGCACGTATCATCCGTGAATGACTCAAGCGCTAACCAGCCCAGACTCTGCAACGGTTGGGTATCAAACCCGGAGTCTGACCCGAGCGCTCGCCATTCTCGACGCATTCTCGACAGGCCAGCAGGTACTGACCATCAAGGAGCTCCACGAGCGCCTCGACCTGCCGAAACCAACCATCTCGCGGCTCGCCCGCGAGTTGGCGAGGGGCGGTTATCTCCGGAATGCAGGCAGAGCCTACGAGCTCGGTCCGAAGACCTTCGAGCTGGGCTCGCTCTTCATTCGCCAGCGTCGCCTCGACGATCTGGGGCAGACGCATCTGAGCGCGCTCGCGGCCAAGACCCTTCAGACAGCGTCACTGGCGCTGCTTGCAGGAACGGACATGATCCACGTGATCGTGGCGCCGTCCCCGCATCCGATTCAGCACGTGACCGAGGTCGGAAGTCGAGCCGAAGCACACGCGACCGGCCTCGGCAAAGCGCTACTCGCAGCGCTGCCGGAGGAAGACGTCCCAGCCCTCCTCGGCAGCAAGCCCTTGACGCGCCTCACGGTGAACACGATCGGTGACGTTGAGACGTTGATGGAGGAGTTGAGCCGGATCCGAGAACGGGGATTCGCGCTCAACAACGAGGAAACGGCGATCGGCCTGAAGTGCGTCGCGGTCGCCGCGGACCTACCGGCGGTCGGCTCAGCGGCCGTCAGCGTGTCTGGCCCCGCAGCCGACTACACAGACGAGAGGATCCCGATCTTCGTCGAAGAGGTAAAGGCCACGGTCGCGGCACTCGAAGATGCACTCGGCCGCGGACGGGACTACCCACATCGGCTGGACGCCTCGACTGCGATCCGCGACTGACTCGCATCGAGGGTCAAGAGCGGACGACGGGGCTCGAACCCGTGACCCTCAGCTTGGGAAGCTGATGCTCTACCAACTGAGCTACGTCCGCGCGGGACGCATTGTAGCCCCACCTAGTGGTCGATGATCACGACCGGCGTGTCGACGTGGACGTGCTCGAACAGCCACTCCGCGTCCGGGATGTGCATGCGGATGCAGCCGTGGGAAGCCGAGTAACCGATCGACGTGTCGTCGGGCGTCCCGTGGATCCCGACTCCCGGAGCCGACAGTCCCATCCAACGCGTGCCGAGCGGGTTGCCGGGGCCCGGCGGCACCGGCTTCAGTCCCTGCGCCCACGCGTCCTGCGTCGGTGGGTACCACCACGGATTGCGCTGCATCGTGACGATGTGGAACGTCCCGAGCGGCGTCGGATAGATCGCCTGCCCCGTCGCAACGCCGAACGTCCGCACGAGCTTCGTCCCGTCGTAGAGCCGGAGCTGGTTGACGCCGCGGCGGACGACGATGACCGGACCGAAGTTCGCGGATGTGACCGCCGGCTCGATCGGCTTGACCGCGACACGGACGCGCGGGCGGCGCGCAGACTCGAGCGCGCGTACGATCCGCTGCGTCGTCAGCGAGCGCACCACGCGACGTCCCGTAACGGCGCGACCGAACTTCGGCCTGAGCCCGTCGAGACCGAGGAGCTGAGCGTTCTTCGCGGCACGTGCAAGCTGCGTCGACAGTCCCGCGACAAAGCTCTGAACGGCCGCGAAATCGACGTTTGAGACAACCGCAACCGCGCCGCCCTCGCGCGCGGCGAGTGCCCTCTGAACGGTCTCCTCCAGCGAGACATTGCCGCCGTACTGCGCAGGCTTCAGCACCCAGCGTTGCCGACCGTCCACGACGCGGACCGGCCGCGCCAGCGCCGGCGCGAGCTTCGCCTGCGCCTGCGGTACCGACAGTCCGCCGACCGCGATCCCGCCGAGCGTCACGCCGGGCTCGATCAGCACCGGCGGCGCCGCATCTCCGCGCAGCACCGGCGCGAGCGCAGCGACCACGAGCACGACGAGGAGAAGTCGGCGGAACATGGAGCAGGAATGGTACTGACGAGACACGCGAGTACAAGCGGGCCCCGCGCCAGGACGAACGTCATTCGAGATACTTCGAGCAACCGAGCGCGACGGAGGCACACATGGCTTCGAACGAGCTGCACGACACTGCGACAGCGCTCGTCGCCGAGGGAAAAGGCATCCTCGCGGCCGACGAGTCCGACGGCACGATCAAGAAGCGCTTCGACTCGATCGACGTCGAGTCGATCGAGGACAACAGGCGCGCATACCGCGAGCTGCTGTTCACGACGGAGGGCGCGGAGAACTACGTCAGCGGCGTGATCCTCTTCGACGAGACGATCCGTCAGTCGGCGAGCGACGGCACGCCGTTCCCGAAGCTGCTCGCGTCGAAGGGCGTCATCCCGGGGATCAAGGTGGACATCGGCGCGAAGCCGCTCGCGCTCGCCGAAGGCGAGACCATCACCGAGGGACTCGACGGGCTGCGCACGCGGCTCGAGGAGTACCGGGGGCTCGGCGCGCGCTTCGCGAAGTGGCGCGCGACGTACGCGATCTCCGACCACACACCGAGCGAGTACTGCGTGTGGACGAACGCACACGCGCTCGCGCGATACGCGGCGCTCTGCCAGGAGGCAGGGCTCGTGCCGATCGTCGAGCCCGAGGTGCTGATGGACGGCGACCACGACCTCCACTCGTCGTCGAGGACGACGGGCCGCGTGCTGCAGGCCGTCTACACGGAGCTGCACGACCAGCGGATCGACCTGCGCGGCACGCTGCTGAAGCCGAACATGGCCCTCTCCGGCTACGGCGCGACGAACCGCGCCTCGATCGACGAAGTCGCGGAGGCGACGCTCGACTGCCTCTACCGCCACGTGCCTGCTGCCGTGCCGGGCATCGTCTTCCTCTCCGGCGGCCAGTCCGACGAAGACGCGACCGCGCACCTGAACGCGATGAACGCGCACGGTCCGCATCCGTGGCAGCTCTCGTTCTCGTACGGCCGCGCGCTGCAGGCTCCCGCGCTCAAGGCGTGGCGCGGCCTGCCCGAGAACGTCGAGGCGGCGCAGCGCGCCTACTACCACCGCGCGAAGATGAACGGCGCGGCGCGAACGGGGATGTACGCGCCGGAGCTGGAGCGGGAGGCGGTCCCGGCCTGAGCGTCTCCGGCTAGCGGTACTCCCGTCCGGTCAGCGCCTCGAGCTTGTCGAGCGCGTGCGTCGCCTCGACGCGGCGCACCGTGCCGGAGCGCGAGCGCATCACGATCGAATCGGTGACCGCGCCGTTCTGCAGATACCGCACGCCGCGCAGCAAGGAGCCGGTGGTGACGCCGGTGGCGGCGACGAAGACGTCCTGTCCAGCGACGAGGTCGTCCGTCGTGAGCACGCGCTCCGGGTCGAGGCCTGAATCGGCGAGCGCCCGCCGCTCCTCGTCGTTGCGTGGCCACAGCCGGCCCTGGATGCCGCCGCCGACGCACTTCAGTGCGGCGGCCGAGATCACGCCCTCGGGCGTCCCGCCGATCCCGTAGAGCAGGTCCACCCCGGTCCCCGCCTGCGCCGCCGCGATCGCCGGAGCGACGTCGCCGTCGCGGATCAGGTTGACCTTCGCCCCCGCCTCCCGCAGCTCGCCGATCAGCTCGTCGTGGCGGTCGCGTTCCAGGACGAAGACGGAGAGCTCGCGCGTCGTCACGCCCTTGGCCTTGGCCACCGCATTCACGTTCTCGGACGGTGAGGCGGTGATGTCGACGACGCCGATCCCGACCGGCCCGACCGCGATCTTCTCCATGTACACAGCAGCGCCGGGGAAGAACATCGTGCCCCGCTCCGCGACGGCGATCACGGCGATCGCATTCGGCTGGCCGAGAGCAGTGAGCCGCGTGCCCTCGAGCGGATCGACGGCGACGTCGACCTGCGGCCCGGTGCCGTCGCCGACGGACTCGCCGTTGAAGAGCATCGGCGCCTCGTCCTTCTCGCCTTCGCCGATGACGACGACGCCGTCCATCGCAACCGTGTCGAGCATCGTGCGCATCCCGTCGACGGCGGCCTGGTCGGCGGCGATCTTGTCGCCGCGGCCGACCCACCGTCCCGCACCCATCGCCGCCGCCTCCGTCACCCGGACGAGCTCGAGCGCGAGGTTGCGGTCAGGTCGAGGTCCCGGCACGGTGCTCCTCTAGTCGGATCCAGGCGCCGATCAGGACGACTACGGCGAAAGCGAGTGCGATCCATGCGCCGTACGCGAACTCGCTGAATCTGAGGCTGACGACGGAGGAGCCCCAGTGGAGGTGGATGAGCCCCGCGATCACAAGGATTCCACCGGACGCTCCGAGGAAGAAGCCGAGCAGCGAGGACGCGGGCGTCCACCAGATGCCGCGCGTCCGGACGAATTCGACGAGCACGAGCGCCAGCAAGAGGAGCCCACCCCATTCGGTGAGCGCCGCGTCCCACCCGGTGAAGCTGTTCGTGAAGGCGCCTGCATAGCGGCCCCACCGGAGAAACATGTCGACGAAGAGCACGAGTCCTCCGAGCAGGAGGATCGTCGTCGATGTCGTCGCCCGCACGGCCCGGAACCCTACATCCGCTCGGGCGCCTCGACGGCGATCAGGTCGAGACACCGCGCGATCACGCTCTGGGTCGCGCGGCAGAGCGCGAGTCGGTACGGCTCGTCCTCGGCGCCGATCACGCGGTGGTCGTGGTAGAAGCGGTGGAAGTCGTCGGCGACGCGGATCGCGTAGATCGGGATCGCGTGCGGCGCGCGCCGTGCCGCGGCCTCGTCGACGACGGTCGGGAACTCGGCCAGCCGCTTGATCAGCTCGCGCTCCTCGCGCGACAGCGGTAGGCGCCGGGCCGAGGCGTCGGCAGACTGGCCCGAATTGCGGAAGATCCCCGCGATCCGCGCGTGGGCGAACTGCACGTAGTAGACCGGGTTCTTCTGCGTCCGCTCGGCGGCGAGGTCGACGTCGATCTCGATCGTCTGGTCGGGTCCGCGCGAGATGAGGTACCAGCGCGCCGCGTCGACCCCGATCTCCTCCACGAGCTCGCTGAGGAAGACGACGTCGCCGCGGCGCTTGGACGTCTTCCGCGCGGCGCCGTGCTCGGTCACGTGCACGAGCTGGTAGATGAGCACCTCGATCCGGTCGGCGTCGAAGCCGAGCATCGAGGCCGCCGCCTTCAGCCGCCCGACGTAGCCGTGGTGATCCGCGCCGAGGACGTAGATCGCGACGTCGAAGCCGCGGTCGAGCTTGTCACGGACGTAGGCGATGTCGGCGGCGTAGTAGAGGTACGAGCCGTCGCTCGAGCGGAGCAGCGGCCGGTCCTTGTCGTCGCCGTGGGCGCTCGTGCGCGCCCAGAGCGTCCCCTCGGCCTCGTACGTGTCGAGCCGGGGCAACAGCTCCGCGACGCCCTGCTCGATCTCCGCCTGGCGGCGCCACGTGTCGATCTCGATCCGGAAGTCGGCGACCTCGCGGTGGATCTCGTCGAGCATCGCCTGCACCGGGTCGCCGTCGAGCGCCGCGATCTCGGCGACGTACTCCCCGACGTAGCCGCCAGCGGGTGGCTGCTCGCCGCGGCGCCTCGCCTCGACCGACTCGCGGAAGAGGTCGACCTGGCGGCCGGAGTCGTTGAAGTAGTACTCCTCGCCGACCTCGTGGCCAACGAAGCGGAGCACGCGTGCGACCGAGTCACCGTACGCGCCGTTCCGCGCAGAGCCGACGGTGAGCGGCCCGGTCGGGTTCGCAGAGACGAGCTCGACCAGGATGCGCTGCGGCGGCGACGCCGAGCCGCCTCCGTAGCCCTCGCCGATCTCCTGCAGCGCCTCGTCGAACCAGGGATCCTCGAGCCACAGGTTGACGAAGCCCGGGCCGGCGACCTCCGCGCGCGCGACCTCGGGCAGCTCGACCGCCCGTTCGGCGAGGTCGGCCGCCACCTCGAGCGGGGGCCGCTTGAGCGCAGGAGCGGTCCGCATCGCGACGTTCGTCGCGTAGTCGCCGTGCAGGGGATCGTTCGGGCGATCGAGCTCGACCGGCGCGTCGGCGAGCTCGGAGATCCGTTCGGCGAGTCGCTGGACGACGTTAGCCGGCAATCGCTTCCCGTGGGGCGAACAAGTCCTCGAGTGCCCGCAGCTCTGTCGTCGTGCCGGCTGCGATGAGGACGTCGCCGACCTCGACGCGCGCCTCGGGCGTCGGCGTCGTGTCGAAGGTCCCGTCTTCCTTGCGCAGCGCGACGACCAATGCGCCGGTCTCCTTGCGGATGTCGAGGTCGCGGATCGACTTGCCGCCCTGCCCGCACGCCTTCGTCACCTCGATCTCCTCGAAGTGGAGATCGCCCGATGCAGTCATGACCACGTCGATGAACGCCGTCACCTGCGGCTTGAGCATCAGCCCGGCCATGACGCGGCCTGCGGCGGCATACGGCTGGACGACACGGTCGGCGCCGGCGAGCCGGAGCTTGCGCGCCGCGGCGTCGTCGGAGGCGCGCGCGACGATCATCAGGTCCGGCCTCGCCGTCCGCGCGGACAACGTGATGTACAGGTTGTCGGCGTCGGAATCGGAGGAGGCGACGAGCCCCCGCGCGCGGGTCAGTCCCGCCGCCTCGAGGTCCTCGTCCTCGGTGCCGTCGCCCTCGACGTAGTGGTCGCCGTGCTCGCGCGCGGCCTCGAGCGCGTCCTCGCCGAAGTCAAGCACGACATAGGGCACACCGGCCTCCCGGAACTCCTCGCCGATGCGGCGGCCGACGCGGCCGTAGCCGCAGATGATGTAGTGGTCTCGCAGCGCGTCGATCTTCTGTCGCCTCCGTCGGTCGGCCCAGGCGCCCGTCAGGACGCCGCGCGCGATCAGCTCGACGATCGCGCCGGCGA
Source organism: Gaiellaceae bacterium (assembly GCA_035623685.1). Taxonomy (GTDB): domain Bacteria; phylum Actinomycetota; class Thermoleophilia; order Gaiellales; family Gaiellaceae; genus 3-1-20CM-4-69-9. The sequence goes on from DASPSY010000110.1 coordinate 36,370, forward strand.
TGTAGGCGAAGATTGCCACGCCGGCGAGGAGCAGCACGATCGTGAAGACCTCCGCCACCTCGCCGCGCGGCTTCGAGTCGATCCCGGTCAGCGAGACCGTGACCGTGGCGCGGTAGAAGGCGTCGATCCAGCTCTCGCCGAGAATCGCACGGAAGCCGATCATCCCGACCACCAGAACGGCGAACAGCGCGCTCGTCGCGTACGCGAATCGGCGGAAACTGAACTGCTCCATCAGCCGTGTATCGTAGGCGCGTGGACGGCGAGGGCCAGGAGCGCCAGCTCAACATCCATCTCGACCCCGATCAGATGGCCGGCGCGTACGCGAACTTCGCCAACATCACCTTCTCCGCGTACGAATTCACGATCACGTTCGCGCGCGTCGACCACGACATCGAGGAGGGCGAGATCCCGGGCGTCGTCGTCTCGCGGGTCAACATGTCGCAGCGCTTCTACGAGGAGCTGCTCGCGGCGATGCAGGACGCGCACTCGAAGTGGACGACGACCGAGGGGATCCGGAACCTCCCGGAGACCGACGAGTCGAGCTAGCTAGGGCTCGAAGCGCGACTTCCAGGCGTGCGCCATCTCGATCCGCTGCAGCGGCGTCGGGTGGTCGTCGAGCAGCACGTGCACCCAGCCGGGCGGGCTCGGATCCTCGAGGCTCGTCGCAACGAAGCCCCTGAACAGGCCGGGCGCCGCGGCTGGATCGCGGGTGCCGTTGAGTGCGATCCAGTCCGCCTCGGCCTCGTAGCGCCTCGAGATCGCGTTGCGGAGCGGGAGCAACAGCAGCGTCGCCACGAAGATGACGAGGAGCGCAAGCGGCACCTTGCCCGCCTGCCGCACGTCGACCAGCAACGAGGTGACGAGCAGGACCGGAAGCACGAGCAGCGCGAACCAGCCGACTCCTCGTGCGACGTGGTTGCGTACGACGTGCCCGAGCTCGTGGCCGATCACGAAGCGCACCTCGCCGGGCGTGAACCTCCCATCGAGCATGGTGTTCCAGATGACCACGGTCTTCGTCGGCCCGATCCCGATCGAGAACGCATTGGCCGCACGGGTCGTGCCACTGACGTCCTGGACCCGGACGACCGGATCGCCGGCGTGCTCACGCCGCTCGAGCGTGTGGATCGAGCCTGCAAGCTGCCGCGAGCTCACCGGATGCGTCCCCAGCGTCGCGAGGAACGGCTCGGCGAACTGCAGGGCGAACAGGATCGCGGCGACCGCGAGCCCTGCGGGCAGCCACCACATCCGCGCGAATCGCCGTGCGAGCCCGAGCACGATCGCGAGCGCGACGAAGACGACGAGCGTCATCCCGAGAAGCGAGCCCCACGCAGCGGCGAGCACTGCGCCATAACTCTGGTGAGAGATTCCGTGACGCCGTTCCCACCAGTTGTCGACGAGCGCGAACGGAAGACCGACCGCCCACACGACAGTGAAGGTGACGAGGCCGAGGATGATCCCGCCGTTCACCGGCCCGAGCCCGAGCTGCGGCCCGAGCATGCGGCCGCGGCGGGCCATCACGGCGTAGGCGCCGAGCGTCGCCAGCGTGGCGAGGACCCAGAGCCAGTCGAGTAGGCGCTCGAACCGCCGCGAGTCGTGGACGAGCCGCGACCCGAACAACGCTTGCTCGTTCAGGTGCGGAAGCCGCAGGCTGGAAGGCACGGTCGTCCGCCACAGCAGCCAGGCAAGAACGACCCAAACGACGGCCGCCACGGTTATCGTCGCGCCTCGAGCCATGCGAGTCGCCGTCATCTCAGACGTGCACGCTAACCTCCGCGCTCTCGAGGCGGTGCTCGCGGCGATCGACGACGAGCACGTCGACGCCGTGTGGTGCCTCGGCGACACGGTCGGCTACGGTCCGCGGCCGAACGAGTGCTGTACGTCCGTCCGCGAGCGGGCCGCCCTCTGCCTCGTCGGCAACCACGATCTCGTCGCGCTCGGCGACATCGCCGTCGGCGACTTCAACGACGAGGCAGCCGCCGCGGCACTGTGGACGCGGGACGAGCTGAGCGCGGACTCGCAGTCGTTCCTGCGTGGGCTCGAGCCCGCAGCGCGAGTCGAGGGCGCCGAGCTCTACCACGCGAGCGCGCGCGATCCGGTGTGGGAGTACCTGCTCAGCGAGGACGCCGTGCGCGCGACGTTCGACCTGACGACGGCGCCGCTCGTGCTCGTCGGCCACAGCCACGTCGCGCTGGCCGTGAACGCGCGGGGCGACGAGCTCGACGGAGGGCTCGCCCCGGGCGGTACCGAGGTCGAGCTCGACGGCCGCTGGGTGCTCAATCCCGGCTCGACGGGGCAGCCACGGGACGGCGATCCGCGTGCGGCATGGCTACTGCTCGACCTCGAGCAGCGCCGAGCGAGCTTCAGGCGCGTCGCCTATCCGGTGAAGGAGACCCAGGCCGAGCTGCGGGCCGCCGGACTTCCGCCAGGCCTGGCCGCACGTCTCGCGTTCGGGGAGTGAGCCCGGCTAGCCGGGGACGGCGTCGGACGCGGCGCCGGTTGTGTCGACGAGCGTGATCCCCTCGCGCGCCAGCGCGAGCTGCACGTCCTCGCGCGCCTTGTAGATCCGCCACTTGACCGTCGCCAGCGTGATCTCCAGCGAGTCGGCGATCTCCGTGTACGAGAGGCCGACGATGTCGCGGAGCAGGAGCGCCATCTTCAGGTCGACGTTCAGCGCCCCGACCGCACGCCACACGGCGTCGATCGCCTCGATCCGCTCGAACGGCTGGTCGACCACCTCGAGCGGGGGGATGTCGTCGAGCGCGACCAGCGCCCGCGGCCGCCGCTCCACGGCCCGGAGCTCGTCGAGCACGCGGTTCTTCGTCACCTGGAACAGCCACGTCGTGAACTTCGAGCGCAACGAGAACTTCGGCAGACCCTGGTAGACGCGGAGGAAGACCTCCTGCGTCAGGTCCTCGGCGAGGGCGCGGTCGCCGACGAGGCGGAGGACGTAGTTGTAGACAGGAACCTGATACGCACGGACGATCAGGTCGAAAGCACGCTCGTCGCCTCGTTGGGCTTTTCGCAGGACGCCGAAGTCGGGTTGCTGGAGTGGCAAGGGTGCCGGAGTATAACCGCTATACAGCGAACTTCGTTAAGGGTTTGCCATTCATTTGTAAGGGTTGCTTGAAACCCAAAAACTCCAGCACTGTCGGGGATAAATCGCACAGCTCTCCTGTGCGAGGCGCGGTCACTTTGTGACTTGTAACGATGAAGGGCACGGGGTTCGTGGTATGCGCAGTATGCGGACTGCGCCGGTCGTCCTCCAGCATCTGCTCGCTGTTCCCATGATCGGCTGTGATCAGCGCCACACCGCCCTTTCGCTCCACGGCGGCCACCACCTCCCCGAGGCACTCGTCGGCGGTCTCCAGCGCCTCGACCGTCGCCGGGATCGAGCCGGTGTGGCCGACCATGTCCGGGTTGGCGAAGTTGACGACGGCGAACGCGTAGTCGCCCCGGTCGAGCTCCTCGACGAACCGCCGGGCCACCTCGCGGGCCGACATCTCCGGCTTTTCGTCGTAGGCGGCGACGTCGCGGGGTGAGGGGACGAGGATCCTCGTTTCGCCTTCTTGCTCCTCCTCGACACCCCCGTTGAAGAAGTAGGTGACGTGCGCGTACTTCTCCGTCTCGGCGACGTGGAGCTGACGAACGCCCCGCTCGGCGAGCACCTCGGCGAGCGTCTGCTCCATCGACTCGCTCTCGAATGCGACCGGGCAGTCGAGGTCGTCCCGGTACCGCGTCATGGTGGTGATGTCGACGCCCGCCTCGATCAACTTGATCGTCAATTGGCGGGCTCGATCGGGGCGGAAGTTGAAGAAGATGGCGGAGTCCGCGTGCGGTTCGAGGTGCGGACGTCCCTCGAGCGCGACGGGCTCGATGAACTCGTCGGTGACTCCGGCGTCGTAGCTCCGCTGGACGACATCGGCTGCGTGAGCGCCACCGACGGGTGTCCCCGCGAGAATCGTCGTCAGCGCGCGCTCGGTCCGCTCCCAGCGCCGGTCGCGGTCCATCGCGTAGTAGCGGCCGGCGACCGAGACGATGCGCTCGTCCGGGAGTTCCGCGAGGTCTTCCAGCGCAGAATGCGGAGAGACGTCGCGCCCGTCCGTGAACGCGTGGATCCACGTCCGTTCCGGTGCGAACTGCAACAGCGCGCGCAGGTGATCGATGTGCGAGTGCACGCCCCCGTGCGAGACGAGTCCGAGCAGGTGGACGCGCTCGCCGCGCTCGAAGGCCGAGCGGAGCGCACGGTTCTCGAAGAAGGATCCGTCCGTGATCGCACGGTTGACGCGCACCAGATCCTGGAGCGGGACGCGGCCTGACCCGATGGTCAGGTGGCCGACCTCCGAGTTTCCCATCTGCCCCGCCGGGAGCCCGACCGCCTCGCCCGACGCGGCCAGGGTCGTGTGCGGGTACTCCTCCCACAGGCGGTCGAACACGGGCGTCCGCGCGAGCTCGACGGCGTTGCCGGGACCGGGCGGCGCGCACCCCCAGCCGTCGAGGATGACGAGCGCTACGAGCGGGAAAGGGCCGCGTGGCAAATCGCTGCGAACGACTGGGTGTCGAGAGACGCTCCACCGACGAGCGCGCCGTCCACGTCGGCCTGCGCGAGGATGTCGGACGCGTTCCCCGGCTTGACCGAGCCACCGTACAGGACCGGGACGTCGAGCACGGACTTGACGAACGTGTGCGCCTCCTGCGCCAGCTCGGGCGTCGCCGACCGGCCGGTGCCGATCGCCCAGACCGGCTCGTAGGCGATCACCAGGCGTTCCGACTGCGGCAGCACCCTCACCTGGCGGCGCAGCACCGCCTCGGTCTCTCCCGCCTCGCGCTCTGTCTCTGTCTCGCCGACGCACGCGATCACGCGGAGACCCGCGGCGAGCGCGGCCTCGGCGCGCAGAGCGGCCGTCTCGTCCGTCTCGCCGAAGAGCTGACGGCGCTCGGAGTGTCCGACGATCGCGCCTGCAACCCCGAGCTCGATCAGCATCGACGCCGAGACCTCGCCGGTGAATGCTCCCTCCTCCGCCCAGTGGACGTTCTGTGCGTAGACGGTCGAGCCCGCCTCGACGGCAGCGGCGAGCGAGGCGAACGGCGGCGCGATCACGATGTCGATCCCGGACGGGGTGTCGAACTCGTAGAGGAACTCGCGCGTCGCGCGCGGGCCTTTGTACATCTTCCAGTTCGCCGCGATCAGCATCACGCAGCGGCCTCGGGGATGACCGCGACGCCCGGCAGCTCCTTGCCCTCGAGCAGCTCGAGCGCGGCTCCGCCTCCGGTCGAGAGCCACGACACCGCGTCCGCCAGCCCGAGCTCGTGCAGGGCGCGCGCCGAGTCCGCGCCGCCGACGACGGAGAACGCCTCGGAGCCGGCGACGGCCTGCGCGACAGCCTTCGTCCCCTTCGCGAACTGTGGCCACTCGAACACGCCCATCGGGCCGTTCCAGAAGATCGTCCGCGCCTCCGAGATGTGCCGGGCGAAGAGCCGGCGCGTGTCCGGGCCGATGTCGAGCCCGAGCCAGCCGTCGGGGACGTCGTCGTACGGGACGACGCGCAACTCGGCCTCGGCGTCGAATCTGCTCGCGGCGACGACGTCCGTCGGGAGCACCACCTCGAACGGAAGCGGGTTCTCCCCTCGCAGTTGCTCGGCCATCTTTCCGCCGATGAGCACACGATCCGCACGGCCGCCGAGGTTGCGCAGGACGCCGAGCTTGTCCTCGACCTTGGCGCCGCCGGAGACGAGCACGAATGGCCGTTCGACGTCACCCAGGAGCTTGCCGAGCTCGGCCAGCTCGCGCTCGAGCAGGAGGCCGGCGTACGCGGGCAGGATGTGCGCGACCGCCTCGGTCGACGCGTGCGCGCGGTGAACCGAGCCGAACGCGTCCTCGACGAACAGCTCCATCCCGTCGGCCAGCTCGCGCGCGTACGCGGGATCGTTCTTCGTCTCGCGTGGATCGAACCGCGTGTTCTCGTGCACGTGCACGCGGTCGTCGGCGAGCAGGTCGCGGAGGCGGGCCGCCACGGGCTCCAGGGAGAGCGCCGGATCCACACCCTTGGGCCGGCCGAGGTGCGAGCAGACGCGGATCTCCACGACGTCGCGGTCGAGCAGCAGCTCGAGCGTCGGAAGCGATGCGCGGATGCGCGTCTCGTCCGCGACGCGCCCGTCCTCGAGCGGGACGTTCAGATCGGAGCGGACCAGGACGTGCTTGCCGCCGACGTCCGCGTCTCGGACCGAGCGCGGCGTGTGCACCTACGACGTGACTGCGGCAGGAATGTCGGCGGTCATCTTCGCGACCACGTCGACGAGCCGGCAGCTGTAGCCCCACTCGTTGTCGTACCAGCCGAACACCTTGACCATGTTCCCGTTCGCCATCGTCAGGTCGCTGTCGAAGATGCACGAGTACTGGGAGTGCACGATGTCGCTCGAGACGAGCGGCTCGTCCGAGTAACGGAGGATCCCCTCGAGTCGGCCGGACCCGGCCGCGGCGCGGTACGCCGAGTTCACCTCGTCGACCGTGACCTCGGTCCCGAGCCGGACGACGAGATCCGTGATCGAGCCCGTCGGCACCGGCGCACGCACCGAGATGCCGTCGACCTTCCCTTTCAGGTCGGGCAGGACGAGGCCGATCGCTCGCGCGGCACCCGTCGAGGTCGGGATCAGGTTGATCGCGGCGGCACGCGCCCGCCGCAGGTCCTTGTGCGGGAGGTCGAGGATCTGCTGGTCGTTCGTGTAGGCGTGGATCGTCGTCATGAAGCCCTGCTCGACCGTGAAGCGATCGTGGAGGACCTTCGCGAGCGGCGCGACGCAGTTCGTCGTGCACGACGCGTTGGAGACGATGTTGTGTTGCTCGGGGTCGTACTCGTCGTCGTTCACGCCGAGCACGATGGTGATGTCGGGATCCGTCGCCGGCGCGGAGATGATCACCTTCGACGCGCCAGCGTCGAGGTGCTTCTGCGCGGCGTCACGGCTGTTGAAGAAGCCGGTGGACTCGAGCACGAGGTCGACGCCGAGGTCGCGCCAGGGCAGGGCCGCAGGATCGCGCTCGGAGAGGACCGTCAGCTCCGTGCCGCCCGCCTTGATGGAGCCGTCGCCGACCTCGACGTCGACCGGGAGCTCGCCGAGCACCGAGTCGTGCTTGAGCAGGTGTCCCATCGTCTTCGCGTCGCCGAGGTCGTTGAAGGCGACGATCTCGAAGTCGCCGCCGCGCTCGAGGCGAGCGCGGAAGAAGTTCCGCCCGATCCGCCCGAAGCCGTTGATCCCCACGCGGGCTGCCGCCATACGGCGAGTCTAAACGAGCCACGACGGCACCGGCCCGCGGGTTGACGGCGGGCCGGAGGGGAAGCTCCGAGGACGACCTCCCCCTCCGGTTGAACCACGCTCAGGACCGTGGCGTCGGACGGGGTCTGAATCCGGCGCCGGACGAGCACGGACCCGCCGTAGACCTGAGTATGCCGCAAGGCCCGCAGCGACGACAACTGGCCGGAAAAGTTAGTCGGCTCCCGATGAGATCACATGCCGGCGAGCTCACGCAGCTTGTTGAGCCGGCGCTGCGCTGCCGACTTCGTCGCCGGCGGACGACACTCGAGCGCGAGCTCCCGCAGTGACAGCGTTGGATGCCGGACGCGCAGCTCGGCGATCTCCTGCAGGCTCGGGGACAGGCGCTTGAGCGTCCCCGTGCGTCGCAGTCGCTCGACCGCACGCAGCTGGTCGTGTGCGGCACGGCTCGCCCGGACGAGGTTCGCGTGGTCCGCGTTCGCCAGGCGGTTCGCGCGCGCACGTGTGAGCCCCATGACGGCACCTTCCTCCAGCACGAGCACCGCGTTGCTCGCGCCTGCGACCGCTAGCACGCCTCCGATCGCATCGACTCCCTTGGCGTAGGCGACCGCGTGCCGCCCGCGATCGAGCAGGGCCAGCGCCGCGCCTTCCTGCTGCGCGAGGTCGGCGACGAAGCGCGCGCCGTCGAGCGAGGCAGAGCGGATCTCGAGGTGCGGTGAGTGCGGCCCGCTCAGCGAGCCGCCGCCGAGGAGCGCACCGCGCAGATATGCGGCGCGGCAGCAGGCTCGTGCGGTCACGCGTCGCGGCGGGCGTTCGATCGGCGCGAGCCTCTGCGTGAGGACGCCGGCCTCGTACAGGACTTGCAGTGCGCGTGCGTCGCCATCAACGTGGAGCTGGTAGCGCGTGGCCCGGGCGAACGCACGCTGGCGGTACGTGCGGATCTCCGACGTGACGCCGAAGTCACGCAGCAGCCGGAACGCGCGGCGCGCGACCGACGAGTCCGCGAGATCGAGGTGGAGAGCGACCTCGCCGTGGCCGCGCAGATGGACGCTGCCGGCGGTGTGGAAGAGCCCCGAGAGCTCCGCGAGCTTGTCGCAGTCGCTCTGCGGCGCGATCGAGGCGAGCTCGTTGCGGAGATCCTCAGACAGCGACACCCTCGAGCTCCAACAGCCGCCGCTTGTACTCGCGGCCGAGGCTCCCGTAGCCGCCAAGGCCGCTCGCCGAGACGACGCGATGGCACGGCACGACGAGCGGATAGCGGTTCTGCGCGCAGAACGTTCCAGCGGCGCGTTGGGCGCTGGGATGCCCGGCGACGCCGGCGAGCTCGCCGTACGAGACGACCTCGCCGTACGGCACGGAGCGCAACGTGCGCAGCACGTCGAGCTGGAACGTCGTCCAGTCGTCCGCGTCGATCTCGACGTCGTCGAAACCGACGTGCTCGCCGGCGAAGTAGCACTCGATCCTGTGGACGAGCCGTTGCGCAATCGACGCGCTCGTGCCACCCATACGCGAGCGCTGCGCGGGTAGCGTCGCCCGCAGAGGGCGGTGGGAATCACCCCCACCCGGGTGGGGGAACGTGCCTCGATCCGCCTCGCTCGCCGTCGGGCGCGGGAGCTCGTGCCATACGAGCCGCGTCCCGTCGAGCCACACTTCGCCCGTGCCCCAGCCCTCGATCTCGTAAGGCACGCGCGTCACCGGCACGACGTCCACAGCCTACAATCGAGCCCGGTGACTGCACCCGGCCTCTTCCGACCGCCCGAACCGCGAAACGAGGCCGTCAAGGACTACGCGCCGGGCTCGTCCGAACGGGCCGAGCTCCAGTCGCGGCTCAGACAGCTCCAGGATGAGCGGATCGAGGTCCCGCTCGTGATCGGCGGCACGGAGATCCGAACCGGCGACACGTTCGAGGCGGTGATGCCGCACGACAAGGACCACGTCCTCGCGACCGTGCACAAGGGCGGCGCGCAGGAGGTCGAGCTCGCGATCGGGGCCGCAGCCAACGCCTGGGAGGACTGGCACCGGACGCCGTGGGAGGACCGCGCCGCCGTCTTCCTCCGCGCCGCGGAGCTGCTCGCCGGACCATGGCGCTCCACGCTGAACGCGGCGACGATGCTCGGCCAGTCGAAGACCGTGCACCAGGCGGAGATCGACGCGGCCTGCGAGCTCGTCGACTTCTGGCGGTTCAACGTCGAGTACATGCTGCGCATCTACGCCGAGCAGCCGATCTCGGGGCCGGGCACCTGGAACCGGATGGAGTACCGGCCACTCGAGGGCTTCGTCTTCGCCGTGTCGCCGTTCAACTTCACCGCGATCGGCGGGAACCTCCCGACGAGCCCGGCGCTGATGGGCAACACGGTCGTCTGGAAGCCTGCCTCGACCGCGGCGTTCTCGTCGCACTTCCTGATGAAGCTCTACGAGGAGGCCGGGCTGCCGCCGGGCGTGATCAACCTCGTCTACGGCGCGGGCGCGGAGGTCGGCACGCCGGCCTTGACGAGCCCCGACCTCGCGGGCGTCCACTTCACCGGCTCGACGCCCGTCTTCCAGTCGATGTGGAAGACGGTCGGCGACAACATCGAGCGCTATCGCAACTACCCGCGCATCGTCGGCGAGACCGGCGGCAAGGATTTCATCGTCGCCCACCCGAGCGCCGACGCAGCCGCCGTCGCCGCGGCGATCGTGCGCGGCAGCTTCGAGTACCAGGGACAGAAGTGCAGCGCGGCCTCGCGCGTGTTCGCGCCGTCGAATCTCTGGCCGGAGATCAAGGAACGGGTCGTCGAGGAGGTCCGGACGATCAGGATGGGCGACGTCGCCGACTTCGGGAACTTCATGGGCGCCGTGATCGACGCCGGCTCTTTCAGGACGCAGCGCGAGGCGATCGAGGAGGCACGCGCCGCGAGCGGCGTCGAGGTGCTCGTCGGCGGCGGCTACGACGACAGCGAGGGCTTCTTCGTCGAGCCGACCGTCCTCGAGACGCACGACCCCGGCTTTCGCACGATGCGCGACGAGCTGTTCGGCCCGGTCGTCACGACGTATGTCTATCCCGAAGCGAAGTACGGCGAGACGCTCGAGCTGATCGACCGCGGAGCGCCATACGGGCTGACGGGTGCCGTGTTCGCGCGCGAGCGGGAGGCGGTCGAGCTCGCGGACGAGAAGCTCCGTTACGCCGCCGGCAACTTCTACGTGAACGACAAGCCCACTGGCGCGGTCGTCGGCCAGCAGCCGTTCGGAGGCGCACGCGCATCGGGCACGAACGACAAGGCCGGCTCGATGTGGAACTTGATCCGCTGGGTCAGCCCGCGGACGATCAAGGAGACGTTCGTGCCGCCGACGGACTACCGCTACCCGTTCATGGCGCCCGACCCGGGCGACGGCTCAGGCTAGGCGGTCGAGGCCGCAAGAGGTGCGAGCGCGTTCCGGTTTCGCCTGAGCGGAACGACGCGCGCCCACGCCAATGCTGCACACGACGTTCCACGCGACCGCGGTCTTCTTCGACCACCTCGAGGACGTCCAGTGGCGCTGGGTCGCATTCGCCGTCGCGTGCCAGATCTGCAAGCTGCTCGTGGCGTCCCGCGCGTGGCGAAACATCGTCAAGGCCGCGTACCGGAGCGTGCGGGTCCCGTACTTCCAGCTCTTCGGCGCCTACGTCGCGGGAACAGGTGTCAACGCGCTCCTCCCCGCGCGCGGCGGCGACGTCGTCAAGTTGTTCATCGCCAAGCGCTGCGTCGCCGGCTCCACGTACACGACGCTCGTCGCGACGATCCTGCTGCAGACACTGTTCGACATGTTGGTGGCGGGAGCGTTCGTCGTGTGGGCGTCCACGCTCGGCGTGCTCCCGGGCATCCACGCCCTCCCCCATCTACCGTCGCTCGACTACGGGTGGGCGCTGCACAACCCAAAGGCGGGGCTCGCGCTGTTCGTCGTCCTGCTGCTCGTCGGCGGTCTTCTGCTCGCCTGGCTCGTCGAGCGCGTGGAGCACTTCGCCGACCGGGTCGCCCAGGGTTTCTCGGCGCTGCGAGACCCCGGGTACTACGGCGCGCACGTCCTGCCGTGGCAGGTCCTCGACTGGAGCCTGAGGCTGACGACGGTGTTCTTCTTCCTCCGCGCCTTCGGCATCCCGGCCACCCTGCACAACACGCTGCTCGTCCAGGTGAGCCTCAGCCTCGCGACGATCTTCCCGTTCAGCCCGTCGGGGATCGGCACGCAGCAGGCGCTCCTCCTCTACATCTTCAGGGGCGTCACGTCGCGCTCGGCCGCGCTGAGCTTCTCGGTTGGCATGCGCGTGATCCTGATCGTCGTCAACACAGTGCTCGGGTTCGCGGCCATCCTGATCATGCTGAGGACGTTCCGCTTCCGGCGCGTCGTCGACGCGGATCGCGCCGAGCCGAAGGAAACCTGAACGCGCGGATAGCCCCGAGCGGGGCTATCCGAAACCTGTGTGAGGTGATCCCCGACCCTTACCTGGCGAAGCGGCCGTCAGAGAAGCCGTCGAATCCCGTCGCGTACGCGGTCGTCTGCGACGCATCTGCGTTCCCGTGCCACCACCTGGCAGTCGCGAGAGGCTTCGCCGAAGCGGCACCGACCCCAAACACGAGCGCGACCAAGGCAAGAGCTCCCACCGTGAGCATCTTCCGCAGCATCCTGATCACCTCCTTCTAGAACCGAACGTCCTGGAGCGCTTCAGCGGCACGTCGATACAGCACCGCCGCCGTCTTCATGTCGCCGCGACGTGAAGCCAGGTCTCCCTGAGCAGTCCACGCGACCGCAGCGTGACTCGCCGACGAGAGCTGCGTGAGGCTCTCCTCCGCGTGGTCGAACACCTCTTCCGCCTCCTCGAGTCGTTCCTGACCGAGGAGTGAACGGCCGAGGACGATCTGTGCGTTGCCGATCTCGTCGAGGAAGTCCTCGCGCCCGTCGAGGAGCTCCAGCGCATGGCGCGCCTGCTCCTCAGCAAGACCGAACTCCTTCGCGCCGAGATGCACCTGCGCGAGCGACGAGACGGCCTGAGCGGCATCTGCGTCGCTGCCCGTCTCGAGCGCGATCGAGAACGCCTGCTTCAAGTGGGTGACCGCGTCGTCCGACTTGCCGAGCAGGTAGTTCAGGCCGCCGAGGTTGTTGAGCATGCGGCCGAGGTTGACCCGGTCGCCGTGCTGCTCGTACAGCTCTTTCGCCCGCTCGGCCAGCGCGCGTGCGCGCAGCCAGTGGCCGCCGCGCTCGGCGACCAGCGATGCCTGGAAGGTGACGTGCGCGACCGTGAGTGTGTCGCCCAGGCCTTCGGCGAGCTCGAGCGCGAGCTCGATGTCCTCGCGCGCAGCCTCGAAGTCCCGCTGGCGCCGCGAGCAGCGAGACCGCCACTCGAGGATGTGCGAGCGGAGCCGGTCGCACGGGAGGCCGGAGCGGGTCGCGAGCTCGTAGGCCTCGGAGAACAGCGCGATCGCCGAGTTGATCGACGACAGCTGGTAGCGGACGACGCCCATTCGATAGAGCACGTCCGCGCGCTCCACGTCAGAGAATGCGTCGAGCTCGGCGAGCTCGCGTGCCTGCGTCAGCGCCTCGATTGCCCGGCGCTGCTCGCCTTCCCACATTCGCACCATGCTCTCCGCCAGCAGCGCGCGCAGCTCGAGCTCCGGCGCCTCCGGCGAGAATCGGAGGTCCGCAAGGGCCTCGCGCGCCTCCTCGAACTGCTGTCCTTCGACCGCAGCCTCGGCGCGCGCGACGGCCGACTCGGCCTCCGCGTACTCCGCCGACGACTGGCCGGTGACGAGGAACGACGCGTCGACGCCCAGCCGCTCGGCGAGCCACGAGAGCATGTCCTCGGTAGGCCGCGTCTTCCCGCGCTCGATCTGGCTCAGGTACTCCTTCGAGCAGCGGTCGGCCGCGAGCTCGGACTGGGTCAGCCCGGCGGCGACGCGGAGCTGACGGAGGCGGACGCCCAGCGAAGAGACTGGTCGGGAGTGCGGGCGACTCGCGGAGGGGGTGAGCATGCGGCTGTTCACTGCGGCACTGGTGGTATCGGCGCGGCGCCGATCCGCGCTCCATCGCCCGCGCGAGTGACCCGAACGAGGGATCGCCGGCCGGGCGCCCGACGCGCGTTACGCCCGGCCGGCCTTGTGGAGCTGGGCGTAGATGGAGCGCGCGGTCTTCGAGGGGACTCCGGGGACGCCCTCGAGCTCCTCCTGCGTGGCCGCGAGGAAGCGCGCGGCCGAGCCGAAGTGCTGGAGGATGGCGCGACGGCGCGCAGGCCCCACTCCCTTGAGCTCGTCGAAGATCGAGCCGAAGGATCGCGTCTCGCGGCGCTGCCGGTGGAAGCCGACTGCGAACCGGTGCGCCTCGTCGCGGATCCGCTGGAGGAGCTGGAGCGCGGGTGAGTGCCTCGACAGCCGGATCGGATCGGGCCGGCCGGGGACGAAGACCTCCTCCTCGCGCTTCGCGAGCGCGACGACCGCCACGCGGGGGAGCTCGAACGCCTGCATCGCGGCGAGCGCTGCCGAGAGCTGCCCGCGGCCGCCGTCCACGACGACGAGGTTCGGTGTCGCCGCGAACGACTCGTCGCGGTCGCCGTCCTGGTCGGCGTGGCGAGCGAACCGTCGCGTCACCACCTCGGCCATCGCGGCGAAGTCGTCCATGCCTTCCTGCCCGCGCACCGCGAACTTGCGGTAGTGCGCCTTCTTCGGCATCGCGTCCTGGAAGACGACCAACGAGCCGACGTTGTCCGTGCCCATCGCGGTCGAGATATCGAAGCACTCGATCCGGATCGGCAGCGACTCGAGGTTGAGCGCCTCGCGCAGCTCCTCGAGCGCCTCGATCCGCCTGAGCCGCTTCTGCTCGGACTGCGCCGCCTCGGACACGAGCGTGTGCCGCGCATTCTCGGAGGCGAGCTCCTGCAGCCGGCGCTTCTCGCCTCGCTCCGCCACGCGCACCTCGACACGCCCACCCCGCCGGTCGGCGAGGAACTGCTCGAGCGCGGACATGTCGCCGGCGTCCCGCGGGACGATGATCTGGGGCGGCACCGACGGCGAGCCGCCGTAGTACTCCAGGCAGAAGGACTCGAGCACCGTCGCCAGGTCCTGCCCGCCCACGTTCTCGAGGTGGAACGAGTACCGGTCCACGAGTTTGCCGTCGCGCAGCGGGAACACCTGGACGACCGCACGGTCGTCCTCCGCCGCGAATCCGATCACGTCGATGGTCCCGACCGACCTGCGGTCCGCCGCCTGCCGCTCCGCAAGATGCTGGACGCTGCGCAGCCGGTTGCGATAGCGCGCCGCCTCCTCGAACCGCTCCGCCGTCGCGGCCGCGCGCATCTTGCGCTCGAGCTCGCGCTGGATCGGCTCCGTCTCGCCCGAGAGGAACTCGACGACCTGGTCGATGATCGCCCGGTAGTCCTCCCTCGACACGTACCCGACGCACGGCGCCAGGCAGCGGTCGATGTGGTAGTCGAGACACGGGATGCCGCTGTGCCGTCCCGGCTTCGGCCCCTCGCACGGCCGGTAGGGGAACACGCGGTTGAGGACGTCCAATGTCTCGCGGACCTTCTTGGCGTTCGCGTACGGGCCGAAGTACCAGACGCCACGCCGGTGTCGCTCGCGCGTGAACATCACGCGTGGGTACTCGTCGTCGACCGTGACGGCGATGTACGGGAAGGACTTGTCGTCCCGCAGCCGCACGTTGAACGGCGGCCGGTAGCGCTTGACGAGGTTCTGCTCGAGGTGGAGCGCCTCCACCTCGTTCTGCGTGACGATCACCTCGACGTCGTCGACGCGCTCCGGCAGCTGCCTGATCGCGGCGCGGGAATCGAGGCTCTGCTGGAAGCACGAGCGGACGCGGGGTCGCAGCGACTTCGCCTTGCCGACGTAGAGGACGTCGCCGTGTTTGTCGCGGAACAGGTAGACGCCCGGCTTCGCGGGCAGCAGCTTCAGCGTCTCTTCGAGCCGGCCGGCCACGCCGTCAAGGCTAGTCCCGCCAGGAAGGGGAGCAGCGGCCCGGTCGGAGAAGCCGGGCCGCCTGGAGTCTCAAGATCGCTGACCTGGAAGTTTCTGGCGAGCCTCCCGAGCTACCTGCGGCGATAGCTTGGCAACGCGATCCTGACCTGAGTCAACATATCGGCCTCCCAGGCTCCCCGTCCTCCCCTGGACGGGTGATCTTGGCGATTTCAGCCCGCTCCGCTACGGTAAAAAGCAGGTCGGTCGAGCCGGCTACCCGCTCCGTCGAGGCATTCACCTTCTGAATCGTGCGGCACTTCCGTCACCTGCTCGTCGCGGCCTGCCTGCTGGCCTGCCTGATCCCCGCCACTGCGGCGGCCTCGACGGGCATGCTCATCGGCGCGGCCGAGGACGAGGGCCGGAACGCCGATCCGGCGCTCTCGCAGATGAAGATGGACCTGGCCAAGGCTGCCGGGTTCGACGCCATCCGGATCACGCAG